>NZ_CP018725.1:2357500-2657500 GCF_001908725.1 Xanthomonas vesicatoria ATCC 35937 | reverse complement strand
GGGAACTGCACGGCCGCCGCGCCGATGTCCACCTCGAACGCCGCGCAAGCCGCATACAGACGCTGCGCATGCTGCAAGGTGGCGGTGTCCACCGGGCCGTAGTTATAGGTGGCGCCGGGGCCGCGTGCATCGCTGAGCAGGCCGGAACTGTACGGACCGGCAGACAGGATCGACACGCCGTAGCTCTGCGCCTGGTCGAGCAGCGCACGCGCGCCGTGCTGTTCCAGCAGCGTGTAGCGCCCGGCCAGCATCACGCAGTCGAGCGGGAAACGCGGCAACACCTCCAGTGCCACGTCCTGCTCGTTGACGCCCAGCCCGATCGCCCCGCACGCACCGGATGCCTTCAACTCCGCCATGGCCGGCAAGGCCTCCTCCAAGGCCTGCTGCAGCACGTGTGCGTGGTTGTCGCCGTGGGTCAGCGCACCGATGTCGTGCAATAGCAGCACATCGATGTAGTCGGTTCCCAGGCGCTCCAGGCTGGAGGCGAACGCGCGCCGCACGCCGTCGGCGCTGTAATCGAATGCGGCGCGGCGGCCGGCCACCGCAAAACCGTCGCGCCCGGCAACGGCCTGCGCGTCGTCGTAGACGCAACGGCCAACCTTGGTCGACAGCGTGTAGGTATCGCGCGGCACGCCGGCCAAGCCCCGGCCCAGGCGCGCCTCGCTGAGCCCGTAGCCGTAATAGGGCGCGGTGTCGAAGTGACGGATGCCGGCCTCGAATGCGCCCGCCACTGCAGCCAGCGCGTCTGCCTCGGCGACCTCGGCGTACAGATTGCCGATCGGTGCAGCGCCAAATCCCAGCGCCGACAGCTGCACGTCGGTGCGACCCAGGCGTTGCCGCGCCACGCGGCTCACGCGCCACGCTCCGCAAGGCTGGTGCAGGCGGGAGCAGCATCTGGACGGCAGAGGCTTTGCATTTCGATGTCCACCAGCCGGCAGGTGCCCGGCTGTTCGCATATGAATATGGCAATCATCAATGAACAGATCACGCTGCAGCGCAGCATGACAGGAGGGAAGCTGAACTTCGCAAGCGGGATTGGGTGACCGGCGTGATTTGCTGCCTTGCACGCGGCGGCTGTCGTCATATGGTCGGCGGGTCGACAGCTAGACCAGATTCACCGGTCAGGCTGGATGCCTCTTTACTGCAACGTCAGTAACGACGATGGAGTAACAAAGCGTGAGATCCAGGAAGCAGGCCCACTTCTCGTAGAACACGACTGCCCATCCAAGCACTCATCCGCATACGCTGCAGAAATCGCCCTGCTGCCGCACGCCGCCAGTGCACTCCCGACCGCGGGCGTGCCTGCTTCCGCAGCACAGCCACGCGCAGTGCAGCGCGTCAGCGCGGTCCCGCCTGCTGTAACCGCGCGATGCAGCTATTTCAAAATCCGGACGCCGCATCACGAGTTCCTATAACGCGGCTTGCACGGTTGCCTCGCACTGATGGGTCAGGCTAGATACCAGCCCTGATCCGATGAAGCTGATGCATGCCAGATACGACACGGCGCGATTTGTTCAAGGTGTTGGCAGCCGGCGCGCTGGTTGCGCCATTGGCGGCTGCAGCGCAGGCCCCGGCGGCGCCATGCACACGCACGCTGCAGGGCGCGCGGGGCATCGAAGGCCAGCGCAAGGCCGACCTGGGCAACGGCACCTATCTCAACCCCATCGTGGCCGGCGATCACCCGGACCCCACCATCCTCAAGGATGGCGACGACTACTACATGACGTTTTCGTCGTTCTTTTCGTACCCGGGTATCGTGCTGTGGCACTCCACCGACCTGGTCAACTGGACCCCGATCGGCCCGGCACTCCGCCAGGAACTGGGCACGATCTGGGCGCTGGACCTGTGCAAGCACGACGGCCGTTACTTCATCTACATTCCGGCCAATCCCGACGACAAGGGCTGGTCGATCTTCGTGATCTGGGCCGACGACATTCGCGGGCCGTGGAGCGCGCCGATCGATCTGGACATCGCCGGCTGCATCGACCCCGGCCATGTCGTGGGCGAAGACGGCAAGCGCTATCTGTTCGTCAACGGCATTCGCAAGATCCGCCTGCGCGACGACGGCCTGGCCACCGACGGGCAGCTAGAGCCAGCCTACGCGCCGTGGCGGTATCCCGACGACTGGGTGGTGGAGAACTTCGCCCCCGAAGGCCCCAAGCTCACCTGGCACAACGGTTGGCTGTATCTGGTCACCGCCGTCGGTGGCACCGCCGGGCCGGTGACCGGGCACATGGTCATCGCCGCGCGTTCGCGCTCGGTGCACGGGCCGTGGGAACACTGCCCGCGCAATCCGCTGGTGCGTACTCTGTCCGAACAGGAGCCGTGGTGGTCGCGCGGACATGCCACGCTGGTGCAGGGCCCGCGCGGCGATTGGTGGCTGGTCTATCACGGTTACGAAAACGGCTTCCGGACCCTGGGCCGGCAGACCTTGCTGGAGCCGATCGAGTGGACCGACGACGGCTGGTTTCGCGCCACTGGCGGCGACCTGTCCAAACCGTTGCGCACGCCGGCGCGCGCTGCCATCGGCAGTGCGAATGCGGCGAGCGGCTTCGCATTGTCAGATGATTTTTCCACCGACCGATTCGGCACCCAGTGGAGCCTGCACGCGCCCAAGCCCGGCGAGCAGGCGCGCGTACGGCGCGCCAACAAGGCGTTGACGCTCACCTGCGCCGGCACATCGCCGATCGACAGCGCACCGCTGACCTGCGGCGTGCCCGATCGTGCGTATGCGGCCGAGGTTACGTTGGAGCTGGTTGGCAATGCCGAAGGCGGCATCCTGCTGTTTTACAACCACAAGGCCTTCGTCGGTATCGGCTTCACCGCCGACACCATGAAGACCTACGAATATTCAGAAGAGCTGGTGTGGGCACGCGCGCCCAACATCCATCGCCGCATCCGCGTGCGGCTGACCAACGACCGCCACATCGTGAGCTTTGAATACTCGTTCGACGAGGGCCGGCAATGGACGCGCCATCCTACGCGCATGGAAGTGTCCGGATTCCACCACAACGTCTTCGGTGGATTCTTGAGCCTGCAGCTGGGCGTGTATGCCGCGCAACAAGGCGAGGTGGTGCTGCGCGATTTCAGGTACCGCGCGCTGGGTTGAGAGCGGCGCACGTGGGCCCCAGCGAACGGCACTACGTGGCGTCAGTGCCTGGGCTTGCGTAGAGGGCGGGGCCATGATGGCCCCGCCGCTAAACTCAACCGCAGCAATAGCAAACGTTGCCTTGCCCCAGATCGCCACCAAACTCCGGACACTCGGCCTTGCAGGCCCATGCACTACACGATTCGGCCTTCGGCTGTGCGCCGTCCACGGCCATCACCTGGAACGCACCGAAGCCGGTGCTGGCCAGAAACGTCGCTGCCATCAACGCACTGCGCAAGCTTACCCAACGCTTTTTCATGCATTACTCCCTCAACGTTGCAAAAGCCGCTGGCGCATCCGTGCGGCCCAAGGCGGCGACCAGATCCTGCACCCGCTCCGTGGTATCGAATACGCCAACATGGGAGTGGCGCACGCGCCCGTCCCCACCAATGGCCATCAGCAGCGGCACATTGCGCGCGCGGAACAGCATCAGCGCGCGACGATCGGTCAACGTGACCACCGGAAAATCGAAGCCATGCACATGCGCATAGCGCGCGGCCTGCGCCGCATCGCAGTGGCAAACGCCCAGCAGTTGCGGCCGACCCGGCAGGTTGGCCTGCAGTTGTCGCGCAGCCCGTACCACGGTCGGTGCCGAACGCTGACAATACGGGCAGGTGGTGGTGAAAAAGAACAGTACCTGCGCCTGCCCTTGCGGCGCACCCAGCAAATGGCGCTTGCCTTGGGCATCGGTCGCTTCGATCTGCGGCACATACATGCCTTCGTACGGCGTAGTGATGCGCGTCTGCATCCACTGCTGCTGCACGCGCAGTTGTCGGTTCTGCCACGCCAGCACTGCGATCAATGCACATGCCATCAGCAGGCCAATCCATAGCCAGGGAAAACGTTGCGCCATGCCAGCTCCGAAGCATCCTTGATACCCGAGCCTTGCCCAGCTATCAGCTCATGGTCAATGGTGATATCGACAACTGCGATGTCGTGCGGTGCACAGCTGTGGAGACGGTCACGCCCCGGCGCTTGGGCTTGCCAGTCCTGTGTCGGCTGGCATCGTTCGATTGCGCAATGCCTGCCGACGGCGGGCGCGAGCCCTGCTGGCATCGGTCAGCCGACATGCGGCGTGGCTTCGACACGCCCAGCAATCGGTGGGCGTGCAGTTGGCGACGCGTTGGCCACGCCAGCTACTGGACGCCACGCACGAACAACAGGTCCAGATCGCGCATCGGCACGAAGTTGGCCTGCCTGAACTGAAAGGTCAGCGGATCGATCTTTTGCAACGTGCCATCGAAGCACACGCTGAGAATGTCGCGTGCGGCTTGCTTGCGGATGGTTAGTTGAAAGTCCTTGATCGGGCCATTCCAGTTCTTTCCGGTGGTCAGTACATAGCGCAGGTTGGCCCAGCCCAGTCCGTTCTCGCCCTCGCGCCGTTGCATGCTGGCCTTGGTAGACGGGTCGATGCAGGTGCTCTTGGCATACGATTCCAGCAGGAACGCGCTGCTCTGCGGCACGCCGGTGGACAGACTGGGCGCGTAGACATGGCGGATCTGCACGCTGCCTCGTGCGGGAAAGACCTGCTGCCAGACGAAATACTCGCTGAGCGTGAAGCGTGGCTGCTGGTCCTGGTCGATCCAGCGCGCCGGCAACGGCTTGCGCCCTGTCGGCACGTCGCCCGACTCGGCAAACGTGGCGATATCGTCGGTGCTCCAACCGCTTGCCGCGAATGCCTTGGATATGTCGCTACCATCGTCCAGCAGCACCACCAGCTTGCGCGTGGTGGTCACCGGCTTGCCGTCTACCCACACCTTGAAATCGGTCAGTTCGCTGTGATCGGCCATGCCGAAATACATCGGCGGCATCGGGAAGGCGACCGGCACGCTCAATGCGCGCTCGCTGTGGTTGGTGAACACGTAATTCACCTGCACGCGCTCCTCGCTGAGCAACAGCGCTTCCTTGTCCATGCTGATATCGGGCTGATGCAGCAGCTGGATCGTGCCGTTGTCGTCGCCGAAGCTGCTGTCGTTGGCCTGCGCAGTGGCGCAACCGAGCGAAGCCAGCACGAAGGCCAGCACAAGCGTGCCGCGCGGAAAGGTAAATGGCTGCATGGATCCCCTGGAGACGGCACGCACCGATGCGCCGCAAGTGCACAGCATGCCACGCGGCTACAGATCCGTGGAGCGGGATACAAAGCATCCACCGAGCATGGCGTAGAGTCGACGCCCCGCGCACCCCGATTCCCGCTCCTAATGCCTTCCTACGTTTGCCTGCTGGCTGTCGCCGCAGGCCTGTTGCTGCCACTGCAAGACAGCCGCGCTGCTGCGTCCGACCGCAACGAGCCCAGTGGCGTTGTCCCAACCTGTCTGGTCGATGCGTACAACAGCTGTCCGTCCTGGATGCCGTCGCAGCGTGAGATGCGCAGGGTGCTTGCCGATTATTTCTGCGATGCCGCCGATCGCAGACTGGTCCGCCCACGCGTGAGTCGCGTGGTGCGCGCGGAGACCTCGCAGATCAGCTGCGCTGCGCTGGGTCCGAAGCCGAATTCCAATTTCGTGTGTGCGGGCGATATGTATTTCATTGGCCCAGATGGCCGCACCGATTTCGTCACCTTTAGCCCGACCATGCACCGTCAGGACGATGGACGCTATGCGATCTATGAAGGCGATGACGAAAACGAAAACGAGGTGTGGCATGTGCCCTCCCCGCAAAGCGCATCGAAGGTCTGCACGGACCAGTCGTTGCACTGACAACCTTATGGCTGACGCCCTCCGTTGCAGCTTCGCTGAGGTAACCAGCCCGCGCTGAGGGTGCGCGCACCCGCTCGCTGCGTTGCGCTCAGTCCTCTTCCGGCGGCGGCAATACGATGCCGTCGGCGTCGATGGCGAGCTTGCCGGCCATCAGCACCGCTTGGGTGCGGTTGGTGACACCGAGCTTGCGCAGGATCGCGGTGACGTGCGCCTTGATCGTGGCTTCGGACACGCCCAGGTCGTAGGCGATCTGCTTGTTGAGCCGGCCTGCGCCCAGCATCTGCAGCACGCGGAATTGCTGCGGGGTGAGATCGCGCAGCCGCTGACCGACCTCGCGCTCTTCGCTATCGGTGGGCGGCAGATTCTGCGCTTCGGCGGGAATCCAGCGTTCGCCGTCCAGCACCGTGGCCAACGCCCGGCCGATGGTGTCCGAATCGGCGGACTTGGGAATGAAACCGAACGCACCATGGTCAATGGCACGCCGCATCACCGTGGGCTCTTCGCGTGCGGAGACCACCACCACCGGCAACTGCGGATGCAGCGAGCGCATATGCACCAACGCACTGAAGCCCTGCGCGCCCGGCATGTTGAGATCCATCAACAACAGGTCCGCGTCCGGTTGCGCATCGGCCAGCGTGTACAAGGCATCCACGTTGTCGGCTTCGAACAATTGCACGCCCGGCATGACCCGCTGCACCGCCCCGCGCAAGGCCTCGCGAAACAGGGGATGGTCATCAGCAATCAGCAGGGTGGTCATTGAGGGGCCGGGAATCGGGAGTGGGGAATCGGGAATTGCAAAGGCAACAGCGAAGCAGCGGGGCAAGCAGCAACGACAACGAGCAAGACGGCGAAAGCGGGGTGGCGAAGTTAGTGTGGCGTGTTGGAAAGATCAAAATCGACGTGGGGAGGAATGGCCTGGGGACCGTCTCCACGAATCCCCAGGCCCGCTGATTCACCCCACTGCTCAGGGACCGCTTCAACGATTCCCCATTCCCGATTCCGACGCGCGTCAGCGCGTCAAACGTTCGCTCACCAAAGAATCCACCACCGACGGATCGGCCAGGGTGGAGGTGTCGCCGAGTTGATCGGGTGCGTTTTCGGCGATCTTGCGCAGGATGCGGCGCATGATCTTGCCCGAGCGCGTCTTCGGCAGGCCGGGAGCCCATTGCAGGTGATCGGGCGAGGCGATCGGGCCGATCTCCTTGCGCACCCAGCTCACCAGTTCCTTGTGCAATTCCTCGCTCGGGGTTTCGCCGGCGATCAAGGTCACGTAGGCATAGATGCCCTGGCCCTTGACGTCGTGCGGGAAGCCGACCACCGCCGCTTCGGCGACCTTGGGGTGGGAGACCAGCGCGCTTTCCACTTCGGCGGTGCCAATGCGATGGCCGGACACGTTGATCACATCGTCCACGCGGCCGGTGATCCAGTAATAGCCATCGGCATCGCGGCGGCAGCCATCGCCGGTGAAGTAGCTGCCCGGATAGGTACGGAAATAGGTGTCGATGAAGCGCTGGTGGTCGCCGTAGACGCTGCGCATCTGACCCGGCCACGAATCCAGCAGCACCAAATTGCCTTCGGTGGCGCCTTCCAGGATCTTGCCCTCGGCATCGACCAGCGCCGGCTGTACGCCGAAGAACGGCAGCGTGGCCGAGCCAGGCTTGAGATCGACCGCGCCGGCCAGCGGCGAGATCAGGATGCCGCCGGTTTCGGTCTGCCACCAGGTGTCCACGATCGGGCAGCGGCTGTCGCCGACCACCTCGTAGTACCAGCGCCAGGCTTCCGGATTGATCGGCTCGCCCACGCTGCCGAGCAGGCGCAGGCTCTTGCGCGAGGTCTTCTTGACCGGCGCCTCGCCGTCGCGCATCAGTGCGCGGATCGCGGTGGGCGCGGTGTAGAACAGGGTGACCTGGTGCTTGTCGATCACTTCCCAGAAGCGCGACACGCTGGGGTAGTTCGGCACGCCTTCGAACATCAGCGCGGTGGCGCCGTTGGCGAGCGGGCCATACACGATGTAGCTGTGGCCGGTGACCCAGCCCACGTCGGCGGTGCACCAGTAGATGTCGTCCTCGCGCAGGTCGAACACCACTTCATGCGTGTAGCTGGCGAACAACAGATAGCCGGCGGTGGTGTGCAGCACGCCCTTCGGCTTGCCGGTGGAACCGGAGGTGTAGAGGATGAACAGCGGGTCTTCCGCATTCATGCGCTCGGGTTCGCATTCGGCCGGCTGGCCATCCACCACATCGTGGAACCAGCGGTCGCGCGGTGCCTGCATCTCCACCGCGCCGCCGGTGTGGCGCACCACCAGCACGGTTTCGACGGTATTGGTGCCGGGAATCTTCAGCGCCGCATCCACGTTGGCCTTGAGCGGAATCTTCTTGCCGCCGCGCAGGCCCTCGTCGGCGGTGATGATCAGCTTGCTCTGGCAATCGATCACGCGGTCGGCGATCGAGTTGGCGGCAAAGCCGCCGAACACCACCGAATGCACCGCGCCGATACGCGCACAGGCCAGCATGGCCACGGCCGCGTCGACGATCATCGGCAGATAGATGGTGACCCGGTCGCCCTTCTTGACGCCGAGATTGCGCAGGGCGTTGCCGAGCTTGCACACGCGCTCATAGAGCTCGCGATAGGTCACCGGGTAGGAGGCGGCGTCCGGGCTGTCGGGTTCGAACAGCAGCGCGGTCTTGTCGCCGCGCGTGGCCAGCTGGCGGTCCAGGCAGTTGACGCTGGCGTTGAGCTCGCCGTCGCCGAACCAGCGGATGTGGAAGTCGTCCAGCGCGAAGCTGACGTCCTTGACCTGGGTGGGTTGCTTGAACCAGTCCAGCCGCTGTGCGGCCTTGCCCCAGAACTGCTCGGGATGCTCGATCGATTCGCGGTACAGCGTTGCGTACTGCTCGCCATTGACGCGCGCGCCCTTGGCGAACGCGGGATCGACGGGATAAACATCAGCCATGGCACCCTCACTTGCGATGAACTTGTCGGAAGAGGGCGCTGCTGCTGCCCTCGGTAGGCAATCAGTGTGCCGTATCCATTCTGTCCCGGTGGTCAACAGCGCGTTAGACCATGGTCGTAACCAGGGGCGTGCGTTGGCGCACATCCATTGCGGGTCCTGGTGCGACCATCGGTCACCTTGTGGAATGCTGCGTTGCAGCTACGACCAAAGGCGAATAGGCTCCGAAGCGCGGACTGCCTCACGCTCCGCACAGCATCGCCATCAAGCGCGAGGCCTTCATTGGGGAGAGGGTTCCATGAAACACCGTACTGCACCGTTGGTGCGCCATCCGTTGGCGGCCGCCTTGTTCGTGGCCAGCATCCTGCCGGGCGTTGCGTTTGCGCAGACGCCAAAGGAAAAGGCACTGGAAGCCCGCATTGCCGAGCTCGAGCGCCAGGTCCAACTGCTGGTGACCGCGCAGCAACAGCAGCAGGGCCAGATTGCCCAGACGCAGACGCAGGTCACCGAGGTGCGCACCCTGCAGGCGCAGACGCCGGCGCCTGCACCCGCGGTTCCGGCCGGCAAGCGTCCGATCCAGATCACCAGCATCACACCGAACGCAGCGGCGGGGACAACGTTCCGTTACGGTGGTTTCATCAAGGCCGACTTCATGACCACCCGCACCAGCGACGGCGCATTGCCTGAAGGTGCGGTGGGGCGTTACCTGTATATCCCGACGCAGACGCCTGTCGGGGGGCAGGCATCGAGCACCGATACCGACTTCCATGCCAAGTTCTCGCGCTTCAACCTGGGCGTGGACACGGTCACCGAAAACGGCGACAAGCTCACCGGCTTCATCGAACTGGATTTCTTCGGCAACGCGCTGGCCAACCAGGTCAACAATCTGTACGGCGGCACCCTGCGGCATGCCTACATGAGCTGGAACAATTGGCTGGCCGGCCAGACCTGGTCCAACTTCATCGACGCCACGATCCTGCCGGAAGCGGCCGACATCGTCGGGCCGACCGATGGCGCGCTGTTCAGCCGTCAGACCCAGATCCGCTACACGCGGGGCGCTTTCAGCGTTTCGGCAGAAAATCCCGAAACGCTGACCACGCCCTACCAGGGCGGCAACACCATCCTGGCCTCGGATCACGGTGCGATGCCGGATCTGACCGCGCGCTACAACTGGAAGGGCACCTGGGGCACGTTCGGTCTGTCGGCGATCGCGCGCCAGTACCGCACCCGCAGCGCACTGACCAACGACACCGACTTCGGCGGCGCCATCGCCGGCGGCGGCCGCTGGATCATCAATTCCAACAACGACCTGCGCTATCAGCTCAGCTATGGCGAAGGTCTTGGCCGCTATCTGGGCCTGGGCAACGGCTCGGATGTGGAAATCGACATGGACGGCAATATCCAGACCGTCAGCACCGTGGCCGGTTGGCTGGCCTGGCGCCACGACTACAACGCCAAGTTGCGCAGCACCATCATGTATTCCCGCGTGGATTACGACCACGACATCACCAATACCGGTGGGCTGGCGAGCAAGTCGCAGCAGAGCATCCGCGCCAATGTCTTCTATTCGCCGCTGCCCAAGGTGGATGTGGGTGCAGAGTTGATGTACGGCCGCCGCGAAGCCGAAAACGGCGATTCCGGCGACATCTCGCGCCTGCAGTTCACCACCAAGTACAGCTTCTAAGATTCACCCCGCCGGTGGCCCGCCACGTATGTGGGCGGGCCGTGCCGCCCGCACTCCAGGAGACAGACCATGACCGTCTCGAATGACGCACTGATCGCCAAGATCGATGCCAATCCGAAGTACCACGCGCTCAAACGCCAACGCAACACGCTGGGCTGGACGCTGACCGTGCTGATGTTGCTCGCCTACTACGGCTACATCGGCCTGATTGCCTTCGACAAGGAATTCCTTGCCAAACCGATCGGCGCCGGGGTGACCTCGATCGGCATTCCGATCGCGATCGGGGTGATGGTGTTCACCATCATCATCACCGCCATCTACGTGCGTCGTGCCAACAACACCTACGACCAGCTGACCGCGCAGATCCTGGAGGAAGCCCGCAAATGAGCAAGACTTCGCGCCTTCTCCTGATTTTGGCCGGCCTGCTGCCGGCCGGCCTCGCGCTGGCCGCCGGTGGCGACATGGGCCAGGTCGACAAGCAACCCACCAACTGGGTGGCGATCGGCATGTTCGGCTTCTTCGTGCTGGGCACCTTGTGGATCACCAAGTGGGCTGCGGCCAAAACCAAGTCGGCCTCCGACTTCTACACCGCAGGCGGCGGCATCACCGGCTTCCAGAACGGCCTGGCGATCGCCGGCGACTTCATGTCGGCGGCCTCGTTCCTGGGCATCACCGCGGCGGTGATGGCCAATGGCTACGACGGCCTGATCTATGCGATCGGCTTTCTGGTCGGTTGGCCGATCCTGACCTTCCTGATGGCCGAACGGCTGCGCAACCTCGGCAAGTACACCTTCGCCGACGTGGCCGGTTATCGCTTCGCGCCGACCGCCATCCGCAGCTTTGCGGCGTCCGGCACGCTGGTGGTTGTGCTGTTCTATCTGATCGCACAGATGGTCGGTGCCGGTGCATTGATCAAGCTGCTGTTCGGCCTGGACTACTGGGTGGCGGTGACCCTGGTCGGCGTGCTGATGATGGTCTACGTGCTGTTCGGCGGCATGACCGCTACCACCTGGGTGCAGATTATCAAGGCAGTGCTGTTGCTGACCGGCGTGACCTTCATGGCCGTGGCGATCATGTGGCACTTCAACTTCAGCTTCGAGGCGTTGTTTGCCGAGGGCGTGCGGGTGAAGACGGCAATTGCGGCCAACGGCGGTGCATCGCCTGAGGACGCAGCCAAGGCCGGCTTGTCGATCATGGGGCCGGGTGGTTTCGTGAAGGATCCGATCTCGGCGATCTCGTTCGGCATGGCGCTGATGTTCGGCACCGCCGGCCTGCCGCACATCCTGATGCGCTTCTTCACCGTTCCCGATGCCAAGCAGGCACGCAAGTCGGTGCTGTGGGCCACCACCTGGATCGGCTATTTCTACATCCTGATCTTCATCATCGGCTTCGGCGCGATCGCGCTGGTGCTGACCAATCCGCAGTTCGCCGATGTCACCACCGGCACCATCCACGGCGGCAAGGGTGCGGCCAACATGGCGGCGGTGCTGGTCGGCAATGCAGTCGGCGGCAACGTGTTCATGGGCTTCATCTCGGCGGTGGCCTTCGCCACCATCCTGGCGGTGGTCGCCGGCCTGACGCTATCCGGTGCCTCGGCGGTGTCGCACGACCTGTATGCCACGGTGATCAAGAAGGGCAACCCGGCGCCGGGTTCGGAGCTGAAGGTCTCGCGTGCCACCACCCTGGTGCTGGGCGTGATCGCGGTGCTGCTGGGCATCGTGTTCGAGAAGCAGAACGTGGCCTTCATGGTGTCGCTGGCGTTCGCCATCGCTGCCTCGGCCAACTTCCCGGTGCTGATCCTGTCGCTGTTGTGGAAGAACTGCACCACCCGCGGTGCGGTGGTCGGCGGCTTCCTGGGCCTGATCTCCTTGCTGGTGCTCACGGTGCTGTCGCCGTCGGTGTGGGTGGACACGCTGGGTAACGCGGCCGGGTCGGCGCCGTTCCCGTACACCTCGCCGGCACTGTTCTCGATGACCATTGGCTTTGTCGGCATCTGGTTGTTCTCGATCCTGGATCGCAGCCCGCAGGCGGCCAACGAACGCGCAGCGTTCAAGGCCCAGCAGATCCGCGCCGAAACCGGCCTGGGTGCGAGCGGTGCATCGGGTCACTGAGTGCAGCGTCGCTAAGTAGTCGCAAACGCCGGCCTAGTGCCGGCGTTTTTGCGTTTGGTCGAAGTGAGGAGACTGGGCAGCGTCGCTGCTGCCACGCCTCTACGATCATTCGCCCCAGCACGGCCTTCGTGCGCGACGGCGGGCTGGCGCTGGCGATCAATGCCAACTACTTCCTGCCGTTCGATGGCGGGCATCTGTTCGACAAGGCGTTCGTGCCGGCAGCCGGGCAGGGCGTCACCGCCGAAGGCCTGGCCATCGGTGACGGCCATCTCGATTCGGCCGCCGCCACCGGCGATGCGCGCGTCGATGCCGCGTTTTGTGTAAGCGCACGCAACGCCGCGCGCATCGTGCGCGGCAGCTGCCCGCCGGGCACGCGCCTCGGGGTGGGCGCCGGCCCGCTGCTGTTGCTTGGTGGCAAGCGCCAACCACGCGAAGCCAGCCGCGCCGACTACTACGACGGCGCCGAACCGCGCAGCGCGCTGGGCCTGGACCGTGCCGGCAAGACCCTGTGGATGGTGGTGGCCGATGGCCGCCAGCCCGGCTACAGCGCCGGCATGACGCTGGACGCGCTCACCGCCGTGCTGCAGCGGCTCGGCGCCAGTGCGGCGATCAACCTGGACGGCGGCGGCTCCAGCACCCTGGCCGCGCGCGTGGACGGCCGCGTGCGCACGCTCAACCGTCCCATCCACACCGGCATTCCGGGACGCGAGCGGCCGGTCGCCAACCAGTTGGGGGTGCGGAGCGTGGGGCAGCCCTGAGGCGTCGGCAGGTGGCGGGGGTACCATTGGTGGTTTGAACCACGGCCCCCGCCATGAAGATCGCCTCCTGGAACGTCAACTCGCTCAACGTGCGGCTGCCGCACCTGCAACAGTGGCTCACCGATTTCGCGCCGGACGTGGTGGGCATCCAGGAAACCAAGCTGGAAGACCACAAGTTTCCGGATGCGGCGCTGGCCGCGCTCGGTTACCGCAGCGTGTTCTGCGGGCAGAAGACCTACAACGGCGTGGCGATCCTGTCGCGCGCGCCGGCGCTGGACGTGCAGATGGGCATCCCCGGGTTCGATGACGTGCAACAGCGCGTCATCGCCGCCACCGTCGATGGCGTGCGCATCATCAATCTGTACGTGGTCAACGGCCAGGACGTGGGCACCGACAAATACGCCTACAAACTACGCTGGCTGGAGGCTGTGCACGACTGGATCGCGCAGGAGCTGCAGCGCCATCCGCAGTTGGTGGTACTGGGCGACTTCAACATCGCACCGGATGCGCGCGACGTGCACGACCCGGTGGTATGGAACGAGGCCCACATCCTCACCTCCGCCGCCGAGCGTGCCGCACTGGAAAAATTGCTGGCGCTGGGCCTGCACGATGCGTTCCGTTTGCATCACGACGACGCCGAGCAGTTCAGCTGGTGGGATTACCGTCAGGCCGCGTACCGCCGCAACCTGGGGCTGCGCATCGACCTGACCCTGGTGTCGGATGCGTTGCGCGCACGCGCGGTGGGGGCGGGCATCGACCGCGAACCGCGCACCTGGGAACGTCCCAGCGACCACGCCCCGGCCTGGGTGCAGCTGGCGGAGGTCGGCGCATGAGCGAGCGTCACCTGCGGCGTAGTACCCACAAGATCGGCGACGTGACCTTGGGGCCGGTGCACCGGTTGAGTTGCCATTGCGGCGCGGTGCAGATCGACCTGGAGTTACCGAACGGCCTGATCGATCCACGCCGTTGCGATTGTTCGATGTGCCGCCGCCGTGGCGCCATCGTCGCCTCGGTCACGCTCGATGGCCTGCACGTGCTGCAGGGCGAAGAGGTGCTGCGCCTGTATCAGTTCAACACGCACACCGCCGCGCACTATTTCTGCGGCGTCTGCGGCATCTATACCCATCACCGCCGCCGCTCCAATCCCAACGAGTACGGCTACAACGTCGGCTGTCTGGAAGGGGTCAACCCGTATGCGCTGAACATTGCGGTGCCGGTGGAAGAGGGCGTCAATCACCCTGCAGATCGTCGTGCTGCCGGCAGCTGAGACGACAATGCCCGGGCAAGCCCGGGCATTGTCGTAAACGCAATGGCGCGACATGGCGCAACCAGCAAAACCAGTGAACAGCCCTCAGCGCGAAAGTGCCGGCTCGGACTCTGCGTGGACGATGCGTACGCTACGATTCTTGCACCCACTGCTTGCGACCATGATGGCCGCACGCACGTTTGGTCAGAACCGATTAGCGCACACGTCCGCGGGTAAACAGGTTGACGATGGCCAGCAGAATCACCGCACCCACCAACGACCAGACGAAGGTCATCACCGTGATCGCCTGATTGATGCCGCCGCCTAAGAACCAACCGGCAATCATCGCACCAACGATACCGACCACCACATTGAGAATGATGCCCTGCTGTGCATCGCGACGCATGATGATGCTGGCCAGCCAACCCACGATGCCGCCGATGATCAACCAGATGATGATGCCCATGGTGCCAATCTCCTCGTTCGCTTGCACCGGGAGCGGTGCATGGGCGCCATTGGACGCAGCGTGCCGTGAAGCAGCTGTCGAGCGCGATGAACGATTTGGTCGAATGTTCGGTTTGGTGCATAAGGCGTGACAGCGCACGCGAGCTGGCAGGTCGGACCGGTGCAGCTGTGGCTGCGTCCGCACCGGCATGGCGAGCGCGGCGAGCCGCAGGCACGTCAGTTGCTTGGCCCGGCATTGGGGATCGACTCTGCGCGGGTGCCACTGGAGCGCGACGCGCGAGGCCGACCCTCCCTGCAGCCGGCGCTGCCCGACTGGGATACCGGCTGGAGCCACAGTGGCGACTATCTGCTGGTTGGGCTGGGTCGCGGCGTGCGGCTGGGGGTGGATCTGGAACGTATCCGCGCACGCCCGCGCCTGCTGGACATCGCGCAGCGTTTCTTCCACCCCGACGAACTGGCGTTGCTGGCGGCGCGGGGGGCCGACGCACAGCAGGCGCTGTTTTTCCGCCTGTGGTGCGCCAAGGAGGCCTTGCTCAAGGCCTACGGGCATGGCTTGTCGTTCGGCCTGCATCGGCTAGCGTATACGCTGGCGCCAGATGGCGCATTGCAGCTGCAGTGGTGCGACCCCGAACTTGGCGATGCCACGCAGTGGCAGCTGCACGAATGGTGGGCCGCGCCCGACTGCCGCGCCGCGCTGGCGTTTTATCCTCAGCCCGCCACGTGAGGCGCCGCGCCAAACGGCAAGATCGGCTGACGGAACTGCGCCACGCCATCGATATCGCGCAAGGTCACCGTCAATACGCCACTGGCGCCGTCGATCTCCACCTCGCCGAAGAACTGATACCCGGCCAGCGGTGAGGTGTTTGGCGCGGGCGGCGCCTTCTGGAACACCACCGTCGGGCCGAAGGTGGCATCCAGCGCATTCGGGCCGAAGCTGCCGGCATTGAGCGGGCCGCCGACGAATTCCCAGAACGGCTCGAACTGCTGAAACGCGGCGCGGTCCGGGTGGTAGTAATGCGCGGCGCAATAATGCACATCGGCCGTCAGCCACACCGTGTTGCGGATGCGCGCGCGGCTGATGAAACGCAGCAGTGCGGCGATCTCCTGCTCGCGTCCGCGCGGCGCGCCATCATCGCCATTGGCGATTGCTTCCCAGCGTGGGCGCCCGTTGCCATCTTCGCCATCGGGGACCTGCAAACCGATCGGCATGTCGGCGGCGATCACCTTCCACTGCGCGCGTGAGCCGGCCAATGCGCGCTGCAGCCAGGCCAGCTGCTCGGCGCCGAGAAATGCGGTCTCTGCGCTCGGCGTGGGTTGCAGGTTATCGCTATTGGCGCCGCGATAACTGCGCATGTCCAGCACGAACACATCCAGCAGCGGGCCATAGCTGATCTTGCGATAGATGCGCCCATCGCCGTCGGCGCGCACGCCGCGCATCGGTGCGTATTCCAGGAACGCTTTGCGCGCGCGCGCGGCCAGCACCTGGATATCGCGCACCTGGTAGCGCGTATCCAATTGCTTGCCGGGCGACCAGTTGTTGGTGGTTTCGTGGTCGTCCCATTGCCACAGCTGCGGCACCTCGGCATTGAAGCGGCGCACATGGTCGTCGAGCAGGTTGTAGCGGTAGTTGCCGCGAAACTCGTCCAGCGTTTCGGCCACCTTGCTCTTGGCCGCGGTGGTGAGATTGCGCCAGCGCTTGCCTTCCTCGACGATGAGTTCGGCCGGGACCGGGCTGTCGGCATAGATGGTGTCGCCGCTATGCAGGAAGAAATCCGGGTTGCGTGCGCGCATCGCGCTGTAGATGCGCATGCCGCCGACGTCGGGATTGATGCGGAAGCCCTGGCCCACGGTGTCGCCGCTCCAGACAAAGCGCACATCGCGGCGCGTCTGCGGTGCGCTGCGCAGATGCCCATGCACCGGCGCACTCAGCACACCGCTGTCGGCGTCCTCGAAGCGCACCCGATAGAAGATGTCCTGGTCGCACGGCAACCCGTCCAGGTCCACGCGCGCGGTGAGATCGTGGGCGGGTACGGCCATGCCTCCCTCCACGCGACGCGCCTGGCGCAGGCTCGGGCGCGTATCCCACTCCACCCGCAGCCGTGCGGGGCGGTCGGCGCGGCTCCATAGCAGTGCGCGGCCGTCCAGCACATCGCCGCTCTGCACCCCATCGGTGATCATCGGCCGCCCGGAGGGCGCGGCCAGACTGCGTGCAGACCAACCGCCAGCTGCCGGCAGCAAGAGTCCGGCGCCCAAACCTTGCAACACGCGGCGGCGGTAGGGATTGGAGGCGGTCATGGGGTGTCCTTCGCGCAGCGGGGAGCTTGCAGATGTAGCGCCGCTGTCTTACCGCTGCGTGTCTGTCACGGGCACCGCTCCAGGCCGCGTGCCCGGGATCACGTCGATGCCGGCCAGGGAGGCGCGGCATCGCGAGCGCCGGCCAGCATGCCCGCGATGCGTCGCCGTATCGCGCCACCAAGGCCGTGAAGTGCCGGCCGACTGCGCCGATGCGGTCCGGTTGCTTCAGATCATTCCCGCGAGCATCGACGCTTCCCCATTCCCCATTCCCGCCACTCCACCGTCAACTGCGATAATCGCGCCATGAACGATGCCGCACTTCCCTCCGATGTTTCCGCCGCGCTCGAACGCGGCCTGCAGGCCCAATCCCTGGATGCGGCGTTTGCCGCTCCGCTGCTGCGTTACCTGGCCCTGCTGGTGCGCTGGAACAAGACCTACAACCTCACCGCCGTGCGCGACCCACGCGAGATGGTCACCCGGCATCTGCTCGATTCGCTTGCCATGCAGCCGTACATCGCCAGCGGCACCCTGGCCGATCTGGGTACCGGCCCCGGCCTGCCTGGCATTCCGCTGGCCATCACTCGCCCGCAGTTGCAAGTGACCCTGGTGGAAAGCAACGGCAAGAAGGCGCGCTTCATGCGCGAGGCCTTGCGTCACCTGGCACTGGACAACGCGCGCGTGGCCGAGTCGCGTGCCGAAGCGCTGGATGAGCCGGCCGCCTACGACCACCTCACCGCGCGCGCACTGGATACGCTGGCCGGCATCATCGACGTGGGTGGTCACCTGCTGCGCCCGGGCGGCAGCCTGCTGGCGATGAAGGGCCTCTATCCGCACGAAGAGATCGCCGCATTGCCCGACGGCTGGACGATGAGCGAGGTGCACCCTTTGCAGGTGCCCGGCCTGGACGGCGAACGGCATCTGGTGGTGGTACGCAAGGCCTGAGCCAATCGGTCTCAAAGCGCCCTCACCCCAACCCTCTCCGCAGGCGGGAGAGGGAGTGAGCAGCGTCCCCGACAAGCTCAGCGCCTGTCTTCGCTGGACAGGCACACCAGCACCCTTCCCCCGCTTGCGGGGGAAGGTGCCCGCAGGGCGGAGGGGGGCAGTGCCCGACACTCCAGCCACATCAGCGCAACCGCCCACGTGCTCCCGACGGCAGGAGAGGGAGCTCAACAGCCACCGCCGGCAACAGCCCATTGGGACTTCCGGCCCATGGCAGCTCACGCGCGGGCTGCCATGATCGGGCGTTCGTTTCAGATCAGGCTCTCCGCACGTGACTTCTCCGCTCGCCGCCGCACTCTCGCTCGCCCTGCTGGGCGCAGGCTTCGCTTTCAGCTCGGCGCAGGCCGCCACGCCGCCGGCCACGCTGACTGCCGAAGCACCTGCCGACGCGCGCTTCCGCGCGATCTACGAAAAAGAGTGGGCATGGCGCCAGGCCGAGACTGGCCAGGCCGACGAAGACACCGACACCACTGGCGACAACACCAAGCTGCCGGACGTCGGCGCGGTCGCCCAGCAAGCGCGTCTGGCGGTGTGGCAGGGTGTGCTCAAGCAGTTCGACGGTATCGACCCGAAACAGCTCTCGCCCGCCAACCAGATCAACCTTGCGATCTATCGCCCGCAGGTGGAAAACCTCGCGGCCGAGGTGCGCCTGCGCCTGTACGAGATGCCGTTCAATTCCGATAGCTCGTTCTGGTCCAACCTGGGCTTCATGGCGCAGCGGCCGATGAAGACCGCTGCCGAGTACCGCGCCTACATCGCGCGCTTGAACGATGTGCCGCGCTATTTCGATCAGCAGATCGTCAACATGCGCACCGGCCTGGCGCGCGGCTTCAGCGTGCCGCGCGCGGTGCTGGACGGGCGCGATGTCTCCATCGCCACCGTCGCCGAGGTCAAGGACCCCACCGACTCCCCCTTCTACGCGCCATTCAAGCAATTGCCGACACAGATCCCGGCTGCGGAGCAGGCGCAGCTGCGCGCGCAGGCCAAGGCTGCGGTCAGCGGCGCGGTGCTTCCGGCCTACGCCAAATTGCTGACCTTCTTCCGCACCGACTACATGCCCAAGGCGCGAACCACCCTGGCGGCCGAAGCGCTGCCCGATGGCAAAGCGTTCTACCGGCAGCAGATCCGCGAATACACCACGCTGGAATTGACGCCCGAGCAGATTCACCAGATCGGCCTGGACGAGGTAGCGCGCATCCAGACCCAGATGAACGCCATCATCCAGCAGGTCGGTTTCAAGGGCAGCTTCGCGCAGTTCCTGACCTTCCTGCGCACCGACCCGCAGTTCTACGCCAAGACCCCGCAGGAGCTGCTTGATCGCGCCGCATGGATTTCCAAGCGTGTGGACGGGCAGGTGGGCAAGTTCATCGGCACGCTGCCGCGCGGGCGTTTCACCATCAAGCCGGTGCCGGACGACATTGCCCCGTTCTGGACCGCCGGGCGCGGTGGTGCGACGACCTACTGGGTCAACACCTACAACCTGCCGTCGCGGCCGCTGTACAACCTGCCGGCGCTGACCCTGCACGAGTCTTCGCCCGGGCATTCGCTACAAGGCTCGCTGGCGCTGGAGCAGGGCGACCAGCCCGCGTTCCGCCGCGAAAACTACATTTCCGCCTATGGCGAAGGCTGGGCGCTGTACACCGAAAAGCTCGGCCAGGAGATGGGTATCTACGAGACCCCGTACGAAGAATTCGGCCGGCTCACCTACGAGATGTGGCGCGCCTGCCGGCTGGTGATCGACACCGGCGTGCACCACGACGGCTGGAGCCGCGACCAGGCGCTGGCCTATCTGCGCGACCGCACCGCACTGAGCGAACACGAAGTCACCACCGAAGTGGATCGCTACATCTCCTGGCCCGGCCAGGCGCTGAGCTACAAGCTGGGCGAGATCACCATCGTCAAGCTGCGTGCCGAAGCCGAACGCGAGCTGGGCGATCGCTTCGACATCAAGGCCTTCCACGACGCGGTATTGAAGCAGGGCTCGGTGACCTTGCCGGTGCTGGAGCAGCAGGTGCGTGCGTTTATCGCCGACAGCAAGGCGCGCCCGGCTGACGCCAAGCGGGCGCGCAACGCGGCGCCGTGACGCGTGGGGGCACTGGGAGCGGCTGACAGCACCATCTGTGGAGCGGCTGGTCTGTGGTTTGGCTGCAGGGCCCTCGCCCGCCCACCGTCGCGGGACACGCCGTGAATCCGTCCATGGAGGCTCTTACGCGGCATCCGTGCCGCGTAAGGTCCCGCGACGGTGAGCGGGCAAGGACCAGTCGCGATGGTCGGTGTTCATGGCTTTCAACAAAGACCCCCAGCAGACTTTCTGGTGCGGTGTCCTCGCCAATTGCGGGATCGTGTGGCGGCATGCATGGATACCGCCACCGAGCATCCAGGGATCGATTCACGGCGTGTCCCGCAAGCGGCGAGGGCCCCGCGCGCCCGGCCGACTCGTGCTTTCGCCCCAAGTATTTGATTGCATCTGAACCACGCTACGGACTCGAAATTCCGTGTCCTGGAGCGAAGGCAATGCGGATGGATCGTCTGTGAACGACGCTACGCCGTGCATGCGATTGTGTAACTACCCCGGCCCCGATACGCTGCGCCCATGTTGTTTCGCCGCGCCCGCCTGTTGCACCCGTTGCTGCGCCTGATGGCGTTGGCGGTGCTGGTCATGGGCGTGCTGGTCGCACCGGTGGCTTGCGCGCTGGGCGATGTTCACGCGCTGGCGCACGACCAGATGCATCTGGAAGACACCGCACCGCACGGCCATGACGGTGCCGACGAAGGCGATGCCGGCGAGCGCGATGGTGCTGGCCTGATGCACGCCCTGATGCACAGCGGCTACTGCCACGGCCAGAATCCGGCGGTGTTGCCGGCGCTGGCCTGGCTGCCGCCGTCCACGCAGACCCAGGCCCAGCCAGTGGGCGTTTTTGCTTACTACCGCTCGCACCTGAGCGAGACAGGATTGCGTCCCCCGATCGCGGCCTGATGCCTTGCCGGCGGCTGCCGGCCTGACCATCGATCCCGATTCGCGGAGACACCCTCATGTGGTTGCGACTGGCGGCATTTGCCGCCTTCGCGGTCGTGCCGTGCGCCATGGCGCAGGACGTACCGCCCCAAACTGTGCTGACCCTGGACGACGCCATTGCGCGCGTCGCCGCCAAGCATCCCGATCTGCATCTGGCCGACGGCCAGCAGGCCGTGCTCACCGCCGAGGCGCAGCGCGATGCGTTGCGCCCGCCGCTGCGCGTTGGTGCGGAGATCGAAAACGTGTTCGGCACTGGGCCGACCCGCGCGCTGGACCAGGCCGAGCTCACCCTCACCCTGGCCAGTGTGCTCGAACGCGGCGGCAAGCTGGATGCGCGCCGCACGCTGGCGCAGGCACGCATCGATGCGCTGGCCCCGCAACGCGCCATCGCGCGGCTGGATGTACTGGCCGATGTGGCGCGACGCTACCTGGCCATCATCGCCGCCCGCCAGCGCCACACCATCGCGCTGGAAACCCTGACGCCGCGCCAACGCACCGTGTCCGCCGCCCGCCAGCGGCTGCAGGCCGGCGCATCGCCCGAATCGGTCCTGCTCACCGCACACGCCTTGCAGGCGCGTGCGGAACTGGACCGTGACCGTGCCCAGCTGGAGGTGGCCGCGGCAGGTCGGCAACTGGCGCTGCTATGGGGCGCGCGCAGCATCGAGGCCGGCCAGATCAGCGGCGATGCCCTGCAATTGCCGGCCATTCCGGAGTTCGAGGTCATGGCGCAATTACTCGACAGCACGCCGGAGCTGGCACGCCTGAACAACGAGCAGCGCCTGCGCGATGCGCGGTTGCAGCTGGCCCGCAGCCAGGCCAGCCCGGACCTGGACTGGCAAGTGGGTGTGCGCCGGCTCGAAAGCAACAACGCCACCGCGCTGGTCGGCAGTGTGTCGCTCGCACTCGGCAGTGCCGGCCGCGCGCAGCCGGAGATTCGTGCCGCACAGGCCGAGCTGTCGCTGCTGGACATCGAGCGCCAATCGCAGGCCTTGCAGCTGTACGCCACCTTGGCCGATGCGCACGGGCGCTACCGCGCCGGCCAGCTGGAAGTGGCGCGCATGCGCGACGAGGTGCTACCCGCGCTGGCACGCGCCGACACCACTGCAGAGCGTGCGTATCGCGCCGGAGCCACCAGTTACCTGGATTGGGCGCAGCTGCAGGCGCAGCGCAGCGATGCACGACAGCAGCAACTCGCTGCCGCCGTCGAAGCGCAGACCGCGTTGATCGAAATCCAGCGGCTGACCGGGCAACCGTTTGTCGTCACGGCGCAGGCAACGCCATGAGCGCGCGCACCGTGATGTCCACGCATGGCTATGCGCTGGGTGACTCCCTGCTGCCCACCGGGGTGGTCGGCACGCACGCGGCAACCGCATTGCGCACGCGGGGTGACCGCAATGGGCGCACGGCCGCCAACGCGCGCTGTGCGCCTTCTCCATTCGCTGCACTGGTCGGTGCACTGCGCCAGCCTTTCAAAGGAATTCCATCGATGACGCACTCCATTCTCGTGCCGCTGCTGCTGGCGCTGGTGCTTGGCGGTTGCGGCCGCACCGAAGAAGACGGCCATGCCCGTGCGGGCGGTCAGGCAGGACACAGCGAAGAGGGCGGCGGCGATCATGCCGACGAAGCGGCCAAGGGCGCGCACGGCGGCCGGCTGCTCAGCCAGGACGGCGACAGCGTGGAGCTTGCGATCGCCGAAGACGGCCGCCCGCCCATGTTCCAGGCCTGGTTGTATCGCGATGGCAAACTCCTGCCGGCCAGTGCCGGCAGCGTGGAGATCAAGACCACGCGGCTGGGCGGCAAGGTCGACACCTATTCGCTGCGTGCGCACGACGACGGAAGCCTGCTGGCCGCCAGTGAGGTGGGCGAGCCGCACTCGTTCGATGTGGAAGTGCGCGCCAGCGTGCAGGGCAAGACGCATCGCTGGACCTATTCCAGCTACGAAGGCCGCACCACGATTGCCGCTAAGATTGCGCAGGACGCGGGCATCCGTGTGGCGCCGGTGGGCGCCGGCAGCATTGCCGATCAGCACGAAGTGCAAGGCTTGCTGACGCCGGCGGAAGGTGCGCAGGCGCAGGCGACCGCGCGCTTCCCCGGGCCGGTGCGCAGCTTGCGCGCCAACGTCGGCGATCAGGTGCGTGCCGGCCAGGTGCTGGCCACGGTGGAAAGCAATCTCAGCCTCACCACCTACGCGGTCACCGCACCGATCAGCGGCACCGTGCTGGCGCGTAACGCCAGCCTGGGCAGCAACGCGGGCGAGGGCCAATCGCTGTTCGAGATCGCCGATCTGTCGAGCCTGTGGGTGGATCTGCACATCTTTGGCGCCGATGCCGGGCATATCGCCGCCGGCGCGCCGGTAACGGTGACGCGCATCAGCGATGGCGTGGTGGCGCAGACAACGCTGGAGCGCGTGTTGCCGGGCACGGCCACCGCCAGCCAGAGCACGGTGGCGCGCGCGGTGCTGCGCAATACCGACGGGTCGTGGCGGCCAGGGTCGGCGGTGAAGGCGCGGGTGACGGTGGCGCAGCAGCCGGCAGCGATGGTGGTGCCGGTGGGGGCGTTGCAGCGCTTTCGCGAGTGGGACGTGGTGTTCGTGCAGGTGGGCGAGGTGTACGAGGCGCGGCCGGTGATCCTGGGGGCGCGCGATGCGCAGCAGGTGGAAGTGGTGTCGGGTGTGGCGCCGGGCGACACGGTGGCGGTGGAGCAGAGCTATCTGGTGAAGGCCGACATCGAGAAGTCGGGGGCGTCGCATGATCATTGAGCGCGTTGGTTTGGGTGGTGTTACGTTGTCGAGTGAAGGCGTTTGTTGGGTGCAGGGGGATGTGCCACTTCCAAGGTGTTCACGCCCTTCCGGCCTAGAGCAAAGGCTTTCACGCCCTGTCGGGCGCGAGTTACTTTTCTTTGCTTGTGCAAAGAAAAGTAACCAAAAGAAAGCACACCCCGTCCTCGCGCCCTCCGCGCCTGCGGCGCTGCGGGTGCGCAAGTCCGGCAGAAATTTTTGTAAGGGACATCCCTGTCCCTTACAAAAACGTCGCGCATCCATGCGCGCCGCCCTGCGGGTTGTATCTGCCAGCCTTGCCGCTGCGGTATGGGGCCCCGAAAGCAAACAACAACAACAACAGCAACAGCAACAACAACAACAACAACAGCAACAGCAACAGCAACAACAGCAACAACAGCAACAACAGCAACAACAGCAACAACAGCAACAACAGCAACAGCGTGAACGAAAACTACGACAGTGCTGGTGCGTGGGTGGATGTTGTTATGGCGTGGTGCGGCGCGTTCCTGTGGGGGGGCGGCGCTTTCTGTCGGTGGCACGATCAGGGCGACGCTCGGCACCTTGCGGTGCCATGTCTGCACGTGGGGGGGCGCCATGCTGACCAACATCATTCGCTTTGCGATCGCGCAGCGGTGGTTGATGCTGGCGTTGACGGGGGTGTTGGTGGCGATCGGGGCGTGGAGTTTTTCGCGCTTGCCGATCGATGCGACGCCGGACATCACCAATGTGCAGGTGCAGGTCAATACCGCAGCACCCGGGTATTCGCCGCTGGAGTCCGAACAACGGGTGACGTTTCCACTGGAGACGGTGCTGGCGGGATTGCCGGGGCTGGAGTCCACGCGCTCGCTGTCGCGCTACGGGCTGTCGCAGGTGACCGCCGTGTTTGCCGATGGCACCGATCTGTACTTTGCGCGGCAGCAGGTGGCCGAGCGTTTGCAGCAGGTCAAATCGCAGTTGCCGGCCGAGCTCGAGCCACAATTGGGGCCGATTGCCACCGGCCTGGGCGAGATCTTCATGTACACCGTGGAGGCCAAGCCCAATGCGCGCAAACCCGATGGCACGGCGTGGACGGCGACCGACCTGCGCACCCTGCAGGATTGGGTGGTGCGGCCGCAGCTACGCAATGTGCCTGGCGTTACCGAGGTCAACACCATCGGTGGCTACGCGCGGCAGATCCATATCACGCCCGATCCTGCGCGGTTGGTCGCGTTGGGCTTTACCCTGGATGAGGTGGCCAATGCGGTAGAGGCGAATAATCGCAATATCGGTGCCGGTTACATCGAACGTAACGGGCAGCAGTTTCTGGTGCGCGTGCCCGGGCAGGTGGATGACATCGCGCAGATCGGCGCGATCGTGCTGGATCGCCGCGAAGGCGTGCCGATCCGGGTGCGCGATGTGGCGCAGGTGGGCGAGGGCCGTGAGTTGCGCACCGGTGCGGCCACGCAGGACGGCACCGAAGTGGTCCTCGGCACGGTGTTCATGCTGGTCGGCGCCAATAGCCGCACCGTGTCGCAGGCCGCTGCCGAGCGCCTGAAAGTGGCCAACGCCAGTCTGCCGGCCGGCGTGCAGGCGGTGCCGGTGTACGACCGCACCGCGTTGGTGGACCGCACCATCGTCACCGTCGCCAAGAACCTGATCGAAGGCGCGTTGCTGGTGATCGTGGTGTTGTTCTTGCTGCTGGGCAATGTGCGGGCGGCCCTGATCACCGCGGCGGTGATTCCGTTGGCGATGTTGTTCACGCTCACCGGCATGGTGCGCGGTGGCGTCTCCGGCAACCTGATGAGCCTGGGCGCGCTGGATTTCGGCCTGATCGTCGATGGTGCGGTGATCATCGTGGAGAACTGCCTGCGTCGCTTCGGCGAAGCCCAGCTGCGGCTGGGGCGCGTGCTCGAGCGCGACGAGCGTTTCGAGTTGACTGCCGACGCCACTGCCGAAGTGATCCGCCCCAGCCTGTTCGGCCTGGGCATCATCACCGCAGTGTATCTGCCGGTGTTCGCGCTCACTGGCATCGAAGGCAAGATGTTCCACCCGATGGCCATCACCGTGGTGCTGGCGCTGAGCGGCGCGATGCTGCTGTCGCTGACCTTCGTGCCGGCCGCGATTGCGTTGTTGCTCGGCGGCAAGGTGGCCGAGCATGAAAACCGCGCGATGCGCTGGGCGCGCGGAGTCTATGCGCCGTTGCTCGACCGCGCGCTGCGCCACGGCCGCTGGATCGGCATTGCGGCCCTTGCGACGGTGGCGTTATGCACCGTGCTGGCCACGCGGCTGGGCAGCGAATTCATCCCCAATCTGGACGAAGGCGATGTTGCCCTGCATGCCTTGCGTATTCCTGGCACCAGCCTGGAGCAGGCCATCACCATGCAATCCACCCTGGAAAAACGCATCAAGCAATTTCCGGAAGTGGCGCATGTGTTCGGCAAGCTCGGTACCGCCGAAGTTGCCACCGATCCGATGCCGCCATCGGTGGCCGATACGTTCCTGATCATGCATCCGCGCGACCGGTGGCCCGATCCGCGCAAGCCCAAGGCGCAGTTGCTGGCCGAGATCGAGGAAGCGGTGAAGCAGCTGCCAGGCAACAACTACGAGTTCACCCAGCCGATCCAGATGCGCATGAACGAGCTGATTTCCGGCGTGCGTGCAGATGTGGCGATCAAGGTCTACGGCGACGATCTGGACACCCTGGTGAAGGTGGGGCAGCGCGTGCAGCAGATCGCCAGCAGCGTGCCTGGCGCCGCCGACGTCAGCCTGGAACAGGCCACCGGTCTGCCGATGCTGGCGGTGGTGCCCGACCGCGCGGCGCTGGCGGGCTATGGGCTCAATCCCGGTGTGGTGCAGGACACCGTGGCCGCCGCGGTGGGCGGGCAGGAGGCCGGGCAATTGTTCGAAGGCGACCGCCGTTTCGACATCGTGGTACGGCTGCCCGAGGGCCTGCGTCAGGACCCGGCCGCCTTGGCGGATCTGCCGATCCCGCTGCGCGGCGATGGCGAGCGTGGCGATGTCGACGAATCCAGCCGCGCGGCCGGCTGGCGTAGCGGCGAGCCGACCACCGTGCCGTTGCGTGAGGTCGCCAATATCGAGACCGTGCTCGGCCCGAACCAGATCAATCGCGAAGACGGCAAACGCCGCATCGTCATCACCGCCAACGTACGCGACCGCGATCTGGGCAGCTTCGTGACGGAGGTGCAGCAACGCGTGCAGGCGGAGGTCGCATTGCCCACCGGTTACTGGATCGGCTACGGCGGCACCTTCGAGCAACTGATCTCTGCCGGCCAGCGCCTGGCCTGGGTCGTACCAGGCACCTTGTTGCTGATCTTCGCGCTGCTGTACTGGTCGTTCGGTTCGTTGCGCGATGCGGTGGTGGTGTTCAGCGGCGTGCCGTTGGCACTCACCGGCGGCGTGGTCGCGTTGGCCATGCGCGGGTTGGCGTTGTCGATCTCGGCCGGTGTCGGCTTCATCGCGTTGTCGGGCGTGGCGGTGCTCAACGGCCTGGTGATGATCGCCTTCATCCGTGGCTTGCGCGCCGACGGCATGCCGTTGGAGCAGGCCCTGCGCGAAGGCGCATTGTCGCGCCTGCGGCCGGTATTGATGACCGCATTGGTCGCCGCGCTGGGCTTCGTGCCGATGGCCTTCAACGTCGGCGCCGGTGCGGAGGTGCAGCGCCCGCTGGCGACGGTGGTGATCGGTGGCATCGTCTCGTCCACCCTGCTGACCTTGCTGGTGTTGCCGGTGCTGTATCGCTGGTTGCATCGCGCGCGGCCGGGGCGGCGTGCACCGAAGGCGGTGGGTTGAGGCGGGGCACGATCCCGGCAGGTGCCTCTGCCGGGATCTGGGTGGCCGCAAAGTCAGTAGAGGCCGGGTAACGGCCGCCGGGCACCGGGCGGCACCCAACGGCGGTGCAGGCTAAGTGCTTGCGGCACAAGGAATTGCCGTGCATAATGCGCGGCTCGCTGTGCCCGGGTCGCTCCGGATGGCGGCACCCAGCGCGATGGGGTTGCCGGCCGGTTCCAGCGTAAGTTCTTGATTCCCAACGTTGCGTGGCAGCTTGATGCTGTCGGGGCCGCCGCTCCCCAGGCTATGGGTGGCAATTCATTTATCGAGGTGCGTAATGTCCCGCGTATGCCAAGTGTCCGGCAAGCGTGTGCAGACGGGTAACAACGTCTCCCACGCAAACAACAGAACCCGTCGTCGCTTCCTGCCCAACCTGCACGAGCGCCGTTTCTGGGTCGCCAGCGAAAACCGCTGGGTGAAGCTCCGTGTCTCCGCGCATGCATTGCGCACCATCGACAAGAACGGGATTGATGCCGTTCTGAAAGAGCTGCGTGCGCGCGGCGAAAAGGTCTGAGGAGTAAGCAGTCATGGCAAAAGGCAAGCGTGACAAGATTCGTATGATTTCCTCGGCCGCTACCGGCCACTTCTACACCACGGATAAGAACAAGAAAAACACTCCGGGGAAGATGGAAATGATGAAGTACGACCCCGTCGTGCGTAAGCACGTGATGTACAAGGAAGGCAAGATCAAGTAATCCACCGATTACCCGATCTGCATCCAAGCAAACACCCGCCGCAAGGCGGGTGTTTGCGTTTGTATCGAGCCCCTCTCCCACCGGGAGAGGGGTTGGGGTGAGGGTACGGGCGAAGCCGCGCATTACTGGCCGAGCAGTGTCCGTAGTTCTTTGCGAGCGCAATGCGTGTTACTGGAGCATGGATTAGGCTTCGCACGTACCCTCATCCGCCCTGCGGGCACGGAGAAGGGAGCACTAACGGGAAGCTCGCCGTGCAACGCCTCGGTCAAAGCCCTCGTGCACCCATTTGCGCATCCAGCCGCGGATACATCCCCAGCGCATTGCCTTCAGACACCTTGTGCTTAGCCAGTCAAGGTCAAAATCGACAGCGGTGCGTGACAAAGCCCCTCTCCCCTCGGGAGAGGGGTTGGGGTGAGGGTATGGGGCGAAGCCGCCGCAATGATTCTGAGTGCACGAGGCTTCGCACGTACCCTCATCCGGCCCTTCGGGCCACCTTCTCCCGGCGGGAGAAGGGAGGGAGAAGGGCTACAGTCCACGCGCACGCAGCTGTGCGTCCAGGCGTGGATACACGCGCCGCGCATTGCCTTCGAACACCTTGCGCTTGTCAGCGTCCGAGATCGCCAGCGCATCGATGTAGCGTTTGGTGTCGTCGAAGTAGTGCCCCGTCTGCGTATCGATGCCACGCACCGCGCCGACCATTTCCGAGCCGAACAGGATGTTGTCGACGTCGATGACCTCGAACAGCAGGTCGATCCCGGGCTGGTGATACACGCAGGTATCGAAGAACACGTTGCGCATCACGTGCGTGGCCAACGACGGCTTGCCCAGCATGTCGGCCAGGCCGCGGAAGCGACCCCAGTGGTACGGAACGGCGCCACCGCCATGCGGGATGATGAAGCGTAACTCGGGAAGGTCGGTAAACAGGTCGCCTTCCAGAAATTGCATGAACGCGGTGGTATCGGCATTGAGATAATGCGCGCCGGTGGCGTGGAAATTGGCGTTGCAGCTGCCCGACACATGCACCATGGCCGGCACGTCCAGCTCGACCATTTTTTCGAAGAAGGGGTACCAGGCGCGGTCCGTCAATGGCAGGCCGGTCCAGTGGCCGCCGGACGGATCGGGATTGAGGTTACAACCGACAAACCCGAGCTCGGTGACGCAGCGGTCCAGCTCGGCGATCGAACGTGCGATCGACACGCCCGGCGATTGCGGGAGCTGGCACACACCGATAAAAGTGTGTGGATACAGCTGCACCACACGGCCGATGAGATCGTTGCAATGCCGCGTCCAGACCTGGCTTACCGCCTCGTCGCCGATGTGGTGCGCCATGGTGCTGGCACGCGGCGAAAAGATCGTCATGTCCGCACCGCGCTCGTGCAGCAGGCGCAATTGATGCTGCTCGACGCTTTCGCGCAGCTGATCGTCGGAGATGTGCTGATACACCGGTGCTGCCAGATGTGGGTCGTTGTAATGCGCAATCTGCGCCTTGCGGAACGCATCGTGTGCAGCGGGTGCGGTGGTGTAGTGGCCGTGGCAATCGATGATCATGATGATGCTCGTTGAGGTGCGAATCGGGATCTACAGACACAGCCGGGTGAAGGCATGCAGCGCGTGACAGTCGCCGCCGCTGCGGATGCGCGGGTGCCAGTCGACTGCAGGCGCTGAGTGCGTATGGCATCGACGACCACATCCCCGAAACGTCGTTCGCACGGACGCGACTGTTTGACGCTGACGCAGCAGCATGTGCGTACCGCAAGTGCATCGTGGCCTGCCTCAAGCTGCATCCCTTGCCTCACCTGCAGCCAAATGCGCCCACCACGTAGGAGCGCACCCGGGCGCGACCGGCACCCGATCCGCTTTCCATCTGCAGCGAAACCGCCTGGCATGCGCCGGACAGGCAGGGCGTTGCCGATAGGCAACTGGACGTTGCGCCGATGCTCGATCCGCACCGACCCAAGCGCGCTCGAATCGTGACGCAAACGGCGGGCAGCGCAGCAGCCATCGGGCGCGTGCAATGCGCATGCTGCAATGCGCCGGCGCAGGCCAGCCTGACGCCGCCAACCCAGGATGCGAATGGCAACGGCGCTCACCCAAACAACACCCCATCGAACAATTTGCGTGCCGTCCTGACCACGGCGGCGCGCACCACCGCGCCCTGTGCATCGCATTCGATGACGCAGCCGGTCATGCCGCTGGGGTGTTCCACCTCCAGCGGCACGATGCTGCCGCCCGGCAGCTGCGCCAGCGCGTGTGCTGGCGACTCCGGCAGCAGGCACGCGTTGGCAACCGTGACCGCACCCAGTACCCCGATGGACGCATGGCAGCGGTGCGGGATAAACGAGCGCACGCTGATCGCGCCACCGTTGCGCGGTGGCGCCACCAGCATCATCTTCGGCACGGTCGCGGCGCCCACCTGGCCCAACTGCATCAAGGGGCCGGCCTGCAGGCGAATGGACTCCAGCCGCGCCTTGAGAGCCTCATCCGCATCCAGCGTGGCGCGGTCTTCATAGCCACTGATCCCGACATCGCTGGCGCGCATCACCACGCATGGCATGCCGTTGTCGATCAGCGTCACCGCCACCCCATCGAGCGTGTCCACGGCGCGCCCGGTCGGCAACAGCGCCCCGCACGAAGAACCCGCGATCTCGGCGAATGCCAAGGCAATGGGCGCGGCAGTGCCCGGCACGCCGTCGATGCGCGCGTCGCCCGCATACGTGACTTGGCCGCCGGGCGTGCACACGGTGGCCGTTGCTAGGGTACCGGTGTTGCGCATGAAGATGCGTACCTCGGTCTGCCCGTCGCGGGTGGGCAGCAGGCCGCGCTCCAGCGCGAACGGTGCCACGCCGGCCAGCATGTTGCCGCAATTTTGCGCATCGCTAACCTGCGCCTGGTCGACGGCCACCTGCAGGAACAGATAGTCCACATCGGCATCGGCGCGTGTGGAGCGCGATACCACCGCGACCTTGGAGGTGAGCGGGTCGGCACCGCCCATGCCGTCGATCTGGCGCAGGTCCGGCGAGCCGTAGGCGCGCAGCAGCAACGCATCGCGTGCGGCGGTGTCGGCGGGCAGGTCGTCGGCCAGAAAAAAGCCGCCCTTGGAGGTGCCGCCGCGCATCCACATCGCACGCACCTGCTCAGACATAGCGCAGCCCCTTGGCCGCCAGGCGTTCGCGCATGGCGTAGATATCCAGGCCCAGTTCGCCGCGTGCCAGGCGCTCGCGCTTGATCAGTTCGCGCGCTTCGCGGGCCTGCGCTTCGGCCAGCACCGCGTCCGCCGTGGTGCGCGGCACCACGCACACGCCATCGTCGTCGGCCACCACCACATCGCCGGGTTGGATCAGCTGCCCGGCGCAGACCAGCGGCACGTTGACCGAGCCCAGCGTCTCCTTGATGGTGCCCTGCGCGCAGATGGCGCGGCTCCAGGCCGGGAACTGCATGGCGGTGAGGTCGCGCACGTCGCGCACGCCGGCATCGATGATCAGCCCGCGGCAGCCGCGCGCCTGCGCCGAGGTGGCGAGCAGGTCGCCGAAGTAGCCGTCGCAGCAGTCGCTGGTGGGGGCCACCACCAGCACGTCGCCGGGCTGCAGCTGTTCGAGGGCCACATGCATCATCCAGTTGTCGCCTGGCGGTACCGACACGGTGACGGCGGTGCCGGCGATGCGGCAGCCCGCGTAGATCGGGCGCAGCCGGTGATGCAGCAGACCGGTGCGCCCCTGCGCCTCGTGCGCGGTGGCCACGCCGGCCTGCGCCAGCCCGTCAACGAGGGCGATCGGCGTGCGTGCAACCTGGGTGACGACCTGGCTCATCCATCCATCCTCGTTAGTGCTGCGCCGAGTCTGCGTGGCGAGAGTCAACCAGCTCAACATTCATTTGAGGTATGCGTATTGGTTTTGCTTATAGTTAGAGCATGCCGTCGACACCCGAGCCGAATCTTCGCCATCTGCATGCCCTGGTCGTGGTGCACCGGCTGGGCAGCATCAGCGCGGCCGCGCCGCAGGTGAATCTGTCGCAGCCGGCCTTGACCCAGGCGGTGGCGCGCCTGGAACAGCAACTGGGCGTACGGCTGTTCGAACGGCAGCCCGGCGGCATGGCGGCCACCGAGGCCACCGGCCTGGTGGTGCCGCGGATCGAGCGCGCCCTGGCGCATCTGGGCCGTGGCATCCGGGTGGCGCGACGTGCGCTGCGGCTGCCAGCGCGCCCCGGTCTGGAGCGACGGGTCTCGTTGGGCCAGCTGCAGGCGCTGGTGGCGGTGGATGTGGCAGGCAGTTATTCGCTGGCGGGGGTGCAACTGGGTGTGTCGCAGCCGGCGGTCTACCGCGCGGTGCAGGCGTTTGCCGATGTGATCGAGGTGCCGCTGACCGTGCGCCGCGGCAAGGCGATGCAGCCCACGCCGGTGGCAGAGCGGCTGCTGCGGCAGGTGCGGTTGGCGCTGGCGGAGGTACGCGCCGCGCTCGACGAAGTGGCGGCCCTGCGCTCGCAAGATGCCGGGCGGGTGGTGGTGGGGGTGATGCCGCTGGCGCGGGCGATCCTGTTGCCGCAGGCGTTGGCGCGGTTTGCGCGTGCGCACCCGGCCGCCAGCATCAGCGTGGTCGAAGGCCCGTATGCAGAGTTGCTGGCGCATCTGCGCGAGGGTGGGCTGGACCTGCTGATCGGTGCGCTACGCGACCCGTTGCCGGTGCGCGACGTGCTGCAGGAGCCGTTGTTCGACGACGAGCCGGTGATCGTGGCGCGCAGTGGGCATCCGTTGGCCGGCAAGGCGTACGCATTTGCGCAGCTGCTCGACTACCCATGGGTGATGGCCGCGGCGGGCACGCCGGTGCGCGAGCGCTGGGAGCGCATGTTCCGTGATCGGCAGCTGGAGCCGCCGCCGCTGCGCATCGAATGCGGCGCCGAGCTGACCGTGCGCGGCCTGTTGCTGGAAGACGATTGGCTGACCCTGATGTCGCGCGACCAGTTCCTGTTCGAGCGCCGCGCCGGCCTGCTGCGCGAGATCGGCAGCGCCGGGCCGCGCCTGCGTCGGCAGATCGGCATGACCACGCGGAGCGACTGGCACCCCACGCGCGCGCAGACCGCGTTCGTGCAGACGCTGCGGCAGGTGTGCGCCGAACGCTCGCATCCGGCGACGGCAGATGCCGGCCCGTTTCGCCATTGCAACCAGCCGATCGGCACTGCGTCGTTGCGTTTACACGCAGCCGGGTCAGAATCGGCTTCCTCATGAGAACGGAGCGCTGATGCTGCCCAACTGGTCGCAAGGGACCTGGCTGCTGGCACTGGACTGGGCGATCCGGCTGGCCGCGCTGCTATGGATCCCCAGCCGCACCACGCCTGGCGCGGCACGCAGCTGGTTGTTGCTGATCGGCTTTGTGCCGGTGGTCGGGTTGCCGTTGTATCTGTTGCTCGGCCAACCCTGGGTGTCGCGGTTGCGCGTGGAGCGGCAGGCCACCGCCTCGCAGGTGATCCGTGAGCAGCAGTTGCCCTTGCATGCGCTGCGCTGGACGCCGCAGGCCGATACCAGCAGTGCCGAGGTGGTGCCGTTGATCGAACGGCAGGGCGATTTCATGCCCACGCTGGGCAATGCGGTGGAGTTGCTCGACGACTACGCGCAGTCGCTGCAGGCCCTGATCGCCGCGGTCGATGCCGCCGAAAAACGCGTGCATCTGCTGTATTACCTGATGTTCGACGACGCCGTGGGCGATGCGGTAGTGGCGGCGCTGCAACGGGCAAGCGCGCGCGGCGTGCGTTGCCGCGTGCTGCTCGATGCGGTGGGCGCCAAGCGCGGTCTGCGGCGTTACCGCAAGCGGCTGCAGGCCGAGGGCATCGAGGTGCTGGCGGTGCTGCCCGGCGGCCTGCGCTGGCGCCGCAGCGGGCGCATGGATCTACGCAATCACCGCAAGATTGCGGTGGTCGACAACCAGGTGGGCTTTGTCGGCTCACAGAATCTGGCCGAAGCCGGATTCATCGATGGCGTGCCCAATCGCGAGCTGGTGGCGCGCGTGCGCGGGCCGGTGGTCAATCATCTGGAAGCGGTGTTCGCCAGCGACTGGTTCACCGAAACCGGGCAGCGCCTGGATGTGTGGCCGGATGCGCCGGTGTGCGAGGCCAATATCGCCACCCAGCTGCTGCCCAGCGGGCCGGCGTATCCATTCGAAAACGCGCGCGATGCGATCAATGCGGTGATCCATCTGGCACGACGCAAGGTGGTGCTGGTCACGCCATACTTCGTCCCGGACGAAGCCTTGCTGAGCGCCTTGCGCATCGCCGCGGTGTCGGGCGTGGATGTGCAGCTGATCCTGTCCGAGCGCAACAACCAGCGTCTGGCGGCGTGGGCGCAGGATGCGTATTTCGACGAGCTGCTGCGCTGCGGGGTGAAGATTGCGCTGTATCGCCCGCACTTCCTGCATGCCAAGCACCTGAGCATGGATGAGGACATTGCACTGGTGGGTTCGATCAATCTGGATATCCGCTCGTTCGCGCTCAACGCCGAGATCGGCATGCTGTGCTACGACCGCACGGTGGTGCAGCGGCTGCGCGAGATCGAACAGGACTATCTGGCCAACGCGCGGCAGCTGGACCTGGCGCAATGGCAGCGTCGCCCGGCCTGGCGACGCAGTCGCGAAGGCATCGCACGGCTGGCCGATGCGTTGATGTAGGCGCGTGCGGTCAGTCCGGGCCAATCACCTGGAAGACGTTTCCCTCCGGGTCGCGGCCTTCGTATATCTGGTACGCAAAGCCGGGGTAACGCTCGAGTTCACCCACCGCGATGCCTGTGCTGCGCAGGTGCGCGCGATGGACGGCAAGATCGCGGGTGATGGCAAACACCAGCTGAGTGGTGGAGCCGGCCGGCGAGCGTGGCGCGTCGGATCCCGGCCATGCCGTCTGCCGTCGGTACCTGTCGTCCGCCAGGTGCAATGCCAGCGCGATCTGGCCCGCCGCCAGAACGACCCACTGATCGGCGATCTCCTCGATGACGGCAGCGCGAAGTGGGTCTGGTAGAGCGCCTTGACCGCAGCGACATCGCGCACATGGAGGATGCGCCTGACCAATGCGATGGACATCCTGTGGACCTCCTGCGGTGGTTGCCGCGCGTGGGCGGCCGATCGCAAGCGCTTCCGACGCTCTGGGTGCGCGGGTACCGGTCCGCCCCGGGGTGCCGCTGGCGACGCCTGCACAACGAAGGGCGAGCGATCGGTGCGGTGCGGCCATCGCCTACAATGATCCGATGAACCAATCGCGTGATCCCGGCGATGCAGTGATCGCCATCATCGGAGGCGGCGCTTCCGGCGTGCTGGTGGCATTGCAGCTGCTGCATCAGGCAACCACGCCGCTGCAGATCGTGTTGATCGAGCCGCACCCGGTGCTGGGCGAGGGTGTGGCGTATTCCACCGCGCGGCCCGAGCATCTGTTGAACGTGCCCGCCGCGCGCATGAGTGCGCTGGTCGATGCGCCGCAGGACTTCGTTGCCTATCTGCGCGAGCATGCGTGTTGCCCGGAGCTGGACGATGCGCAGCTGGCGCAGCACTTCGTGGGGCGGCGGCATTACGCGCCGTACCTGCGTGAGCGCCTGCAGGCTGCAGTTGCCGCCAGTCCGGCCAGCCTGCACGTGCGCAGCGCACGTGTGCAGCGGCTGCAACCCACGGCGCAGGGCGCGCAGTTACAGCTGGACGATGGACACACGCTGCAAGCCGATGCCGTGGTGCTGGCGGTGGGCAATGCGTTGCGGCCGCTGCCGGTGCGCGGCGCTGCCGGCCTGTCGCCAACCCAGCGCGTCGAGGCCTGGGACACCGAGGCAGTGGTTGCGCTGCCGCCGGAGGCGGCGGTGTGCATCGTCGGTTCCGGCCTGAGCATGGCCGACACTGTGGTGACGCTGGCTGCGCAGGCGCATCGCGGCGCGGTGCATGTGGTCTCGCGGCACGGTCTGTTGCCGTTGCCGCACGCGCATGGCAGCAGCGCCGACTTCGATCCACAACCGCTGCTGGCACTGTCGCTACGCGCGCGCCTGCGCCGCCTGCGCCAGCTTGCGCGGGATGCACAGGCGCAGGGGCGGCCGTGGCAAAGCGTGATGGAACGGATCCGCCCGTTGAGCCAGGCGCTGTGGCAGACGCTGTCGGTGGGCGATCAACGCCGCTTCCTGCGGCATGTGGTGCGCTATTGGGATGTACATCGGCATCGCATTGCAGCGCCAGTGCATGCGCAGTTGCAGGCGATGCAGGCGCGTGGGCAACTGCAGTTGCATCGGGCGCGGCTGGATGTGGCCTTTGAGGTGGGTGCATGCGTGCGCGTGAGCGCGGGCGCTGCCAGTGCCGGGCATGCGTTGCAGTTGGATGTGCACACCCTGGTCAATGCCACGGGCGTGGAAATGCGTGTGCAGGCAATGCGTAACCCGTTGCTGCAGCAGTTGCTGGGGCAGGGCGTCGCAGTGGCCGGGCCGCATGGGATCGGGGTGGACACCGACGCCGATGGCTGTCTGATCGATGCCGATGGTCGCGCCAATCGGCGGCTGCGGGCGATCGGAAGTCTACGCATCGGGTCGCTGTGGGAGAGCCTGGCGGTGCCTGAGTTGCGCGAGCAGGCGCAGGCAATTGCGCGGGATGTGTTGGTAATGCTGGGCGTTGTTCCCTTCTCCCCTCGGGAGAAGGTGCCCCGAAGGGGCGGATGAGGGTACGAGCGAAGCCTCGGGCCACCAACCATTGGGAGTGGCTTCGCCCCGGACCCTCACCCCAACCCCTCTCCCGCCGGGAGAGGGGCTTGTTTCCTTCCCCCACAGGGAGAAGGTGGCGCGAAGCGCCGGATGAGGGTAGGTGCGAAGCCTCGCAATCCCAAACCGCTTCATCGCAGTCTCAGCCGCAGCGACGCCACAACCGGTAAAATGCGCCGGTGGATGTCTCTCATTTGCTCGATCATTTAAACCCCGCCCAGCGCGAGGCCGTTTCCGCACCGCCGGGGCATTACCTCGTGCTGGCCGGCGCCGGCTCCGGCAAGACGCGCGTGCTGATCCATCGCATTGCCTGGCTCAACGAAGTCCAGGGCGTGCCCAACCACGGCATCTTCGCGGTGACCTTCACCAACAAGGCGGCCGGCGAAATGCGCCACCGTACCGACTTGCAGCTGCGCAACGGCAGCCGCGGGATGTGGATCGGCACCTTCCATGGGCTGGCCCATCGCTTGCTGCGTCTGCATTGGCAGGACGCGCGGTTGCCCGAAGGCTTCCAGGTCATGGACAGCGACGACCAGTTGCGCCTGGTCAAACGCGTGGTGCAGTCGCTGGAGCTGGACGAGAGCAAGTATCCGCCCAAGCAGATGAGCTGGTGGATTAACGAGCAGAAGGACGAAGGCCGCCGCCCGCAGCACATCCAGCCCGAGCCCAACGACGACTGGACCGAAGTGCGCCGGCAGGTATACGCCGCCTATCAGGAGCGCTGCGACCGCTCCGGCCTGCTGGATTTTGCCGAGCTGCTGCTGCGCGCGCATGAGCTGCTGCGCGACACCCCGGCATTGCTGGCGCATTACCGCGCGCGCTTCCGCGAGATCCTGGTGGACGAGTTCCAGGACACCAACGCCATCCAGTACGCTTTCGTGCGCGTGCTGGCCGGCGAGACCGGGCATGTGTTCGTGGTCGGCGACGACGACCAGGCCATCTATGGCTGGCGCGGTGCCAAGGTCGAAAACGTACAGCGCTTTTTGAAGGACTTCCCCGGCGCGCAGACGGTGCGGCTGGAGCAGAACTACCGTTCCAGCGCCAATATCCTGGGCGCGGCCAATGCGGTGATCGCGCACAACCCTGACCGGATCGGCAAGCAGCTATGGACCGACTCGGGCGATGGCGATCCGATCGATCTGTATGCGGCCTACAACGAAGTGGACGAAGCGCGCTATGCGGTCGAGCGTGCACGCCAGTGGGTGCGCGATGGCGGCAGCTATGGCGAAGTGGCTGTGCTGTATCGCAGTAACGCGCAGTCGCGCGCGCTGGAAGAAGCGCTGATCTCCGAGCAGTTGCCGTACCGCGTGTACGGCGGCATGCGCTTCTTCGAGCGCGCCGAAATCAAGGACGCGCTGGCCTACTTGCGCTTGCTCACCAATCGCAGCGATGACGCCGCGTTCGAACGCGCGGTCAACACACCCACCCGCGGCATCGGCGATCGCACGCTGGACGAAGTGCGTCGTCTGGCGCGTGCCAATGCGCTGTCGTTGTGGGAAGCGGCGATGTTGGCCACGCAGGAAAACAGCCTGGCCGCGCGTGCGCGTAACGCCCTGGCCGGCTTCCTGAGCCTGGTCGGCCAGCTGCATGCCGAAACCGGGCAGATGGAACTGGCCGAACGCATCGACCATGTGTTGATGCGCTCGGGCCTGCGCGAGCATTGGGCCAAGGAAAGTCGCGGCGGGCTGGATTCGGAATCGCGCACAGAGAACCTGGACGAACTGGTCTCGGTGGCCTCGCGCTTCACCCGCCCGGACGACGAAGACAGCCAGGGCATGACCGAACTGGTCGCCTTCCTCGCCTATGCCTCGCTGGAGGCCGGCGAAGGCCAGGCGCAGGCCGGCGAAGAAGGCGTGCAGCTGATGACGCTGCATTCGGCCAAGGGTCTGGAATTTCCGATCGTGTTTTTGGTCGGGCTGGAGGATGGCCTGTTCCCGAGCGCGCGTTCGCTGGAAGAGAGCGGCCGGTTGGAAGAAGAGCGGCGTTTGGCGTACGTGGGCATCACCCGCGCGCGGCAGAAACTGGTGCTGTGCTACGCCGAATCGCGGCGCATCCACGGCCAGGACAACTACAACGTGCCTTCGCGCTTCCTGCGCGAGATCCCGCGCGATCTGCTCAACGAAGTGCGCCCGAAGGTGCAGGTCTCGCGGACTGCGTCGTTGGGCGCGGCGCGTGGCGGCCCGGTGCATGGCATTGTCGAAACCGCACCGATCAAGCTCGGCGCCAATGTCGAGCACCCTACCTTCGGTGGCGGCGTGGTCGTGGACTACGAAGGTGCCGGTGCGCATGCGCGGGTGCAGGTGCAGTTCGACGAAGTCGGCGCCAAGTGGCTGGTGATGGCCTACGCGAACCTGACGGTGGTGTAGTCGGCGGGCTGCTTCCAGCGGTGTGGTGCTGTCATGAACGATGGCAATTGGTTGCGCTGAAACAGCCGCAGCGGTCCTTGCTCTGGCGCGGATAACGGTCCCATGGTGATGACGTGCCGCCAGCCGGCCGCTGAGATCTCATTCCTTCGTCGTGCCCTCACCCATCCCCTCTCCCGCAGGCGGGAGAGGGGCAACTGTGTGTGCTGGCGTGAGTTCCCATGCCGTTGAGACATCCGGACTGGCAAACGCCCCGCTTGGCTCCCTTCCCCCGCTCGCGGGGAAAGGTGCCCGAAGGGCGGATGGGGGCAATCGATCAGCTCATCCAGCACCTTTCAGCGTCCATCACCCGCGTTGGCGGAGCACGAAGGCCGCCCGCGTATGCTTGTGTCTCGATGACACCGCTGCGACGCGACTGCAAGACCCGGACATTGGCCATTGGTGGCATGCCAACCTGCCGAGACCCGTTGGTGCATCGCTCGATGCATTCGCTGCTGCATCCATGCCACCCTATCGCCACTTGATTGCACACTGGGCGCGCGACTGCATGCAGACAGAAAAACAGAAGATGCTGGCAGGCGAACTGTACAGCGCGACCGATGCGCAGCTGCAGGCCGATCAGGCGGCCGCGGCCGAATGGATGCTGCGCTATAACGCAGCTGTCGTGCACACGGCCGCACAGCGACATGCACTGTTGCGGGAGCGCCTGGCCGACGTTGGGGACGGTGCGGTGATTCGTGCGCCGTTCCATTGCGATTATGGCTACAACATCCGTTTGGGTGCCGGGGTGTTTCTCAACTTCAACTGCGTGATCCTGGATATCTGCGAGGTGCACATTGGCGACGGCACGCAGATCGGCCCCGGTGTGCAGATCTACGCGGCCGATCACCCGCGCGATGCCGCCGGGCGTGCCAGCGGCCTGGAATTCGGGCGGCCGATCCGCATCGGGCGCAATGTGTGGATCGGCGGCGGGGCGATCATCCTGCCGGGCGTGACCATCGGCGACGATGCGTTGATCGGCGCCGGTGCGGTGGTGACCCGCGATGTACCGGCAGGCGCGACAGCGGTCGGCAATCCGGCGCGCCTGCGCGAGACGCGCCCGGACCCGGATGCGGTTGCCACCGATTGAGCGTCGCGCGTGCCGCGTCGTGGTCTTCGTCGTCGATCGCAGATGCGCTGCGTGGTCCGCATCGCGGAGACAGGAAAAGCAGGGGCAAGCCCTGGCAGCAACAGCGACATAGCGACTGCAACCCCACACGCACGCTAGTCAGCACCAGCACCAGCAAAGCAAAGCAAAGCAAAGCAATCAAGACAGCAACATCGGCAGCATCACACCAACCCGGCCAGCGGCATCGCCGCACTGATCCGCATCAAGGCCCGCTCCACCCGCACATGCCACGGTACGTTCTAGTCCATCGGCAGCAATGCCACCCTTGCAGGAGGTCACCATGTACAAACGTATTCTTATCGCCATCGATGCATCCGAGTTGTCGCATCGCGGCCTGTTTCAGGGGCTGGAATTGGCCAAGGCCACCGGTGCCAAGGTCGACATCGTCACCGTGTCCGAGCCGTGGGCGATGGGCATGTACGATGCGATGGGCTGGAGCGTGGGGTATGAGGCGAGTCCGGAATATCGCAGCGAGCGCGAAGCCGCTGCCGAGAAGATTCTGCGTCCTGCGCTGGAACTGGCGGCCGCTGCCAATATCAAGGCCACGCCACGGCATGTGCTGGACCGTTTCGCGGCCGAAGGCATCGTGCAGACCGCCGAAGAATGCAAAAGCGATCTGATCATCATGACCTCGCACGGACGACGCGGCGTGCGCCGCATGCTGCTCGGCAGCCAGACCGTGGAAGTGCTCACGCACAGCACGATTCCGGTGCTGGTGATTCGTTGAGGCCGATTCCGATGGCGATGCGAGTGCTACGGAGAACGGCCACATAGGCAGCCTATTGCGTCGTTTCACGTAGGTGCGCACCTGGGCGCGATGCGGCGTTGCCGGTGATGCCAGTCGCGCCCAAGTGCGCTCCTACGCAGGATCTCTGGTTTGCGTCGTGCACGAGACGGGCAAACAGGCGACACTGGGTACGCGGCCCGATTCGCGCGCGTGTTGGTAGGAGCGCACCTGGGCGCGATGTGGCATTACCGGTCATGCCATCGCGCCCAGACCACCGCTTAAACCTCCATGGGCTCCAGCTGCGCCGCAAAGCGTGGTGCCGGTCGGACGAGCCGACGCAGTGCTTCGGCATGCACCAGCGGGGAGCCATGGGTGGGTGTGACTGCACCGCTGCGGATCGGTGCGTACTCGGGCGGTAGGTGCTGGCCCAGTTCGCGCATGAAGCGCCACATCGGCATGTAGTGGCCGCGACGCGGCGGCGGTGCGTGCGGTGTGGCGCGGCATTGGCGGCGCCACTGCATCGGCGGCATGCCGAACCGTTGCTGGAAGGCGCGCTGGAACTGCCGCTCGGAGGCAAACCCCATTTCGTAGAGCAGCCAGGTCAGGCTGCACTCCGGGTACGCCCGCAAATAGCGGTGCGCCGTGCACAGCCGCTGCTCGCGGATATAGCTGGCCACGCCGCCGCGCGACTGGAACAGCCGGTACAACGAGGCACGCGAAAGTGCGAACGCCTGTTGCAATGAGTCGGTGCCAAGCTCGGACTCGCCGATGTGCTGCTCGATATAGGCCAACAGATCGATCATCAGCGGCGCATGCGCCTCTATGGCCGAGGACGCTTGCGGAACGATGGCGCTGTAATAGCTGATGCTCATGCGGCACTGCCTGCGGCCCACTCCCCGGGGCCTGTCCTGTGATCAACCGAAAAAAGCATCGCCAACCCATCACGTCTATTTCACGAAGTCGGCCGTGCATCACGCATCGACACGATTGAGACGATTTGTCGGGTGAGCGCACAGGGCCATTCCTAGACTCGCCGCAACGCTGAAGAGGCGTCATCGCACGGCCTGCCGCTTGGGTCCGCGTGGTGCGGCAGTTGCGGGCACGCCCGCAGCACCGGCGTCGCACGCAGGCTCCAGGCGATCGGCCGGGCCGGCGATATCCAGGCCACAAGACAGCGTCCGTGCTCCGCACGTCGGCGCCACGGGCAAGCTCAATCGGAGATCAGGCATGGCCAGCAGTCAGAAGTTCATCGCCCGCAATCGGGCCCCACGCGTGCAGATCGAATACGACGTAGAGGTCTACGGCGCGCAGAAGAAGGTGCAGATTCCGTTCGTGATGGGCGTGATGTCGGACCTGTCCGGCGCCAACGCCGGCGAGCTGCCCTCGTTGGACGAGCGCAAGGCGTTGGAGATCGATGTCGACAACTTCGACAGCCGCCTGCAGTCGATGCGCCCGCGTGCGCAGTTCAAGGTGCCCAACACGCTCACCGGCGAAGGCGAGCTGGCGGTGGATATCACCTTCGAGAGCATGGACGACTTTTCACCGGCCGCCATCGCACGCAAGGTCGCGCCATTGGCCAAGCTGCTGGAAGCGCGTACCCAGCTGGCCAATCTGGACACCTACATGGATGGCAAGGCCGGCGCCGAGCAGTTGATTGCCAATGCCATCCGCGACCCGGCGTTGTTGCAGTCGCTGGTCTCGGCGGCCAAGCCCGCCTCCGAGCTGGAAGGAGCCTGACGCCATGTCCGCGACCGAAGCCGCACTGGCCAGCAGCAGCACCGAAACAACCGAGCAGGGCGATTTTGCCGCACTGCTCAATCGCGAGTTCCGCCCCAAGAGCGAGCGCGCCAAGGAAGAAGTGGAATCGGCGGTCCGCACGTTGGCCGAGCAGGTGCTTGCGCGCAGCGATGTGGTCAGCGAAGACGTCTCGCAAACCATCAAGGCCTATATCGCCGAGATCGACCGCACGCTGACCGAACAGCTCAACCAGATCCTGCATCACGCCGATCTGCAACAGCTCGAAGGTGCGTGGCGCGGCCTGCACTATCTGGTCAACAACACCGAGACCGACCAGCAGCTCAAGATCCGCGTGCTGAATATCAGCAAGAAAGAGCTGGGCAAGGTGCTCAAGCGCTACAAGGGCACCGCGTGGGATCAGAGCCCCATCTTCAAGAAGGTCTACGAGCAGGAATACGGCCAGCTCGGTGGCGAACCGTATGGCTGCCTCGTCGGCGATTACTACTTCGACCAGAGCCCGCCGGATGTGGAGCTGCTCAACGGCATCGCACAGGTGGCCGCGGCGGCACACGCCCCGTTCATCGCTGCGGCAGCGCCCAAGCTGATGGGCATGGACAACTGGAACGAGCTGTCCAATCCGCGCGATCTGGCCAAGATCTTTTCCACGCCCGATTACGCCGCGTGGCGTTCGCTACGCGAGTCGGAAGATTCCAAATACATCGGCCTGGCGATGCCGCGTACGCTGTCGCGCCTGCCGTACGGCGCAGTCACCAGCCCGGTGGACGAGTTCGATTTCGAAGAAGACACCGCCGGTGCCGATTCAAACAAATACACCTGGCAAAACGCGGCCTATGCGATGGCGGTCAACATCAACCGCTCGTTCAAGCAGTACGGCTGGTGCTCGCGCATTCGCGGTATCGAGTCTGGCGGCGCAGTGGAAGGCTTGCCCACGCATACCTTCCCCACCGACGACGGTGGTGTGGACATGAAGTGCCCCACCGAAGTGGCGATCACCGACCGTCGCTCGGCCGAACTGGACAAGATGGGCCTGATGCCGCTGGTGCATCGCAAGAACTCGGACATGGCCGCCTTCATCAGCGCGCAATCCTTGAACAAACCCGACGAATACGACGACCCGGATGCCACCGCCAATGCCGCACTGGGTGCGCGTCTGCCGTACATGTTCGCGTGCTGCCGCTTTGCGCATTACCTCAAGTGCATCGTGCGCGACAAGATCGGTTCGTTCTCCGACCGCGAACAGATGCAGAGCTGGCTGACGCGTTGGGTGACCCAGTACATCGATGGCGACCCGTCCAATTCCAGCGAAGAAACCAAGGCACGTAAGCCGCTGGCCGCGGCCGAAGTGGTGGTGGAAGAAGTAGAAGGCGCGCCGGGCTATTACAGCTCCAAGTTCTTCCTCAAACCGCATTACCAGCTAGAAGGCCTGACCGTGTCGTTGCGCCTGGTCTCGCGTCTGCCGTCGGCCGCCAAGGCCTGATCCGGCGTCTTTGCGTCACGGCGACGACGTGCGCTCTGCACGTCGCGTCATCCGTGTTTTCCACTTAGCGAAGGAGCAGTTCCATGGCGTTCGACATGCATATCAAGTTCGGCAGCGGCAAGGTCAAGATCGAAGGCGCGTCCAACCACAAGAAGCACAAGGGCGAGATTCCGATCCTGGCCTGGTCGTGGGGCGCGAGCAATTCCGGCGACCTGCATACCGGTGGCGGGTCGGCCAGCGGCGGCAAGGCGCATATCCAGGACATCTCCATCACCAAGTACGTGGACGGCTGCTCCAACGCATTGCTCGATGCGGTGTGCACCGGCGCACGTGTGGAAAACGCCTGGTTGTACGTCACCAACGCCACTGGCGAGCAGAGCGACTTTCTCACGCTGGAACTGAGCGAAGGCGTACTGATCACCTCGCTGTCTACCGGCGGGTCTGGTGGCGAAGATCGCTTGACCGAAAACGTGACGCTGCACTTCGGCAAGTTCAAGTACGGCTTCCAGCCACAGGACGACAAGGGCACGGCGCAGGGCGGGGCGAAGGAATTCACCTACGACATCCAGGGTGTCGCCAAGGCATAACGCGCCACGCACACCGCGTGTGCAATCGCCGGATGGCGGAGCGGATGGGAGATCGGCGTGCACCACGCGTCCATGCCGGTTGCATCGCACCGCCTGGGGTTCTCCGGCAACCGCGCGCGTGCGTCTGCTGCTGCACCCGATGCCTGCAATGCAATGACCAGCGGTGTCCACAGCGACACCGCCCCCTTCTTCGATGAGGACATGCGCGATGGATGCCACCGCACACAGCCTGCTTGCCCGTGGCGAGCCGGCGCAGGCATTGCAGCAATTGGTGCAGCAGGTACGCCGGCAGCCGGCCGATGCTGCGCAGCGCGTGTTTCTGTTTCAGCTGCTGGCGGTGCTGGGCCAATGGTCGCGTGCGGCCGACCAGTTGCGTGCCTGCGGCGAGCTGGATGGCACCACCCAGCCGTTGGTGCAGACGTATCTCACTGTGCTGCAGGGCGAGCAGACACGGGCGCAGGTGTTCGCCGGCACCCAGTTGCCGCACGTGATCGGCGAGCCGGCCGAGTGGCTGGCACTGCACCTGCAGGCGTTGCGCCTGTCTGCGCAAGGCCATGGCGCCCAGGCAAGCGCGCTGCGTGCGCAAGCCTTCGAATTGGCACCGGCAAGCGCGGGCGTGCTGGATGGCGAACGCTTCGCATGGCTGTCCGACGCCGATGCACGCTTCGGGCCATGTATCGAACTGATGCTCGACAGCGGATATGCCTGGGCACCGTTGCAGCAGATCCATCAGCTGCGCTTCGAAGCGCCGGTGGACCTGCGCGACACCGTGTGGGCGCCGGTAAGCGTGCTGTGGCGCAATGGCGGGCAAGCGTTTGCGTACATGCCGGTGCGTTACCCCGGTAGCGAGCATCTGGATGCCGGCGAGCTGCAACTGGCCCGTCGCACCGAATGGACCGAAGGTGCCCAGGGCGAAATCGGCCTGGGCCAACGCATGCTCAGCACAGAGTCGCGCGAGGTTGCGCTGCTCGAAGTGCGCGCGCTGCAGTTCGACGCGTCCTGATCGTCATGGCCGAGCTCACCACCACCGAACGCCTGCAACCCTCGCTGCTGGACCGGCTCACCGATGCCGCGCCCAGCCAACGCGAAGAGAGCCGCGAGCAACGCGTGATCTCGGCAACGCGCCTGCGCGAATGCGTGATCCGCGATCTGTCGTGGCTGTTGAATGCAGTGAACCTGGACACCAGCCGGCCGCTGGATGCGTACCCGCAGGTGCGTAACTCGGTGCTCAATTACGGCATCCCCGATCTTGCCGGCGCAGCGGTGGCCGGGATCGATGCGGCCGCGCTGCAGCAGCGCATTCGCGAGGCGATCCTGGCGTTCGAACCACGGCTGATTCCCGACACGCTGCGCGTCAGCGTGCATGCCGATGCCGCGCGGATGGACAAGCGTTCGTTGTTATTCACCATCGAATCGGAAATGTGGGCCCAACCGCTGCCGTTGAACCTGTATCTGAAGACAGCGCTGGACCTGGAAACCGGCAGACTCGAAGTGATGGAGGGCCACGGCTAAGCCCATGGACCCGCGCCTGCTCCCGTACTACAGCCGCGAATTGCAGCACGTGCGCGACATGGGCGCCGAGTTTGCGCGCGAGTACCCCAAGATCGCCGGGCGGCTGGGATTGGATGCGTTCGAGTGCGCCGACCCGTATGTGGAGCGCCTGCTCGAAGGCTTTGCGTTTCTGGCCGCGCGCGTGCAACTCAAGCTGGACGCGCAGTACCCGGTGTTCACCCAACACCTGCTGGAAATGGTCTACCCGCATTACCTGGCACCGCTGCCGTCGATGGCGGTGGTGCAGTTGGAGCCGGACCTCAAGGACAGTGGCCTGAGCGCCGGTGTCAGCGTGCCGCGCCATAGCGCGCTGCGCAGCCTGATCGGCGCCGGTGAGCGCACCGCCTGCGAGTTCCGTACCGCGCACGCGGTGACGCTGTGGCCATTGCAGCTGGCCGAAGCCAAGTATCTGGAATCGCCGGCGGCATTGGCGGCGGCAGGCATCGTGTTACCTGCCGGGCGCAGCGTGCGCGCCGGCATCCGATTGCGCTTCGAGTTGGTGGGCGGTGCCCAGACCCAAGGCCTGGCGTTGGACCGGCTGCCGTTGTTCCTGGCTGGTGCCGATGGCCTGCCCAAGCGGCTGTACGAACAATTGCATGCCGACACCAGCGCCGTGCTGGTGCGCGGCAGCGATGCGCAGGGCGCCACGTTGCAACTGCTGCAAGGCGCCGATGCCTTGCAGATGCGCGGCTATGCCGACGAAGACAGCCTGATCCCGTACGACGGGCGCTCGTTCAGTGGTTACCGGCTGCTGCAGGAATACTTCGCGTGCCCGGAGCGCTTTCTGTTCGCCGAACTCACCGGTTTGCGCGCCGCATTGCGTCGCCTGCACGGCAGCGGTTTCGAGGTGGTGATCTTGCTGGAGCGCAGCGTGCCCAGCCTGGCGGCCGCAGTGAGCGCCGAACACTTCAAGCTGTTCTGCACGCCGGCGATCAATCTGTTCGAACGTCGCGCCGACCGTATCCATCTGCAAGCCGGCCAACACGAGTACCACGTGCTGGCCGACCGCACCCGGCCGATGGATTTCGAGATCCATCATCTGGGCGAGGTGGAAGGCTTTGGCGACCGCCAGGAACCGGAGCAACGCTTCACCGCGTTCTATGGCGGCGATGCACGCACCTGGCATGCGCGGCATGGTGCGTTCTACACCCTGCGCCGCGAGCCGCGCCTGCTGTCGGCGCGGCAACGCCGCGATGGCGCGCGCTCCAGCTACGTGGGCAGCGAGGTGTTCGTCAGCCTGGTCGATGCCGACGACCAGGCGCATGCCAGCAACTTGCGTCAGCTCGGGCTGCAGCTGTGGTGCACTAACCGCGACCTGCCGCTGCATATGCCGGTGGGCAAGGGCACCACCGACTTCAGCATGGACAGTGGCGTGCCGGTATGCAGCGTGCGCTGCGTGGCAGGGCCGACCAAGCCGCGTCCGGCCATCTCAGACGGGCAGAGCGCGTGGCGCTTGCTCAGTCAATTGCAGCTCAATTACCTGTCGCTGTTCGAAGACGGCCCCGATGGCGCCGCCGCGTTGCGCGAAATCCTCACCCTGTATTGCGACCCGTTCGATGCGTCTGCGCAGCGGCAGATCGAAGGTGTCAAACAGGTGAGCGGCACACCCATCGTGCGGCGCATTCCGGTGCCAGGCCCGATCACTTTCGGCCGCGGGCTGGAGATTACGCTCACCTGCGAGGACGCCGCTTTCGAAGGCACCGGTGCGTTTCTGCTGGCCTCGGTGCTGCGGCACTTCTTTGCGCGCTACGTCTCGGTGAACTCCTTCACCGAAACCGTGTTGCGCACCACCGAACGCAACGAGGTGGCCCGATGGCCCGCCCAGCCCGGCACGCGCCCGCGCCTGTGAGCGCCGCGGCTGCCGCGCTGGAACAGGCGCTGCAGACCCGGCCGCAGGACTTCACCCCGTTTGCGGCCTTGCGCGCGATCGAGCGCTGCCATCCGCAGCAACCGCGGCTGGGCGAATCCGCCCGCGCCGTGGACGACGTGGTGCGGCTGCGCCACACCCCGTCGCTAGCCTTCGCACCGCATGCGCTGGACCGCTACACGCCGGCGCAAGGCGAACAACCGGCTGTGTTGCATGGGCTGTTTCTTGGATTGTTCGGCCCCAACGCGCCGTTGCCGCTCCACCTGACCGAATATGCCATCGAGCGGGCGCTGCAAGCCAAGGACGGCACCTTTGCCGCGTTTGCCGACGTGTTCCATCACCGCATGCTCAGCCTGTTCTACCGCGCGTGGGCACAGGCGCAGCCCACCGTACAGGCCGAGCGGCCGGCCAGCGATCAATTCCGCAGCTGGCTGGATGCGCTGGTCGGTATCGCCAGCCCGCACCTGCGCGAGCGCGATGCACTGCCGGATGACGCGCGCCGCTACCACGCTGGCCGGTTTGGTGCAGCCACGCGCACGCCGGAAGGGTTGCGCGCCGTGCTGCAGCAGTTGTTCGACTGGCCCGTGCAGGTGCAGGAATTCATTGCCGAATGGATGCGGCTTCCCGCCGATGCGCACCTGCAACTTGGCTGTGGTCCGCGCAATGCGAGGCTCGGTGTGGATAGCGTGGTCGGTGCGCAGGTACGCGGCGCGCAACAGTGTGTGCGCATTCGGCTGGGCCCGCTGCCGCGCATTGCGTTTCAACGCTTTCTGCCCGGCGGTCATGCCTTGCGCCAACTCACCGCCGCGGTGCGCAGCTATCTGGGTGACGAATTCGGCTGGGAGCTGCAGTTGCTGCTCAAGGCCGATGAGGTACCCACCCCGCAGCTGGCACGCAACAGCCGCTTGGGCCTGGACACCTGGATCGGCCGTCGCGCCTGGAGCATTGCCGACGCGGACGAGGTGCTGCTGCGCCCATCGGGCTGACGCGCACTGCCTCCCTTTCGCTCACACGCAACGTACCGACTTCGAAGGATGCACCAATGGCCGAGATCTCCCGCAGCGCCCTGTTCGGCAAGCTCAATCCACTCGCCTATCGCGGCATCGAAAGCGCCACGGTGTTCTGCAAGCTACGCGGCAACCCGTATGTGGAGCTGGTGCACTGGCTGCATCAGCTGCTGCAGCTGCAGGATTCGGACCTGCACCGCATCCTCAAACACTTCCAGCTCAATCCTTCCACGTTGGCGCGCGATGTCACCGCCGCGCTGGATGGCCTGCCACGCGGCTCCACCGCCGTCACCGACCTGTCGGCCAACGTCGAAGAAGCGGTGGAGCGCGGCTGGGTGTATGCCTCGCTCAGCTTTGGCGAGGCGCAGGTGCGCACCGGTTACCTGGTGGTCGGCATCCTGAGCGTGCGCGGCTTGCGCAACGCGCTGCTGGCGATCTCCAAAGAGTTCGACAAGCTCAAGCCTGCGGTGCTCAACGAGCACTTCGCCGAGATCGTGGCCGGCTCCCCGGAAGATGGCTTGCTGCCCAGCGATGGATTTTCGCTTGGTCAGACCGCAGCACCCGGCGAAGCGAGCGGCGCCATCGCACCTGCCGCACTCGGCAAGCAGGAAGCACTGAAGAAATTCACCACTGACCTCACCGCACAAGCGCGCGAGGGCAAGCTCGATCCGATCATCGGCCGTGACGATGAGATCCGCCAGGTGGTCGACATCCTGATGCGCCGCCGCCAGAACAACCCGATCCTGGTCGGCGAGGCCGGCGTGGGCAAGACCGCGGTGGTGGAAGGCTTCGCGCAGCGCATCGCCCGTGGCGATGTGCCACCCGCATTAAAGGACGTGCAATTGCGCACGCTCGATGTGGGCCTGCTGCAGGCCGGTGCCAGCATGAAGGGCGAGTTCGAACAGCGTCTGCGCGCGGTCATCGACGAAGTGCAGGCCAGTCCCAAGCCGATCATTCTGTTCGTCGACGAAACCCACACCCTGGTCGGCGCCGGCGGTGCCGCCGGCACCGGCGATGCGGCCAACCTGCTCAAGCCGGCACTGGCACGCGGTACCTTGCGCACCGTCGGCGCGACCACGTTCGCCGAATACAAGAAATACATCGAAAAAGACCCCGCATTGACCCGGCGATTCCAGGCCGTGCAGGTGGATGAGCCGGACGAGGCCAAGGCGGTGCGCATGATGCGCGGCGTCGCCTCGATGATGGAACAGCACCACAGTGTGCAGATCCTGGACGAGGCGCTGGAAGCGGCAGTCAAGCTCAGCCACCGCTATATCCCCGCGCGCCAGCTGCCGGACAAATCGGTGAGCCTGCTCGACACCGCCTGCGCTCGCGTCGCGGTCAGCCTGCACGCGACGCCGGCCGAGGTGGACGATAGCCGCCGCCGGATCGAAGCGCTGGAGACCGAGCACGCCATCATCGAGCGCGAGCGTGCGATTGGCATCGTGGTGGAGGAGCGTGCTGCCGCATGTGCCGGCTTGCTGGAAAACGAGCACGGCCGACTGCGCGATCTGGAGCAACGGTGGGTTGCCGAGAAGGCATTGGTGGACGAGCTGTTGTCGCTGCGCGCACGCCTGTGTAGTGGTAACGCGCCGGTGGAAGGCATGGGTAGTGCGTTGGAAGCGGAGGCCGAGGCTGACACCGATGCAGATGCAGATGCCGCACAGGCGGCGTCTGGTGACACCGCGGTGCTCGACGCACCGGTACAGGTTGATCGCGACACGCTGCTCGCACGCCTGCAGCTGGTGCAGGCCGAACTAGGCGGACTCCAGGGCGAATCGCCCTTGATCCTGCCCACGGTCGACTACCAGGCGGTGGCCGCCGTGGTCGCCGACTGGACCGGCATCCCGGTCGGGCGCATGGCGCGCAACGAGATCGACACCGTGCTGCGCCTGCCCGAACTACTGGCCAAGCGCGTGATCGGCCAGGACCACGCCATGGAGATGATTGCCAAGCGCATCCAGACCAGCCGCGCCGGCCTGGACAACCCGGACAAACCGATCGGCGTATTCCTGCTCGCCGGCACCTCCGGCGTGGGCAAGACCGAAACCGCACTCGCGCTGGCCGAAACGCTATACGGCGGCGAACAGAACCTGATCACCATCAACATGAGCGAGTACCAGGACGCGCACACCGTCTCCTCACTCAAGGGCGCACCGCCGGGCTACGTCGGCTACGGCGAAGGCGGCGTGCTCACCGAAGCGGTGCGACGCAAGCCGTACTCGGTGGTGCTGCTGGACGAAGTGGAGAAAGCCCACCCCGACGTCCACGAACTGTTCTTCCAGGTCTTCGACAAAGGCTGGATGGAAGATGGCGAAGGCCGCCGCATCGACTTCCGCAACACCTTGATCATCCTCACCAGCAACGCCGGCACCGACCTGATCGCCAGCCTGTGCAAGGACCCGGAACTGATGCCGGATCCGGAAGGCATGGCGAAGGCCTTGCGCGAGCCGCTGTTGAAGGTGTTTCCGCCGGCATTGCTCGGGCGGCTGGTGGCAATTCCGTATTACCCGCTGAGCAACGACATGCTCGGGCAGATCGTGCGGTTGCAGTTGAATCGCATCAAGCAGCGGATCGAGGAGCGCTACAGGATTCCGTTCGAGTACGACGACTCGGTGGTAGAGCTGGTGGTGAGCCGGTGTACCGAGAGCGAGTCGGGCGGACGGATGATTGATGCGATTTTGACTAATTCGATGTTGCCTGAGATCAGTCGTAATTTCCTTCGTGGGGTTGCAAATAGATCACTCGTTGGTTACCTAAAAATACATGTCTGTGACGAAGAATTCTGCTATTCGAGCAGTTTTATTTGAAGTTTATAGGGGAACTATTTTATTGGGTGAGATTGTTTGGTGCGTATTGCGAAATTTGTACGGTTAAATATTTAAATAATATACTTGGAGGAATGTATGGCATATCCAACTTGGAAAAAAATAAGGGCAACCCACAACGTGGCGCCAGCTACCTGGGGTCGAACATATACACGGCATCTCGCAAGCCATGCGGCTGAGACTCAGTTTAAAGTTGACATTGTTACTCATGCGGGTGGTGAGACTGGGGACTTAAATCCTCAAAACTATACTCTTTCTTACCTTGCAGGTTCGTCTTTCCAGCCAGCAGATGCAAGATTGATATAAACTTGTAATATTTTTTTAATATGTTATGCGGCGCTCTGGGATTATAGATTGAGCTAGTTGCGAGCTTGTTCAGGACGCAACTATTCAGGAGCATTAACCCTTAGAGCGTGTTATGAACTTGAGGCTTGCGCGGCTATCGTAAGCGGATGAAGCCACCACGCCCGTATCCGACCGACGTCTCCGATGAAGAATGGGCATTTGCTGCACCCTACTTGATGCTGATGGATCCGCAGGCGCGGCTGCGCAAGCGGGCCACGCGCTGGCTACGACGGCTACAAGCGCAAGAAGGGCAGCAAGGTGCACATGGCGGTGGATACGCTCGGTCACCTGCTAGCACTGCAGGTCACGCCAGCCGACGAGCAGGAACGCGCCGAAGTGCGATCGCTAGCGCAGGAAGTTCAGCATTTCACAGGAGATACGGTGAAACTGGCCTTCGTCGATCAAGGCTACACAGGCGAAGGACCGGCCGAAGCCGCGCAGGAGGAAGGCATTGAACTGCACGTCGTAAAACTGCCGGAGGCCAAGAAAGGTTTTGTATTGCTGCCGCGCCGTTGGGTCCTGGAGCGCAGTTTCGGTTGGGTCAATCGGTTCCGACGCCTGGCGCGTGATTACGAACGCCTGCCGGAAACCCTGGCAGGACTCCACTTCGTTGTCTTCTCCATCCTCATGCTTGGAAACGCAGCGTCTCTATTTCAAAGTTCATAAAACGCTCTAGTAGATGTATTAGCTGATGGGGTGGCAGCGAGTGCTGACGACAGCGCTCTAGCCAGACGGATTCGTATGCAATATGGGAGAAGACATGAGCCAGTGCGAAGAATGCGGTAGGACTGGGAGAGGTAAAGTTATCCACCATAAAGTGACTTGCTCCTTCCGCAACAGAATGGCGTCTACAACTGGACCTGCGCGGACCTCGGGTCGCATTGCGAAAAGGAACGAGGCCGAAATGCAGAGGCTGCTGGGCGCGGCGTATGGCCAAAGGAAGAGGGAGATTCAGGGTGACATCACCCCCTTTCTCCATTTGCCCTTAGAGGTCGGTAAGGATGGCCGGGGCTACACCTCACGCAAAGCCAGGACGAAGATCAATAACACGATCTCGTCAACACGCAAGCTATATTCCAGAAAAGAAGATTTACCGGATATTCCAAAGATGTTGAAAAAGAAGGCTGCAGATAAGAAAAGCAAGCACTTTCGCTTCAGTGACCGTAACAGCAACACTAATTTTAAGGTCGGTTCTGATGTGACATACGTGGAATACACCGGAGCAGACTTTACTGGGACGCGTACGGCCAGCGACACCCCTCGACCGAGGAGCCCAAGGCCTGAAGACACGGGTGAAGCGCTGCCGGTGCCCAATATGCGCTACGAGCAGACGCATCAAGCCGCTTACAGCTTCACGGGCGAACCGGGACATACCATTCACGCGCCGACCCAAGCCAACCAAGTTGCCGATTGCCAAATGGAAGCCCTGATCAGGGGCACACCAGGAGCTTTCATCGCGCGTGAAGACACGTACGAGCGCTCCGCGATCTGGGCGTTTCGCCCGGTTCAGGAAGGGTACGAGGGGTACACCGTGAGCTATATGCGCCGCAATGTTTCTGACGACGCATCGCAGGACGCGGAGGCTGACGATTGAATGTAACGGGCCAGATTCACTCTTCGGTAGACGAGGGTGACTTGCGGGTAGATGAGCGGGTATCGGTAACGGTGTAAGGTTAACTTATCGATCGACAACAGCGACTTGCGGTGCCGACAAGCCACTCAATGACCGCAAAGGATGCATCTACGGCGGCTGTGCTTGCGCGTCGGCGGTCAATGCAGTTTGTTTGCGCTTCCATCGCCGGATGGGTTTGTCTCCGGCGCAGCAAAGGGTGCATGCAACATCGGTCAGCGAGCGCTGTGCGCCCGCTTGGCGCTGCCTTCGGCAATGTGCCGGTTTTGTGGCGGTCCAAGCCAGTCGGGAACAAGACGCCAGGCGCGCTTTACCCATCTTCGCGACCGAAGAACAGAGCGCGTGCTCCAAGAGACAATGCTTCGCTCCCTGCTATCGGTAAGCTATGCCGTTTTGGGGGGAGGCATCAATGAACTACGATGCGTCGCGATCCGGATTTCATGCAGGCTGTCGAGCGAGCGGCCGTGCAGGCCTGTCGCTAGACAGTGCGTTTCAAGTTGAGTCTCTGCAAACAAGACATGCCAAGGACGATCGATGCAAGAACGTGAAGGAGGGTCTGCCAGATGGGGCGAGTTGTTGCTCGTGGTGACGATTGCGTTTGGGCTTTCGATCTGGTCCAGCATTTCGGCAGTGGCGCGCGATGCCGTCGAGCCGGTCTTCTCCGACGCGAGCCTGTGGGGCATGGTGTTCTACGAACTGCTCGTTCTGGCGATCTTGTTGCCAGTGCTGTGGTTCCGCGGATGGAGGCCGCAGTCATTGGGGCTGCAGTGGCAGCTGCGCGATTTGGCGGTGGGGCTCGGCTTGCTGGCGGTGTGTCTGTTGGTTACCTATCCACTGACGCTGGTGAGCTGGAGCTCGGGGAGCAACACGAATCCATTCGATGCGATGGTCGTCGGGCGGCTATCGATCACGGCTGTGCTGGCCATCTCGCTGATCAACCCGATCTTCGAGGAAGTGTTCGTGTGCGGTTACGTGATCCGCGCCCTGGAGTCGCGGCATGGCCGGGCCTTCGCGGTGAATGTAAGCGTAGCGATCCGCACCTCGTATCACCTGTATCAGGGTCCGATTGGCGCCATCAGCATCTTGATGCTCGGTCTGATCCTGGGTTGGTGGGTGGCCCGGCGAGGACGACTGTGGCCGGCGATCCTGGCGCATGGCGCGCTGGATCTGCTGGGGTTGATGGTCTACACCTGAGTGGCCTGGCGTCGCCGAGATGTCGCACACTTGCGCCCTGGTCGAAACTAGGGCGAGGCGATGGCAGGGCGATATGGATGGTGCGGAATACTGGTGGGGTTGGTGGCCTTCGGCGCGGTGGCGGCTGGTCCGGCGCCCGGTGAATACAGTACCAAGCAAGGCTGGGGCAGCCTGCAGGTCAGCGCCACGGATGGAGCGCGCCACTTCGAGATTCTCGCCGTCGGCACCAACGGCCACACCTGTTCGCTGGAGGGCACGCTGCAAGGCGACAAGGCGGAAGTAAGCGATGCCAGCGACGCGCCTTGCAAGCTATCGTTCAAGCCAGTGGCGGGTGGCTTCAGCATTGCCGCACTCACCCAGGATAGCTGCCGCGATTACTGCGGCATGCGCGCGGGTTTTGAAGGTGATTATCTGCAGTTGCCGACCGGCTGCACCTCCGCGAGCAGTAACCGACGACGTGAGGCGTATCTGCGGGACTACCGCGGCAAGCGCTATGCCGAAGCACTTGCCGGCATGCAGGCGTTTGCGGGCGAGTGCGGCGAGTTCCTCACCTGGCTCGATCGCGACCGTTTCGCCAACGACCGCGCGCTCTCCCTGCTACGCCTGAACCGTCCGCAGGAATGCCTGGCGGCGCTGGACGGCACCATGGCTAGCCGCAGCCACGATGAGGCCTCGTTCCAGGCGGAGCTGGATCAAAACAGCACGATGCTTCCGCCAAGCGACTGGGACGCCTACCTGCCTATCGCCAAGTCCACCTGGTTCAATCGCAAGCTCTGCGAGGCGGCCAAGCGCTGAGCGTGGAATGTCTTGCACTGTTGCGATCAACTAGCGCCGACTTAAGGCATCGTGCCGATGGTCGTTCGTGTGTGACTGAGAGTGTTGAAACTGTCAGCAGCCATTGCGCTCAGTAGCGATCATTGCTGGCGTCGCCTCAGGCTGCTGGGGTTATGTAACGCCGTCAGGGACAAAGACTCATATGGTGCAGACCTTTTTTGTGTTGAAGAAAACTGCAGCTCACCGAGCTGAGCACGATTAGACATGACTACATTAAAGGCAAGCGTGGAGACAGCGAAGATTCCCCAGTTCTCATTGAAGCGGGAGACGTTTTGACGGGTTAGGGGCTTCGGTCCGATGTAAAAATATGCTCAACGTCATCTAGCTGGGTCATGGCCGAAGACGTAATCTTCGACGGGGCAAACGATGTCTTGGGTACCGAATAAGCGCAAATCATTGCCTCCCGGCAGGTTCCGGGACGGCGCCAGCGAATGGGAGTTGCTGCAAAGCGATCCTGGCATCAACAGCTTGGCCAATGCCGTTGTCGACGCCAACGACGATGATTTCGACTGGGTTGGTAGCGTACCTGGGCGGCCTGGTCCTTACAGCACCACCTGGAATCTGGTCTATGCGGCCAGAAAGCCGGATGGGAAAGGCGGCTTCGAAGTGCCCTGCGGTGAGTCCGGCGACGGCGCCATCAAATTAAATGGGCAGTTTCAGGAAGTGGGCGCAGCCTCGACGCCGCATGGAAAATTGCGCAAGCCTCCTGTCTGCCACGTCATCCCCTGGGTTTTGTTATCCATCGCGCTGGACGAACACGCGCAGCTCGCCAAGAAAACGCTCAAGAGCGACTTTAAACGCTTCCTATGCTGGGGCGATGTCAGCAATTTGCGCACTGGGCACAATGGCTGCAACGCGGGTGGTACGAAGGTGACGGCGCTGACGGCAACCTCGTCGCAGAAAGCCCAAGCCTCGATATTCGTCTCAGCCTGCGCCACGACGTACGAAGGTTTGTATGGATCCAGATTCGAAACGTGATTACCGGGACGTCGCAGGCGGCACTAGATGGTGCAGTATTGATGTGGCCTTGAGCGACGGGTGTGAGAGGCGAACAGGCTCGATCTTTATTGCCATTGGCGAGGCATGCGATCGCTGTGGGCAAAAGCGATGACGAGCACCTGATGCGATATCGCGCAACAATACACGCATGCACAAACTCCTGCTCGCCCTGGTCTGCATGCTCGCCTCCCTCACCGCCACTGCCGCGTCCGCTCCGGAGCGGATGCTGATTTTCAGCAAGACCGCCGGGTTCCGCCACGAGTCGATTCCGACAGCGGTGGCGACGCTGCGGAAACTTGCGCAAGAGCAAGGCATGGCGGCCGACCACAGTGAGGACGCGGGCGTTTTCACTGCCGACAATCTGGCGCGTTACCGCGTAGTGGCATTCGCCAGCACGACAGGCGAGATTCTGGCGCCGGCGCAGCAGCAGGCGTTCGAGGGGTTTATTCGGAAGGGCGGTGGCTTCCTGGGTGTGCATTCGGCCGCCGATACTGGGTACCAGTGGCCCTGGTACGGGCAGCTGGTCGGGGCCTGGTTCAAGAAACATCCGCCGGGGCTGCAGTCCACGCGTGTACAGCCCGAGCGAGAGGGGCAGGCGCTTGGCAGTGCTTGGCCGATCACCGATGAGATCTACAACTACCGGAACAATCCGCGCGGGCAGGTGCAGGTGGTCGCCACGGTGGACGAGCGGCTGTATGCCGGTGGCACAATGGGTGCCGACCATCCCATTGCCTGGTGCCATGGCGTTGATGGCGGCCGGGCCTGGTACACCGGGCTGGGCCACGATGCGGCGGTATATGCGAATGCGGATTTTCTGGCGCAACTGCGCCAGGGTTTGCGCTATGCCGCCGGGCACGTGCCCGGCTGCTGAGTACGTTAATCGCCTGTCACCAACGAGTGGCTGACCAGGCTTTTTGTAATAAGCCTCCGGCCGCGCGATACGCAGTGGTCATCGCGCGGCACGCATAAGCATGCTAACCCGCTGCCTCGAGAATCAGCTCGGACACTTCGCGCGGGCGCGAGACCAGCGATAAATGGCTTGCCTGCAATTCAACTGTCTTTGCGCCCATCCGCTTTGCCATGAACTTCTGCAGGTCCGGATTGATGGTACGGTCGTTGCTCGACACTGCGTAGAAGCTCGGTTTGGAATGCCAGGCCGCGTCCGTGACCTTGCCTGCGAGCAGGGGCTTCTGGAATGGGTACTGCGTCGCGTAGAGAACCTGCGCCCTTGCTTTCGGGAGATCGCCAGCGAAATCACGTAGAAAGGCGTCTTCGCTGAGCCTGCCCTCGTCACCGTCATAGACAATTCCCGCACTCGCCGGCGGTGCAGGATAACGTTTGGCAAGCGCCGCAAAGTCTTCGTTTGCATCCGGTGCGCGTGCCGCGATATAGACCAACGCCGAAACAGCGGGGTGCCCCCCTGCTTGTGTCACGATCATTCCGCCGAAGGAATGACCCACCAAGACGGTGGGACCATCCTGGCGGTCGAGTACGCGCTGCGCTGCTGCGACCGAGCCGGCCAGCGTTGTCAGTGGATTTTGGACCGATGTGACGTTGAGGCCTTTCGACTGCAGGAGCGGGATCACCTCGCTCCAGCATGAGCCATCGGCAAACAACCCATGGACAAGAACGACATTCTTGGCTCGCGGTGGGCGACCCAACGCAGTAGGAGCTGCTACCGCTTTCGCTCCCACCAGCGATGCTGCAGCGCCGCCAATCAAGGCAGCTGAGAACGTACGTCGGCTTACGGTCATTGTGGTCTCCTTTCATGAGGTTTGGTTTGATGGGCTATGTGCAACGAATGCCGCGACCCAAGCGCACATCAAGATCCGCCTGGATCGCGATACGGGTCACTTAGCAGGTGAGTCCGTGGGTCTTACGAGCTCAAGCGAGCGCGTGCATACCAATCGCGTGCGGTGTGACTAGCGGGCTGATGGTGAAGACGATCAGGACAACGCTGGTCGGGTCAGAAGCAATATCCGCTGTCACGCAGCCCACCGTGTGGTCAGCGGATCGCTAATGTAGAGAGTGCTCGTTACGACGGAGTAGATGCATGCCAGCATTGAGGATGTGCATCCTGTTCCTTGATAGGTTTTGCCGGAACGGTAGGGACTCTGTCGAGCTACCTGCTCCTGTCCGGTCGCAGGTCATATCCCCCGCGCTCATGCGTATTGCGCATCATTAGAAATCAGCACTTGGCCGTTGGCGAAATCGCTTGTACCAGGCGTCAAGACGCGGGTGATCGCAGCCGAAAGGCTGATCGAATCTCTCGCGGGCCGTCTGGAAAACAGGGAAGACCGTACAGTCCGCGACAGTCGGTTCGCTGCCTGCCAGAAACGTGTTGTCGCCGATCATTGCCTCCAGTACGTCGAGCATCTCGGTGACGTACCCGAGGAGCCTGGACGCCGCTTCCGCCGACGGCGCTGGCTCCTTGGCCGGAAAGGCGTGTGTGACGTTCCACAACCAGAGCTGGGACCGGCCTACAAGATCGGTACCCAAGCGCTCAAGCGACCTGATCTGTGCCCGGGAAAGGGGATTTTTCCCTAGCATCGGCTTGTCCGGATAAAGCTCTTCCAGATATTCCACAATGGCAGCCGAGTCCGTTATCGCCACGCCACTGTCGGTCACGAGAGTGGGCGCCCTGCCGCTGGGATTGATTGCCAGGTAGTGCTGTGACCGGTGCTCGGCATGCGCGTAATCCAGCTCGTAGCGTAGAAGGTCGATGCCTTTCTCTTTCAGGTAAATGATGACCCGTCGGGGATTGGTCCCTTTCTGAAATTGGTAAAGCAACACGTCGATCAGCCTGTGCGTTTGTCTCGGGCGACTCAATCTAGCCGCGTTTCATGTTGTTACAATGGGGATTTTTCTGCTGTTACTGCAGTACTAGTGAACTCTCCCATGACAACTGATCGGCTAATGCGTTCACCTGCCCGGCAGATGCTGTCCGATTTTGTGCGCGCCTGTCGGGAACGCACGAGCCCGGAAGCGGTTGGCTTGTCGCCGGCCCGACGCCGTCGGACCAGTGGGCTTCGTTGCGAGGAAGTCGCGGCAATCGCCGGTGTTGGCGTCACCTGGTACACATGGTTTGAGCAAGGCCGTGATATTGCGGTGTCAGATGATTTTCTGTTTCGGTTAGTGCGTGGACTTCGGCTCGATCGAGCCGAGAAAGAGCACCTGTTTGCACTTGCTGGTCGAACAATCATCTTTGATGCGGAGGATGCAGAGGTGCCCCGGTCCCTGGGGAACATCATCCATTCCCTGCGCCAGCCCGCCTACGTGATGAACAGCGCATGGGACGTATTGGCATACAACAAAGCCGCCGTTGCGCTGTTTGAAGACCTGGATTCCAAGCGGCCCAACATGCTGCGCCTGGTATTCTTTTCCGACCGCTACCGGCAACAAATCAAGGACTGGCGATACGCCGCGAGACTTGTCTTGCTCAAAGCGCGCCACGATTATCTGACGCGCGGCAAAAGCCCGGTTCTGCGGTTTATCCTGGATGACATTCTCCTGGATATCCCGGAAGCCAAAGAATGGTGGGATGAGACTGAAGTCATGCGGATTGGTGACACCGACATCACCTTCCGGAATGCTCTCGGTGAGGACGATGTTTATCGGCTGAGTATTCTGGTGTCGGAGGAGCATGAGGGCATTCGGGTGGTTTTTTACGATCGTCTCCAGCCTCACTAATTGACGACTGTTGCCTGCTGCGTTTGGCGTCAAGCTTGACGCTTGCGCAGCAGCGGCGCTCCCGGCCAGCGAGTTTTCCCTGCGCCAGGTCGCGGAATCTTTCTGCTCCGCCTGGCACGGTTGTCAACCCTCATCCGCGGACTGTTTTAAAAGGCGTATTGCGCAGTACGCATTTGCAGATCCTGGCGTTACGCAATCGAGGTTCGATCACCGACGGCTGACTGTCTGAGCGCTCCAGCGGCACCTAGCTTGTGTGGCACGCTCGTCAGGCATGGAATAGATGGTTTTTTGGAGTGGAGGACCGCGCGGCCTCACGCTCGCACTCGGCCGCCTCGGCTGCTCACATGCTGATGGCCGCCAGACCGATCCAGCCCGACCGTTTCGCCCACCACCACCGGCCCAGCAAGCTAAATCGTTACGAATTGAACAGTCCACCCCGCTCCCAATGCGGGATACTGCGCTCCCACGCAGGCGAGATGGGCCCCGATGTCCGAGCTGCCGATCACCGAGTTGTTGCAGGCCTGGCAGCACGATGCGCCCGGGGCGGGCGACGCGCTGGCACGGCAGGTCTACGAGGTGTTGCGCGCCACCGCGCTGCGCGAGCTGCGCCGCGATGCGCGCGCCGGGCTGCAGGCGACCGAACTGGTACACGAGGCGTGGCTGCGGTTGGAGCAGGGGCGGCAGGCGTTCCGTTCGCGCACGCATTTCTATGCGGTTGCGGCGTTGCAGATGCGCCATCTGCTGGTGGACCTGGCGCGGCAGCAGGCCAGCGCCAAGCGGCTGGGGCAGGCGGTGACTTTGACGATCAGCTTGTCCGACGGCGCGGCGCGGCCGGAAGCGCTGATGGTGGTGGCCGATGCCTTCGACAAACTGGCGCGGGTGGATGAGCGCAAGGCTCGCGCCTTTGCGTTGACCGAGCTGGCGGGCTTCAGCGTCGCCGAAGCGGCCGAGCAACTGGAGGTGTCGGTCCCCACGCTGGAGCGCGATCTGCGGTTTGCGCGGGTATGGTTGGCGGCGCAGCTGTGAGCGTGGCAGCCACCGCCTGGCAGCGGCTGGAGGCGCTGTTCCATCAGGCCTGTCAGTTGCCGGTGCGCGAGCGCGAGGACTTTGCGCGTGTCCAGGCCGGCGACGATGCGGTGCTGCGCGACGAATTGCTGGCAATGCTGGCGGTGGAATCGCAGGCCACGCTGCGCGTACGTGGGCCGCTCAAACAGGCCGCCGCCGCGTTGCGCACACCCTTACCGGAACTGCCGGCCGGCACGCGCTTTGGTGCATGGGCGATCGACCGCCTGATCGGTGCCGGCGGCATGGGCCAGGTGTATCTGGGCCATCGCGCCGACGGTGCCTACGAGCGCGAGGTGGCGATCAAACTGGTGGCCGCGGACGCGCTGGATGTGCAGGGCCGCGCGTTGTTCGAGTTCGAATGCCGGCTGCTCGCGCAGATGGTGCACCCGGCGATCGCGCAGATCCACGATGTGGGCACCGACGCGCACAATCGCCCGTACCTGGTGATGGAGTACCTGCGCGGAGAGCCGATCACCTGGTGGTGCGACGAGCATCGGTTGTCGTTGCATGCGCGCGTTCTGCTGATGCTGCGGGTGAGCGAGGCGGTGCAGCACGCGCACCAGAAAGGCGTGATCCATCGCGACCTCAAGCCCAGCAACGTGCTGGTCAGCGAGATCGACGGGCGGCCGATGCCGGGGGTGATCGACTTCGGCATCGCCATCGATGCCGCCAACCCTGGGGTGACCTCGGCGCATGGGCGCGGCACCCCCGGCTACATGAGCCCGGAGCAGGCACGCGGCGCGCAGCAGGTGGACGCGCGCAGCGACATCTACGCCTTGGGGGCGATGTTCTATGAACTGAGTTGCGGACTGGCGCCAGTGGCCGCGCGCGACGGGCTGCCGCAGCCGCCATCGCAACGCGTGGCATCGGTACCGGCCGATGCACAGGCGCGGATCTGCGCGGCGCGTGCGACCACCCAGACGCGTCTGCAGCAGCAACTGCGCGATGGCCTGGAGGCGATCGTGTTGCGCGCCCTGGCACCGGAACCGGGGGCACGCTATGCGTCGGTGTCGGCGCTGCTGGACGACCTGCACCGCTGGCTGGACGGCTACCCGCCGCGCGCGCAGCGCGCTGGCCGGTTATTGCGGCTGCGCAAGTTCACCCAGCGCCATCGCAGTGGCGTGGTGGCCGGCGGACTGGTGGCGATGACGGTGGTGGCCGGCCTGGGCGCCACGCTGTGGTCGCTGCAGCAGGCCGCGCGCGACGCGCAACGGGCGCGCGTCACCGGCGATTTCATGGCCTCGGTGCTGTCCAGCGTGGACCCGGCGATTGCCAAGGATCTGGACAAGACCCTGATGTTGCGTGTGCTGGAACAAGCCTCGCAACGCGCCGCGCGCGAGCTGGCCGGCCAGCCCGATGCGCGCACCGATGTAGAGCAGACGCTGGGCGGCACCTTGATCGCGCTGGCGGATTTTCCCCAAGCGGTGCAGCATCTGCGTACCGCGCATGCGCTGGCACAACGGAGCATGGGAGCCGGCAGCAAACCGGCATTGAAGACCGCTTCCATGCTCGGCCAGGCACTGCGCGGCGCAGGCAAGGGCGATGAAGCGGTGCAGGTGCTGCGTCAGGGCATTGCGCAGGCCGAGCGCGGCGATCTGCAACAGCAGGCCATTGGCAATGAGATGCATGCCTGGCTGGGCTGGACGCTGCGTGAGCAGGGCCGGATGCGCGAGGCCATGACCGAGAGCCGGCGCGCCTATGTGGCGGCGCTGGCCAATCCTGCGACCAGCGCAGATCAACGCATCGATGCCGGCAATGTCTATGCCGCGCTGCTGGCCGATGTCGGGCAGCTGCTGCCGGCCATCGCCTTGCAGCGCAGCCTGCTGCACGAACGCATCGCCCTGCGCGGGGCCGAGCATCCGCTGGTGCTGTCGATGCGTAACAGCCTGTCGGTGTATTTGCTGATGCAACGCGATTTTGCCGGCGCCGAGGCCGAACTCGCGCCGCTGCTGCAGATCACGCGCAAGCTCTACGGCGACAACGCCATGGACACCTTGATGGTGGAAGGCAACCTAGCCGGCGCGTTGCGTCAGCAGGGCAAGGTGGCCGAGGCCGGCCCGCATTATCGGGCGGCGTTTGAACGCGCACGCGCGGCGCTCGGCGAGGATGCGCCGACCACCATCACCATGCGCAGCAACCACGCGTTCTGGTTGCTGGATGCCGGGCAGGCTGCCGCATCGCTGGCCGAGCAGCGTGCCGCACTGGCCACCAGCGAGCGGGTGCTGGGCCATGCGCATCCGCAGACGGCCGAGATCCTGCGCGGCATGTCCGAAGCCGAGCGCACGCTCGGCCAGACCGCCGCCGCGCGCGCGCATGCGCAGCAGGCGGTGCAGGTGCTCACCGGCATTTTTGGCGATGCCGAAGCGCCGCTGCGTGCGGCACGGCAGACCCTGACGCTGGCGGAGCCGGCCGCCTCCAGCGTTGAGGCGACAACAGCGGTGGCGCGGCGCTGAGACAAATCGTCGGGTAAGCCGCGCCGCGCGGCCGGATAGTGCCCGCATTGCCAGCCCCGGAGCGCACCCGTGCAACCTGCCGCACGCCTGACGGATCTGCATGTGTGCCCGATGGTCACCGGGGTGGTGCCGCATGTGGGCGGGCCGATCATCGGGCCTGGCGCACCGACGGTGTTGATCGGTGGCCTGCCGGCCGCGCGCATCGGTGATGCGGCGGTGTGCGTGGGCCCGCCGGACAGCATCGTGATGGGCGCGCCGACCGTGATCATCAGCGGCCAACCGGCGGCCCGCCTGGGCGACAGCACCGCGCATGGCGGGGTGATCAGCTTGGGCTGTTTTACGGTGTTGATCGGCTGATGGCCTGGCCGGGATGCGCACTGCGCTGGGCTTGCCTGGTTGACACATAGCGCCGTGGCTCGCGAGACGTCGGTGAGCGTCGCTGCATCCGCAGCGCTGCCATTGCAATGACCGGCTGCATGCGCATGCAATCGAGTGGATGCAAGGGTCGGCCCTTGCACGTCTTCAAAATGATTCAAGACGCTGCGAAAGACAGTTGAGCGTTACGGCCGCAAAGGCCGATGAGCAGCCGCATCGGCAGGGATCGCGCGGCACCGTTCCCGGATCCACCGTCATTCGACGCATCCCCTGCGTCATACCCACCAAGGAGATGCCGCATGCAGCCTGCCCGCCACGCGACCGCCCGGATGCACACCGACCTGGACGCTTTACTGCACAGCGCGATACAGGCGCATCGCGCCGGCAAGCTCGACCAGGCGGCGCAGGCCTACGCCCAGCTGCTGGAGGTGCAGCCCGGCCATGCGCAGGCGCTGCATTACCACGGCGTGTTGCTGCATCAGCAGGGCAAGAGCGCAGCGGCGGTGGCGGCCATCAGCCAGGCATTGCAGCTGGCGCCGGCACATCCGGATGCCTGCAACAACCTGGGCAACGTGCACCGCGAATGCGGCCGGCTGAGCGATGCCGAGCAGTGCTATCGCAATGCGCTTGCACTGCAACCGGCGCATGCCGATGCGCTGGCCAATCTGGCCGCCGTGCTGGAAGCGCAGCGCCGCCATGAAGAAGCCTTCCTGACCTACGCTGCATTGCTGCACACCTATCCCGAATCGGCGCATGGGCATTATTTGCTCGGCTTGTTCCTGCGCAACAACGCGCAGGACGCCGAGCATTTGCAGCAGTCGGTCGGATGCCTGCAACAGGCCTGCACGCTGTTATCGGACCATTTGCCTGCGCGCGAGGCATTGGGCACCGGGCTGTATCTGTTGGGCGAGCACGTGCAGGCGCAACAGGTGTATCGCGACTGGCTGGCGCGCGACCCGGGCAATGCCGTGGCCGCGCACATGTTGGCGGCCTGTGGCGGAACCGTGGCGCCGCCGCGCGCTTCCGACACGTATGTACGCGAGCTGTTCGACGGCTTTGCCGACAGCTTCGACGAGCAACTGGTGTGCAACCTCGATTACCGCGCACCCCACTGCATACTGAAGGCGCTGCAAGCCCGCCTGCATGCACCCGCTGCAACCTTGGACATCCTCGATGCCGGCTGTGGTACCGGCTTGTGCGCACCGCTGCTGCGGCCGTATGCATCTCACCTCGCCGGGGTGGATCTGTCGCCGGGCATGGTGGCCAAGGCACGGGCCCGAGGTGGCTACGATGCGCTGGAGGTGGCCGAACTCACCGCCTATCTGCAGGCGCACCCGCAGCGCTGGGATGTGATCGGGTCGGCCGACACGCTGGTGTATTTCGGCGCACTGCACCCGGTGCTCACCGCCGCTGCCGCTGCGTTGCGGCCCGGTGGCGTGATCGTTTTCACCGTGGAAGCGCTGGATGCAGCGGGCGATGTGGTGCGCCTGGATGCCAGCGGGCGTTACCAACACAGCCAGGCGCATATCGAAGCAGCGTTGCTGGGGGCCGGACTGCGCTTGATCGATCTGCAGGCCGATGTGCTGCGTAGCGAACGCGGGCAACCGGTGCATGGCTGGGTGGTGACCGCACGTACACCTCGGCAGGCGTGAGACGAAATGTCGGCTTTGCCCGCAGCGCGCATGTGAGCATCACGGTGCCCGGATCGCCCGCGCAGCCTTGATACGGAGCGCTGTCTGTGGCCCGTACTGTCCGGCGATTGCCTGCACTGCCTCATTTTCTGTGGATGCTTCGATGCCGCGCACCATCACGCTGCACTCCGATCTTGGCGAGCGCCTGCTGCTGCATCGCATGCAGGCCAGCGAAGCGTTGGGGCAGCTGTTCGAGTTCCGCATCGAAGCGTTGTGCACGGATGCACAACCCAACCTGCGCGCACTGTTGGCCACACCGGTCGCCGTCGAGCTGGCCGACGACAACGGCGAGCAGCGCTGGTACCACGGCATGGTGGCGACGTGCGCGCAGGCCGGCTCCACCGTGATCGATGCGCTGCCCTACACCGTGCTCGAGCTGCATGTGGTGCCGCGGCCGTGGTTGCTCACCCAACGCCGCGATTGCCGCATCTATCAGGATCTGAGCGTGCCGGAGATCGTCAGCAGCGTGCTGGCCGACAGCGGCTACAGCGACATCCAGCAGCGGCTCAGCGCGCAATACCCCAAGCGGGTGTATTGCGTGCAATACCGCGAAGACGACTTCAGCTTCATCAGCCGGCTGCTGGAACAGGAAGGCATCTATTACTACTTCACGCATACGCGCGAAGCGCACACCTTGGTGCTTTGCGACGCGCTTGGCGCGCATGTGGTGCGTAATGGGGTGAACACGCTGCCGTACGTCCCACCGGACATGCAGCACCGGCGCATCCTGCGTTCGGTGGTGAGCCAGTGGCGCAGCGCCCGTGCGCTGCATTCCACACGCCACGCACTTGCCGACTACGACCCGCAGCAACCACGTGCCTCCCTGGCGGCACAGGCGGTCGCCGGTGGCGACGACGTGCACCGGGTCGACACGCTGGAGGTCTTCGATTATCCGGGCCCGCATGCGTTGCAAGCCGATGCCCGCCGCTACGCGCAGGTGCGTAACGAGGCGGTCAACGTGCAACGCGCCAGCCACCACGCCACGACCAACGCCTGCGGGCTGATGGTCGGTGCGCTGTTCACCTTGCGCGGGCATCCCTGCACTCCGATCAACCAGGAATATCTGGTGTTGTCGGCGCAGACCACGCTGGCCGCACCGGAGCATGGCGAGGAGGCGCCGTTTTCCAGCACCGTGCAGGTACTGGAAAGCCGGCTGCCCTTCCGTAGCCTGCGGCGCACGCCCACACCCAGCATTGCCGGTCTGCAGACGGCGGTGGTGACCGGCGACACCGACGAAGACATCGTGGTGGATGCGCATGGCCGTGTGCAGGTGACCTTCCATTGGGCCACGTCCGCACGCCCGCACGGGGCGCCGTCGTGCTGGGTCCGCGTGGCCTCGATGTGGGCGGGCAAGGGCTGGGGCGCGATGAGCCTGCCGCGGGTCGGGCAGGAAGTGGTGGTGAGCTTTCTGGAAGGCGACCCGGACCGTCCGTTGATCGTGGGCAGCGTCTACAACGCCGATCACGCCGTGCCGTTCGCCTTGCCGGAAAACAAGACCCAAAGTGGCGTGCGTAGCCGCAGCCTGCTCGGCGGTAGCGCGGACTTCAACGAGCTGCGTTTCGACGACAAGGCCGGCCAGGAAGAAGTCTATCTGCGCGCACAACGCGATCTGCGCGAAGAGGTGCAGAACGACCACACCGCCACGGTGACTAACGACCAGGTGCTCACGGTCAACCACGATCGCAGCGCACGCATCGACAACAACGACAGCGTGGACGTGGGCAAGAAACTGTTGCTCCAGGCCGGCGAAGAGATCGAGCTGGTCACCGGCAGCTCGCGCCTGGTGATGAAACGCAACGGCGACATCGTGCTCAGCGGCATCAAGATCCTGATCGATGCGACGACCGAGGCCAAGACCACCTCGATGGCGATCAAGTTGATTGCCGATGCGCAGCTGCAGGCCACCTCGCCGGCCACCGAGGTGGTGGGCGATGGCACGCTCAAGCTGTCGTCCGGCGGCATGCTCAGCGCCGAAGCCGGCGCGTCGGCGACCGTCAAAGGTCCGTTGGTCAACATCAAGGCAGACGCGCTGGTGCAGGTTGCCGGCGGCCTGATCATGATCGGATGAGCGCGCCCGATCTCTCGCTGGCGCAGGCGTGTGCGGACATGCAGGTGTCCGCGCCGGCACGCGCGCAGCTGGGTGCGCCGATCGCGCCGCAGGCAGCGGTGCGTGCGTTGCTGGCGCAGGGGTACGGCGAGGATGCGATCAAACTGCTCGCGCGCCTGTTACCCAAGCGCTATGCGGTGGCCTGGCTGTGCCAATGCGTGCGCGGCGAACCGCTGGACGAGGAAGACCGCGTCGGCGCCGCTCTGGCCGAGAAGTGGGTGCGTGACCCCAGCGAGACGCATCGCCGCGCCGCGCAGGCATTTGCGCATGCGGGCGGTTACGTTTCCTTGGGCGCCTGGTTGGCGGCGGCGGTGGCCTGGTCCGGCGGCAGCCTGGCGCCACCGCAGCAGACCACGCCGGTGCCACCGCCCGAACACCTGACCGCGCGGGCGGTAGCTGCCGCACTCACCTTGCTGGCGGCACGGGAGCCGGCGCAGCTGCAGGCGCGCCGCAACGGGTATGCCGCACATGCGCTGGAGTTGCTGGCCAATGTGCGCGCGCCATGACATCGCCGATTGGTCATCGCGGCATGTGCCAGGCAGACATGCCGTCCTTGAAGACGCCGGCCACCTCGACCTATTCATTGCTCGCAACGTTTTCCAGCCACTTGAACAACTTGAGTTTGCGATCGTGTTCAAGGCTGTGGCTGCGCCGGCGGCAGAGCGGATGATCTGCGACGCCGCTGCAGAGCCCTTACCCGCCCACCATCGCAGGATATGCCGCAGGTATGTCCTCGCAGGCTCTTACACGGTCTCCGTGTTGCGTAAGGTCCCGCGACGGTGGGCGGGCAATGACCAGTCGACACGGTCGGCGTGCGTAGATCTTCTTAAAGCGGCCGACTTACTCACTAGCGCGGTGTCCTCACCGCGTGCAGGACCGTGTGGCGGCATGGATGCCGCCACCGAGGCTCCATGGATGGATCTACGACGTGTCCCGCGAGCGGTGAGGGCGCCGCGCCCTCGACCAACCCCGCTCAGGACCACCTGAGTGACGCCGAGGATGGCTAAACAATCACTGCGCGGCCGCTCGCGACGTTCGATCAGCCGCACCACGTTCTTCCCTGATATCGATCATCATTTGCAGGAGCCTGTGTCGTGTCCACTTCGCAGTTGATTCTCACCGTGAGCGGCGCGCAGACCGCGCAGTTCGGTAGCAGCGTGCAAAAACATTTTGCGGGGACCGGCGGCAGCATCGGTCGCTCCGACGAAAGCGATTGGGTGCTGGCGGCGCCGGGCATCTCGCGCACGCATGCGGTGGTGCGCTTCCTCAATGGCATGTACTTCATCGAGGACCGCAGCACCAACGGTATGTCGCTCAATGGCGTGGCACTCACGCGTGCCGACCCGTGCGCATTGAGCGATGGCGACCGCCTGCAGCTGGACGGCTTCGAGATCCAGGTGCAGGTGCACCCCCTGACCGCCGCGCCCGATCTGACGCCTGCGTTCGATCCGCTGCCGGACGCCATGGACGACCGCACCCAGGTCGCGCCGCCGCCATCGCCGCTGCGTACCGCTGCGCCCGCGCATGCGTTCGACCTGCTGGATTTCGGTGCGCCGCTTGCTACGCATCCTGCCGCCGACGACCCGTTGGACGGCCTGCTGCTCGGCAGCACGCCACGCGAGCTCGATCCATTGCGGCTGCTCGACCCCTTGCCGGACCCGCCACCGAGCGTGGTGCCCAGCGCATGGAATCACAGCAACGCCAGCCATGATCACTTTCGCCCGCCGGGCAATGGCGACACGCGCGCCACCCTGCCGGAAAACTGGGACCTGACGCTGGGCGACTTTGCGCCGCCATCGTCGTCGGTCCCTGCGGCCATGCCTGCGTCACCGGTTGCAGCGCCTGCACTGCAGGCGTCAGGCAGTCCGCCCGTCTCCACGCTGTCAGTGCCACCGGAGCTGGAGCGCATCTTTACCATCGTGGTGGATGGGGTCATGGACGTGTTGCGCGCACGCGCCGAGATCAAGAACACCTTCCGCCTACCGGTGACGGTGATCCAGCGCTCTGAGAACAACCCGCTCAAGTTCGCCGCCACCGCCGAAGACGCGCTGCAAAAATTGCTGGCCCCGCCAAGCGCGTCCTTCCTGTCTGGTGTGCCGGCATTCGAGGACGCCTTCGACGACATCCGCTGCCATCAGATGGCGATGCTGGCCGGGATGCGCGCCGCCTTCGATGCGATGCTGTTCCACTTCAGCCCCGACCGCCTGGAACAGGAAGCCGATGCCGGCGGCAAGCGCCTGAATTTCGGCGGCAAGGGCCGCTACTGGGAGCGCTACCGCGACAACTTCGAACAACTGCGCGGTGACCCGGACGACTGCTTCCGCCGCCTGTTCGGCGACGAGTTCGCGCGCGCGTACGAAGCGCAATTGGCACGGTTGAAATCGGCGCGGCGGCAGCCGTCGCGCTGACGCAGAAGGTCGGTGAGGTGGATGCCGGCGATTGCGCGCTGGCGGGCACCAGTGGCCACGAATGCGCGCCGCAATCGTGGGGCGCACCGCACTTGCGGCGAACGCGTTTTCAGTCGGGCAGTGCCTTGACGAACTCGATGAACGCGCGCAGCGGCGGCGGGGTGAGATTGCGATTGGGGTAGTACAGGTACGGCCCTGGAAACGGCTGCCACCAGGGCTGTAGCACGGGCTCCAGCGCGCCGGAATCCAGGTGCGGCTGTAGCCATTGCTCGAACAGATAGATGATCCCGCTGCCTGCAATCGCCGACTGGATGGCAAGCTCCACGCCTCCGCCGATTTCCACCAGCAGTTGCCCGCGCGGAACAATGGTGATCACTTCGCCATGGCGCTCGAATTCCCAATCGGCAATCGCTCCGCTTGGGAAGCGGCCACGGATGCAATCGTGATCGACCAGCTCGCGGGGGTGCGTCGGCCGGCCGCGTCGGTCCAGATACTTCGGCGCCGCCGCCGTGGCGCTACGTTGCACGCGTGGGCCGATCGGGATGGCCACCATGTCCTGCTGCAGCCGCTCGCCGTAGCGGATGCCCGCATCGCAGCCGGCGGCGACCACGTCGACGAAGCTTTCTTCGGTCAGGATCTCCACGTTGATATCCGGGTGCGCCGCCATGAATGGCGGGATGATCTGCGGCATCACCAGGGTGGCGGCAGTGATCGGCACATTGAGCCGAAGCGTTCCCGTGGGCGTGTTGCGGAACGCGCTCATGACATCCTTGGCGCCGTCCAGTTCGATCAAGGCAGGCTCGACGCGGGCCAGCAAGGCCTTGCCCGCGTCGGTCAGCACGACACTGCGTGTGGTGCGGTTGAACAGCCGCACGCCGAGCCAGGATTCCAGGCGCTTGATGGCATCGCTGAAGTTGGAAGCGCTGCCGCCGGCACTCTTGGCCGCCTCGCGAAAGCCGCCGGCCCGCGCAACGCGCACAAACGCGTCCATGTCTCCCAGGCGATTGCTCATTGTTCGGTTTTCCGGACGGCCTGTGCAGTTTGTGCCCGATTGTCGCACAGGGGCGGCGCCCGTAGATTGGCCCTGCACCGCGCAGTCGACGGCTTGTCTCGCTGCAGCAACCGCTGCAGTGGCCCGGTCTTGCGACTGGTTGTACCGGCTGCCCGGAAAGACCCGGCACAGCAACTCCGCTCACTCAACACAAGGAAACTCCCATGAACAGCATGACGCGTCTCGGTGGCAGCTTTACCCTGCCCGGCACGACCCTGAGCCTCAAGCGGGTGGGGTACGGCGCCATGCAGCTGCCCGGCCCGCACGTATGGGGGCCGCCGCGCGACAAGGCAGCGGCCCTGGCAGTCCTGCGCGAAGCAGTTGCGCTAGGTGCCAATCACATCGATACGGCCGAGTTCTACGGCCCGCACGTCTCCAACGCACTGATCCGCGAAGCACTGCATCCGTACGACGATGGCTTGGTGATCGTCACCAAGGTCGGCATCAGCCGGGGAAGCGATACCTCCTGGAACAGCGATCTCTCGCCAGCAAGCCTGACGCGGCAGGTGCATGAAAACCTCGCCAGTCTGGGTCTGGAGGCGTTGGATGTGGTCAACTTACGGCTGGGCTCACCGATGGAGACCGACGAGCGCTCCCTTGCCGAGCCCGTTGCGTGCCTGGTCGAGCTCCAACGCCAGGGCCTGGTGCGCCACATCGGTCTGAGCAACGTCACCGCACGGCAGGTCGCCCAGGCGCAGTCGCTGGCCAAGATTGTCTGTGTGCAGAACCACTACAACCTGGTCAAACGCAACGATGACGCCTTGATCGATTCGCTTGCGCAACAGGGCATCGCCTATGTTCCATTTTTCCCATTGGGTGGCTTTTCGCCGCTGCAATCGGACCGGCTGTCGGCCGTTGCCGAAGAGGTCGGGGCAACCTCCAAACAGGTGGCGCTTGCCTGGCTACTGCAGCGCTCGCCCAACATCCTGGTGATCGCCGGCACCTCCTCCGTGCCTCATCTGTGGGAGAACTTCGCCTCTTCCGAGCTGACCTTATCCGCAGAACAGGTGGCAACGCTGGACGGTATCGCGACCGAGGTCGGTAGATCGCATTGAAGTACACCGCGTGCGCAGTGACCCGCAGCACACAGCCCGCCGCCGCCGAAACTACAACTACAACTGCAACTGCAACTGCAACTGCAACTGCAACTACAAATGCAACATGCACGAGCCACGCGTGCCTGGTTGGCGCGCTTGGCAGATGCCTGGGCCACGGCCGCTCACAGCTCTTAAGTACGTGACGGGCTGTGAGCGGCGGTCTTGCCGAACAACAGTGCCGTTCAAGGCCAGCCGCAAGGCATCGCGGCCAAGTGCCGCCCGCGCGTCGCCTTACCTGCTTCTGTCGCAACCAGCTCGCGTAGCGCCGCGGTATAGGTCGGCCGCCGAGCATAGGGAGCGAACACTGCAAATGCGGTGCACGAACCGCTCTTTGCGATGGGGATGCCTGCGAGCGGGGCCCGGACGGGCAATCAAAGCGTGAGCGCATGCGCGCCAAAGACCAACACCCTGGTTGGCGCCAATCGAGGTTGGCAGGGCATGCAACCGACATCACGCAATGTCTGCGTTGAGGGCGTGACAGATGCTGCCGATGTCGCGGACGGCGGTCGATTGCCTGAGACATTTTGACGGGTGCGCCTGGCAGGCGCACCGCAGAATCGCCCCATCGACGCGATCCATCGGGGCCTGGCGACTGCAGCCATCGCGATCGTCCGCGGCACGCAACCGACCAACAACATGACGCTCGCGCATGGCACGCCGTGCGGTGGCGCGTGGCGTTTCCATAGCGAGTGGATCATGCACAACAACAAGGTCGTGTGGAGCGAGGGGTTGTTTCTGCGCCCGCAGCATCTGCAGCAGCAGGAGCGCTACCTGGAGCGCTATGTGGATCTGCGTGCGGCGCGGTTGCGGCCGTATGCGTGGGGCGTGAGCGAGCTGGAATGGGAGACTGATCTGCTGGCGGTGGGCAAGCTGGGACTACGCCGGGCGCGCGGTGTGTTTGCCGACGGCACGCCGTTTGCGATGCCCGGCGACGACCCGCTGCCGGTGGCGCTGGAGGTGGACCCCAACTGCCGCGATCAGATCGTGTATCTCACGCTGCCCCTGCGGGTGCCCGCGCAGCCGGAACTGGGTCGCCCGGAATCGCCGGCCGATCAGCTGTTCCGCTACCGCGTGCGTGAGACCGAAAGTGGCGATGCGTCCGGCAGCACCAGCGAGGCGGTGCTGATGGAGGTCGGTGGGCTGAGCACGCGGCTGCTGCCGCAATCGCAGCCACTGGACGGCTTGGACCGCATCGCAGTGGCGCGCATCATCGAGTCGCGCTCGGACCGTCAGGTGATCCTGGACCCGCACTTCATTCCCAGTGCGATGGTATGCCAGGCCGCCGCAAGGTTGACCACGTTCCTGACCGAACTGCTCGGCTTGTTGCATCAGCGCGGTGAGGCGCTGGCGGCGCGGGTCACGCTGACCGATCGCGGCGGCGCTGCCGATATCGCCGATTTCCTGCTGCTGCAAGTGGTCAACCGCTGGCAGCCGCAGATTACGCATTGGGCTGCCGCACCGTTGGTGCATCCGGAAGAATTGTTCCGCGCGCTGGTGGCGCTGGCCGGCGAACTCAGCACCTTTACCGCGCCGGGCAAGCGCCCGCCGGCATGGCCGGCCTATCGGCACGAGGCGCAGCAGGACAGCTTCGAGCCAGTGATCGGTGCGCTGCGCTCCAGCCTGAGCGCGGTGCTCGAACAGACTGCAACCCCGTTGCCGATGCAGGCGCGCAAGTTCGGCGTGTGGGTGGCGATGGTGCCCGACCCGAGCTTGCTGGACAGCGCCGCGTTCGTGCTTGCCGCAAAGGCCGACATGCCCAGCGAAGAACTGCGCCGGCAGTTGCCTGCGCACGCCAAGATCGGGCCGGTGGAGCAGATCCGCGATCTGGTCAACCTGCAGTTGCCCGGCATCGTGGCAACGCCCATGGCGGTGGCGCCGCGGCAGATTCCGTACCACGCCGGCTACCTGTATTTCGAGTTCGACAAGAGCGCCGCGTTGTGGCGAACGTTGAAGACTTCCGGCGGCATCGCATTCCACTTCGGCAGCGAATTCGCCGGGCTGGACCTGCAACTGTGGGCGATCCGGAGTTGAGCGCATGAGCCGTCCCATGACCGACATCGATGCCGGCCTCGCCTCGCCGCTTGCGGCCAGCCCGGTGGCTGGCGAAGACACGGACATCAGCGAGCTGTTGGGCCGCAGCGTCAACCCGTTGGTGCAGGCCGCCACCCCGCTATTGCTGTTGGCGGTGCAATTGCGCCATAGCGCGCAACTGCCGGATGTGGCCCGCCTGCGCGAGCAGGTGATGGCGCAGATTCGCCGCTTCGAGCAGCGCGCCCGCGATGGCGGCGCGCCGGTGGAAGCGGTCACCGCCGCGCGTTACGTGTTGTGCGCCCTGCTCGATGAGGCGGTGCTCAATGCGCCGTGGGGCGAGCGCAGCGGCTGGTCGCAGAAGACCTTGCTGGTGGTCTTTCATAGCGAGTCGTATGGCGGGGCCAAGTTCTTCCAGATCCTGGAGCGGCTCTGCGCGGACGTGTCGCGGCATCTGGATTTGATCGAGCTGATGTATCTATGCCTGGCGCTGGGATTTGTCGGCCGGTACCAGATCGAAGCGGGCGGGCTGGCCAAGCTTGGCGATATCCAGGATGACCTGTTCCGCCGGATCCGTGCCGCGCGCGGCGCCGCACCCGACACTCTGGCGCCGCACTGGCGCGGGGTGGAAGACCGCCGCCGACTGGGCCGTTTCTTGCCGCTGTGGGCCGCTGCGCTGCTGGGGCTGAGCGTGCTGGTGGTGGCCTTCGTGTGGATGCAGACGCGCTTGAACGCGTTGTCGGCGCCGATCAGCGCGCAGGTGGCGCAGTGGGGACTGGCGCCGGCCACACCGCCGGATGCAACGCCGTTGCCGCCGCCGCAGGTGCGTCTCAAACAATTGCTTGCGACGCAGCAGCGCGCCGGCTTGCTGAGCGTGGAGGAGCAGGCCGATGGGCAGACGCGCGTGCGCCTGAGCAGCGCGGCGATGTTCGCCTCCGGCGGCGTCGAGGTGGAGCCGGAGCAGCGTGGCTTGATCGCGCAGATCGCTGCGGCGATCGATCAATTGCCTGGCCGGGTGATCGTGGTCGGGCATACCGACGACGTGCCAGTGCGCTCGCTGCGCTTTGCCGACAACTACGCCTTGTCGGGGGCGCGTGCCGCCGCGGTGGCGCAGCTGTTGCGCACGCACCTGGCCACGCCGGGGCGGGTGGAAGCGCTGGGTGCCGGCGACTCGCAACCGGTGGCGCAGCCGGTGCAACTGCCCGCCAACCGCGCGCGCAATCGCCGCGTCGAGATTCTGTTTCAGCCTGGGGAATGACGATGAAGACGCTGTTGTCCAAGCTGAGTGCCCCATTGGTGGTGAGCGTGTTGGCGCTGTGCCTGGTGTCGCTGCTGCTGTGGGTGGGCGGGCCGTATGTGGCCATCGATGGCTGGAGCCCGCTGAACGGCGTGGCCGCGCGGTTGTTGGCCATCGTGACGTTGATCGGGGGGTGGCTGGGGGTGCTGGCATGGCGCCATTGGCGCGCGCAGCGACGTGCGGCAAGTCTGTCCAGCGCATTGGCCGCCCCGGGGCGCGATGACGACCGCGAACTGCGCAGCGGGCAGGAGCGCGCGCAATTGCAGGCGCGCTTTCAGCAAGCCATTCAACTGCTGCGCAAGCGGCGTGGCGGCAGCGATCTGTACACGCTGCCGTGGTACGCGTTGATCGGCCCGCCCGGCTCGGGCAAGAGTACGTTGCTACAGCATTCGGGCCTGCAGTTTCCGTTGGCCGCGCGCATGGGCGATGCCGCGCTGCGTGGGGTGGGGGGCACCCGCGATTGCGAATGGTGGTTCACCGACGAGGCAGTGTTTCTGGATACCGCCGGGCGCTATACCACCCAGGATTCCGATCAAGCGGTCGATGCCGGCGCCTGGCGCGACTTCCTGTGCCTGCTGCGGCGCCATCGCCCACGCCGGCCGCTCAATGGCGTGCTGGTGACCATGAGCATGTCCGACCTGTTGCTGCTGGACGATGGCGAACGCGACACGCACATGCAGGCGATCCGGTGCCGCCTGGACGAGCTGGCCGAGCAGCTGCAGGCCAGCGTGCCGGTCTATCTGATCTTTACCAAGTGCGATCTGATCGGTGGCTTTGGCGAATTCTTCGACGATCTCACGCCTGCGCAGCGCAGCCAGGTCTGGGGCATGTCGTTTCCGCTGGCGCACACGCTCGACGGCCGCGCCGCGCGCGGCTTTGCCGAAGAATTCAATCTGCTGCAGCAGCAGCTGAGCGCCCGCCTGTTCGCGCGGCTGAACCTGGAGCGCGACCGTTTGCGGCGTGCGGCGATCCTGGCGTTTCCGCAGCAGGTGGCGGCGCTTGGCGAACATGCGCGGCAATTTGTCGAAGGCACCTTTGCCGGCACCGCCTACGGGCCGGCGCCGCTGCTGCGCGGGGTGTACTTCACCTCCGGCACGCAGGAAGGCACGCCGATCGATCGCATGATGGGCGCGGTGGCACGCACCTTCGGCGTGGACGATGCACGCGTGCATGCACCCGGTGCGCAGCGCCGCACGTTCTTTGTCGAGCGCTTGCTGCGCGAGGTGGTGCTGCGCGAATCCGGACTGGCCAATACCCCGCCTACCCGGCAACGCCGCATGGCGTGGTTGCAGGCGGCCGCCTATGCCGGCGTTGCGTTGTTGAGCGGTGCGCTGCTGGCCGGGTTGGGCGTCAGTTATCTGGGCAATCGCGGCTATCTCGACCAGGTGCGTCAGGCACTGGAGGCACGGCCTGCCGTGCCCGATCCCAATACCGCCACCGCCATGCCGGACTACGTGGCGCGCACGCTGCAACAGGCCGCGGCGACGCAAGCGGTGGTGCAGGTAGCGCGCCAGTATCACCCGCACACGCCGTGGTCGCTGCGGATGGGTTTGTTCCAGGGCGCCGCTCTGGGCGACGAACTGCAGGCCGGGTATCTGCGCCAGCTCAACGCCACCCTGTTGCCTGCCTTGGCGGTGCGCTTTCGCAACGGTCTGGTCGACAACGCGCAGGCGCCGCAGGCGTTGTACTACACGCTCAAGGGGTATCTGATGCTCGGCCAGCCGCAGCATCTGGATGCGGCGCAACTCAGCGCGCTGGCGGCCATCGAGGCCGGCAAACTGTTTCCGCGCGACGTGGCGCAGCAGCAGGCGCTGAGCACGCAGTTGCAGGCCGTGCTCGATGCTCCCGAGCGCGTGCGCGCGCTGTCGCTGGATGGCGAGCGCATCGCGCAGGCACGCGCCAGCCTGCGTGCGGCCGATCTGTCCACCTTGATCTACGGCAACCTGCTGCTGACGCCGCCGGCCGGCACGCCGCTGCGGCTGGACAAGGCACTGGGCTTGCTGGCCGATACCTTCGTGCGGCGCAGCGGCACCGCGCTGTCCACGCCGGTGCCGGCGCTGTACACCCAACCGGTCTTCGCTGGCCTGCAGCGCGATGGCATTGGCCAGGCGGTGGAACGCTTCGGGCGCGACGATTGGGTGTTCGGCGGCGCGCCGCTGGATGCCCCCGCCAAGGCCGCGCTGGTGCGCGAGGTCGGCCAGCGCTACGAGGCCGACTACATCCGCTACTGGGACGCGCTGCTGGCCGATCTGCAATTGCGCCCGGCCGCTGATCTGGCCGCCGCCAGCGCCAGCGCCGCCAAGCTGGCCGGCCCCAGCTCGCCGTTGCGGTTGTTGCTGGGCGTGGTCGGCGAGCACACCCAGGCGATGGATCGCGCACCGCCGGCCGACCCTGCGCAGCGCGCCGTTGCCGCAGCAGCCGGCAAGGCAGCGGCCAAGGCCAAAGCGGCCGCAGCAACGCTGCCGGGCGGTGCCGCGATGAGCGCCGCATTGGCTACCCCGGCCGACCCCGCCGCCACCAACGCACCGGCACCGGGCGCGGCGATCAGCGAGCACTTTCTGGCGCTCAACGCATTGACGGCCGGCGCACCCGGCAGCACGCCGCTGGATCATCTGCTGAGCGTGCTCGATCAACTGGGCAGGCAGCTGCTGGTGGTGTCGCAAGGCGGCGGCGATGCGGCCGCCGCCACTGCACAACTGGCCGCGGCCCGGCAGGAAATGGCGCAGTTGCCGCCGCCGGTGACCGATTGGCTGCAAACCCTGGCCGGCGGCAGCGCCACCTTGATGACCCAGGGCGCACGCGCCGCGCTGGATGCGCAGGTGCGCCAATCGGTGGGCGAGGTGTGCAGCGATTTCGTGCGCGGGCGCTACCCGTTCGACCCGGAGGCGCAGGTCGATCTTCCGCTGCAGAATTTTGGCGAATTGTTCGGCACCGGCGGGCGCCTGGATGCGCTCTACACCGGCACCGTGCAGCCGCTGCTGGACACGCAGGCGCCGCAATGGCGCTGGAAACAAGGCCCGGATGCGGTGGTCGGCGCGCCCGGCCTGCCCGCACAGCTGCAACTGGCGCAGCGCATCCGGCAGAAATATTTTCGCGGCGGTCCGGTGCCGCAGGTGGGCTTTACCGTGCTGGCACCCACGCTGGGCGAGGGCGTCACCCGGCTGACCCTGGACATCGAAGGCCAGCGCTACGACTACCAGCCCGGTGCGGCGCAAAGCATGCCGATGATCTGGCCCGGCCCGGTGCCGGGGCATGTGTCCATCGCCGCCTTCGGCGCCGATGGCGTGGCGCTGGGCACGCTCGACTATCAAGGCGACTGGGCGCTGTTTCGCGCGCTGCAGGCCGGGCATCTGCAGAACCCGTCCGATCTGCGCTTTGTCGCCAGCTTCGCACTCGGTGGCCACGACGTGCAGGTGCCGCTGCGTGCGGGCAACCTGCGTCACCCGTTTCTGGACAGCGACGTCCAGCAGTTTGCGTGCGGCGGATGAGCATGCCGGCCACCGATCAGATCGGCTTCCACGGCAAGTTGCCTGGCGTGGGCGACTTCGTGCAGCGGCGCCTGCCGGCCAGCTTCGTGCAGCCGTGGGACGCGCACTTTGCCGGCTGCCTGGACACGGTGCGCCAGCAGCTTGGCGAGCGCTGGTCCGGCGCGTACCGGCGCAGCGGCATGCGCGCGTTCGCGTTGGGGCCGGGTGTCTGCGGTCCGCAGGCCTGGGCCGGTGTGCTGGGCCCGGGCGAAGACCGCGTGGGGCGCTGCTTCCCGCTGATCGTGGCGATGCCGTTGCCGCATGCCTGCCTGCCCAGCCACGCCTGGTTCGGCGCATTGGCGGCGTGCCTGGGCCGTGCCTTGCGCGCCCGCGCCGATGCGGTGGGCTTCGACACCGCCGTGCGTGCGCTCGCGGTGCCGGCGACGCCCTCCACCGCGCATGCACCGGCGCACGGCCAGTCGCTGTGGTGGCCGCTGGGCGGCGCCGCGCAGGCGCTCGCGGGGCTGCCTGCCGCCGAGCGCTATCTGGACTGGCTGCTGGCCGATGAGGACATCACCGAGGTCACCCGATGAGCGCGCTCTATCAATCCGCAGGGCACACCGAAACCGGCAAGGTGCGCCGGCTCAACGAAGACGCACTGCTGCTGCGCGACGACGCCGGGCTGTGGGTGGTGGCCGACGGCCTGGGCGGCCACAGCGCCGGGGATTACGCCAGCCAGTTGCTGGTGCAGCGGCTGGGCGCGTTGGTGCGCCCGCCGGACCTGTGCGACTTTCTCGACGCCATCGACGACACCCTGGCGCAGATCAACGCCGAGTTGCTGCAGGTCGCCCGGCAACGCCGCGTGGACATGATCGCCACCACCGTGGTGGTGCTGGTGCACGACCCGGACTTCATGCTGTGCGGCTGGGTCGGCGACAGCCGCATCTATGCGCACCACGGCGGCCCGCTGCGCCAGCTCACCCGCGATCACGTGCACGGCGTGCGCGAGGACGTCACCCAGTTCGGCAATGCCCAGGCCGCCGCTGCGGCAGCCGGCGTGCTCACCCGTGCAGTGGGTGCGCAAGAGCCGTTGTTCGTCGATTGGGTGCTGCTGCCAAGCCTGCCGGGCACGCAATTTTTGCTGTGCAGCGACGGCATCAACAAGGAAATCCCCGACCCGGAGCTGGATGCCGAATGCCATCGCTTCGGCGATCCACGCGCGTTGCTGGCGCGGTTGTTCGAACTGGCGATGGGCCGGGCGGCGCGCGACAACGTCACCGCCGTCGTCGTCCGCCTGCAGGAGTGAGCGCATGCACCAAGACACTGCCACCGTGACCGAACTGGTCACCGCCATGCGCAGCGGCGCATTGAATCTGGACGCCGTGCTGGCCGCGCTGGGCAAACGCGCGGCCGTGCCGGATGCCGAATACCGCGACGGCGTGGCAACGCTGTCGCACTTGCAGCGCCAGCAGCTGCTGGACGATGTCACCGTGACCACCTTGATGCATCGGTTGGATGCATTGCGCAATCGCACACCGCCGGCACCCTCGCCAACCGCTGCACCCGCCGCGCCGCCGGGCGACGACGACGCCACCGTGGTGATGCCGCGCCGCCCCATCGCACCCATCGAAGACGACATCACCCGCGTGCAACCGGCGCAGCCGCTGCCCGGCGAGGTGCCCAGCCTCACCAGCCTGGGCCTGGGCACCCAGACCGGCGTGGGCACGCACACCGGGACCGGCACCGCAGGCACCGCCAGCCTGTCCAGTTGGCAGCACCTGGCCGAGGCGGCCGGCGGCGACCATGCCAGCGTCGGCAGCTTGCTCAAGGGGCGGTTCTTGCTGGAACGCGAGCTCGGGCGCGGCGGCATGGGCGTGGTGTATCTGGCGCGCGACGAACGCAAGGTGGAAGCACGCGACCGCGACCCGTGGCTGGCAGTGAAAGTGCTCAGCGATGAGTTCCGCCGCCATCCCGATGCGCTGGTCGCGTTGCAACGCGAGGCGCGCCGCTCGCAAAAATTGGCGCACGACAACATCGTGCGGGTGTACGACTTCGACAAGGATCGCACCCTGGTCTTCATGACCATGGAGTACATCGACGGCAGCGACCTGAAAACGTTGATCCGCGAGCAGGCCTACCACGGCATGCCGCTCAAGCAGGCGTGGCCGCTGATCGATGGCATGGGCCGGGCGCTGATCCGCGCGCATGCCGCCGGCGTGGTGCACTCGGACTTCAAGCCCGGCAACGTCATGGTCACCCGCGACGGCGTGGCCAAGGTGTTCGACTTCGGCATCGCACGCGCCGGCAAACACGCCGCCGATGTGTCCGGCGAACAGACCGTCTTCGATGCCGCCACGCTCGGCGCGTTGACCCCGGCCTACGCCAGCCTGGAAATGATCCGCGGGCAGGCACCCACACCGGCCGACGATCTGTACGCGCTGGGTTGCGTGTATTTCGAACTGCTCACCGGCAAGCACCCGTTCGACAAACTCAGCGCCGAAGTGGCGCTGCGCGATGGCCGCCGTCCGCCGCCGGTGCCCGGCCTGACCCGGCGCCAGTACGCCGCGCTGTGCGCGGCGGTGGCGTTCCCGGCCATGCATCGCTTGAAGCGCGTGGATCAGTTGCTCGATGGCCTGCGCCAGGTGCCGCTGCGCGAACGCGCGTTGCCCATGCTTGGCTACGGCGCCACCGCGCTGGCGGTGCTCGGCGTGGGCGGGTGGGGCGCGTCGCGTTACCTGCATCAGCGCCATCTGGATGAGGTGATCGCACGTTTCGGTGCGCAGGACCCCCAGCAGTACCGCAACGAAAGCCAGGCCATGCAGGCGCTGTCCAGCCTCAGCGCGGACGACCGCCGGCGCGTGCTGATGGACCGCAGCGACCTGATCGAGGATTTCCTGCTGCGTCGGTTGGACGCGTTATGGAATCCGGCCAACGGCCGCGACGATTACCGCGGCGCATTGCAGGTCTTCGCGCTGCGCGACCGGCTGCGGCTGTATTCACCGTCGCTGGATGCGCGCCGCCAGGCCATCGAACGCGAAAAGAACGAACGCCTCAATGCGCTGGACACCACGCTCAATCGTCAACTCGACGCCGGCCTGTTGTTCCGCAATCAACCCGACAATGCGCTGGCCACGCTCGACCAGGTGCGCCGCATCGACCCTGACAGCAGTCTGTTGCGCCATTCCGCGCTGGAAGTGCGCCTGGACGCGGCCATCGCCGAGGCGGTCGCTGCCGGCCAACTCACCACCGCGCGTACTGAAGTGGAACAGGCACGCGCAGCATTCCCGGAGTCGTTGCGGCTGCAGTTGCGCAGCGCCGAGGTCGGCGTGGCCGAGCAGCAAGCCACACGCACACCGGTGGCCGCCGCGCCGCGCGATGCCGACAGCGCACGCAAGGCGCTGGCGGCCGACCTGGCAAACCCCGGTACCGACCCTGCCTGGCGCGCGCGCATCGACGCCGAACTGGCCGCACTGCCGGCCGCCGAGCGCAGCAGCCAGGGCACGGCACTGGCCGAGGCCATCAGCGCGGCGGTCTCCGTACAAAGCGATCCCGCGCAGCTGGCCGGCGCGCAGGCGCTGGTGGATTTCGGCCTGGGCCTGGTACCGCAATCGGCAAGCTTGCTCGCCCAGCGCACCCGGTTGCAGACGCTGGAGCAACAGCTCGAACACGCGCTGGCACGCGAAAGCACCGAGGCAGAACTGGCCGGGCGGATCGAATCGCTGCGCCGCGCCGCCGCCGCCAACGATCTGGGCAAGACCGGCGATGCGCTGGCGCGGATCCGCACGCTGCAACCCACCCATCCGTTGCTGCGTAGCGAAGGCCCGCAATTGCTGTCGCAGGTGTATCGCAACAACGCCGGCGATGCGTTCGCACAGGGGCGCTATGCGCAGGCCGCCGACCTGCTGGCGCAAGGCGTGCAGACGCTGGGCCAGCGCCCCGAACTCCGCAGCGCGCGCACCCGTTATGCCGTGGTGGCCGCCGTGATGACGGCCGCCACGCTGCCGGCCAGCGAGCGTCAGCAACTCGCCCAGCGCCTGCAGGAGCTGTACCGCAGCGACGCCACCGCATTGACGCAGCTGGAAACGCAGATGAAGGCCGCCGGGCAGCTGCCCGAAGGTTCGCTCTCCGCACGCCTGCAACGCGCACCGGTGGGTGATGCGCCCGCATCGGACAGCGTGCCGGCCGGCAATACGACCGATGCAACCGCACCCACCTCAACAACCAAACCGCCGCGCAGCACATCCACTGCCAAGCCCGGCACCGCCGCCACCGGCACCGTGCGCAGCGCCACGGCGGCTGCCGCAGTGCCCGCCAGCGCGGACGACGACGCCAGCCTGCCACCGGTGCCGACCGGCCCGGACCCGTGCGGCGGCGCCGGCCTGCCCGGACGTGGCGCGGCCTGTTTCGACACGCTGGGCGACACCCGCGGCCCGATGCTGGTGGTGGTGCCGGGCATCGACGGCGGCAAGCCGTATGCGCTGTCGCGCGGCGAGGTGGCGGTGGCCGACTTCAACCTGTTCTGCCAGGCCACCGGCCGCTGCACGGCGCAGGCCGCCAGCACGCCCGAACTGGCGCGCGCACCGGTGCGCAACATCAGCCTGACCCAGGCCCGCGCCTACCTGCGCTGGCTGACCATCGGCAGCGGCGGCTGGCGCTACCGCCTGCCCAGCGATGCCGAATGGCTGCATGCCGCGCAGGCCGGCGCCAACTGGCGCCAGGCCGAGGACAGCAACTGCGTGCCGCCCACTGCCAGCGCCGCCGAGGCCGTGCGGGCCCCGGTGTCCGCACGCGGGCGCGATGCCAACCCGTGGGGGCTGATCAACCTCACCGGCAATGTGTGGGAATGGGTCTCCAGCGGCGCCGGCGTGCAGGCGCGCGGCGGCAGCTTCGCCAGTTACTGGTCCGATTGCACCGTGCAGGCCAGCCGCGCCGACAACGGCTCGGCGCAGCCGGACGTCGGCTTTCGCGTATTGCGGGAGGTGCCATGAGCGGCAGCACGCAGCACCCGGCCAATGCCCAGCTGCATGCGCTGGCGCAGGTGCATCAGCTCGGCCAGATCGACCGCGTGCAGTACCGCGCCCGTCGGCGCAATGTGCTGGACGCCGCCCGCCAAGCGCAGGGCGCGACCTTGCGCAACCCGCAGTTGCGGCCGCTCGACGACCGCTCCAGCCCGCCGCTGCAGCGTGAGCGCTTCAGCCAATATCGCAAGCGGGCGACGGCAATTGTCGTAACGGTGACTGCCGTCGCACTAATGTTGCTAATATTCCATAAATGTACGCCAGGGTTCGACCGGCGTTCAGTCAGGGGCGAGCGCAACCACGCCGATTTCCATGCAGGCATGCACCCCGACGCATGCACCGCACGGCACGTCGGGCATGCGCGACAACGGAAGTTTTCGGGGGTAAGTGACGTATGCGTATGACGTGTCTGGCCGCGGCGGTGTCCGCGTGCCTGTGGCTGGCCGCACCTGCGTGGGCGCAGGACCCCGGCGCCGCCGATGTTGCGCCCGCAGGCGGCGCCGCATTGCCGGCAATGAAGGACCGCGGCGATACCGCAGCCACCTTGCCGGTGCGCGGATTCCGCGTGCGTGATGTGGGCAGCTACCCCGACGCCGGCATCGACCCGGCGCGCATCCAGGCCGTGGCCGATGCCGCCTTCGCTGCACTGGCGCAGGGCCAGCCAGTGGTGGCGCTGCGCTTCGACCAGCTGCAGGCGGTGGCCGACACTGTCACCCGCGCCTATCGCGAAGCCGGCTTCATCGTCAGCACCGCCTACCTGCCGGCGCAGACGCCCGGCCCGGAGCAGCTGATCGAGATCCGCGTGCTCGAAGGGCGCATCGGCCAGGTCACCGTGCAAGGCGCTGCGCGCTATCGCGGCAACACCTTGTCGGCGCCGCTGCGCCAGTTGCAGGGCCGCCCGCTGCGCAAGCAGGACGTGGACACCGCCCTGTTGTATGCGCGCGATCTGCCCGGCGTGTCGCTGTCCTCAGTGCTGCAACCGGGCCAGAACGCCGGCGAAACCGACGTGGTGCTGGTTGCCAGCGAAGCCGCTCGCCCGTACGTGATCAGCCTGGGCGGCAACAACTACGGCACCGAACTCACCGGCCGCTATCGCGCGCAGGCCGGCATCACCTGGAACAGCCCGCTCGGGCTGGGCGATGTGTTCGCTGCCAACTACGCCTATTCGCTGTCGCCGCGGCAGAGCCAGATCGGCGCGTTGTCGTATGCGTTGCCGGTGGGGCAGGTGTCCGGCCTGAGCGCGGTGGTTGGCGCCAGCCGCAGCGAGCTGGAAGTCCGCAACGGCGTGTTCGCCAGGCTTGGGCTCAGGGGCCCGACCTCGGTGGTGTATGCCGGTGCCGACTGGAAATTCATCAATCACGATCTGCTGCAGCTGCAAGGCTCGGCGCGGTATCTGCGGGAAAAATCGCGGCTGGAAGCGGCCGGTCTGAACCTGTCCGACCAATCCTTCGACGTGGCCGAACTCGGCGCCTCGCTGCGCCGCACCGACCTGCGCTGGCGCGGGGTGGATCTGCTGCAGCTCAGCGTGCGCCAGGCCGTGCGCGATGGCTCGGCCGACCCGGATCTGGTCACCCCCGACCGCGACAGCCATTTCACCCTGGCGCGGCTGTCCTACACGCGCCTGCAATATCTCACCCGCACCCAACGCCTGTATTTCAAGTTCAGCGGCCAATACAGCGACGACACGCTGGCCCCGCTGGAACAGTTCGCCGTCGGCGGGCCGGACAGCGTGCGCGCGTATCCGGTGTCCGATGCACTGGGCGACCGTGGTTACTACACCGCGCTGGAATATCACGTCGATGCGCCGGGCTTTGCCGATGCCGCCTCGCCGTTTAACGGCCGCCCGTGGCGCGAATTGCTGGAGCTGGACGTGTTCGCCGATCACGCCCGCGTGTATGCGGCCAGCGGCGTGGCCGCGCCGGCGACCTTCGACGCCGCCGGTGTGGGCTTCACCTTTCGTTTGCCGCAGTACGCCAATTTCGAATGGCGCCTCACCGCCGCCCTGCCGACCGGGAGCCGCAACGCCTCCGATGGTCGCGACGACGCCCGCATCTACACGCGTTTCGGCTTCACTTTTTAAGGGATCTGCGCATGCACGCCAACCACACCGCCGCGACCGCTGCAGCCCACTCTTTCCGTTCGTTGCCGCCCCGCGCGCCACTGGCGCTTGCGCTGGCAGCCGCGCTCACGCTCAGCGCACCGGTCGCCGCGCAGGTCACCAGCACACAGCTGCCGACCGGGGGCAGCATTGCCGGTGGCTTGGGCACCATCCAGGCGCCCAGTGGCGCCACCCAGGTGATCACGCAGACCTCGAACCGGATGGCGCTGACCTGGTCGTCCTTCGACATCGGCTCGGCGGCGACGGTGCGCTTCGATCAGCCCTCCACGAACGCAGCGGTGCTCAACCTGATCGGCGGCAGCTCGGCCAGCCAGATCTTCGGCAACCTCAGTTCCAACGGGCAGGTGTTCCTGATCAACAGCCGCGGCGTGCTGTTCGGCAACACCGCACAAGTCAATGTCGGCGGACTGGTAGCCAGCAGCCTGGGCACCACGGCGGCCGATTTCATGAACGAGAACGACGCACTGGATGCCGGCGGCGCCACGGCACGGGTGTCCAACAGCGGCACTATCACCGCGGCGGCAGGCTCGGTGAATCTGATCGGTGGTCAGGTGGTCAACGACGGCACCATCACCGCCACCGCGGGGAATATCACGCTGGCAGGCGCGGACCGTGCCACGCTCAGTTTCGAGTCCGGCGGGTTCGGTGTCGTCATCACCCGCGCGCTGCAATCGCAGCTCGCAACGCTGGCAGTGCAGAACACCGGCAGCCTGATTGCACCCGGCAACACCATCAGCCTGCAGGCAAGCGCCGCCAGTGGGGTGTTCAATCAGTTGATCAACAACAGCGGCATCATCAGCGCCGCCTCGCTGTCGTCGGCTGGCTCCGACGGCAATGTCTCGTTGATCGCCAATGGCGCCACCGGCACCTCCATCGGTGGCAGCGGCAGCATCAATGTCGATACCGGCTCGATCGGCTATAGCGCCGGCGCGGGCGGCATTGAACAGACCGGCGTCCTGACCGCCGGTGATCTCGGTGCCACGGCCGGCGGGAATTTGCTGCTCACCGGCAGCAACCAGATCGCCGGTATCCGCGCCACGGTGGGCGGCAACCTCAGCGTGACCAATGCACGCAGCCTCGGCCAGACCGACGCACTCGACGTGGACGGAACCAGCACCTTCGCGCTGGGCAGCAACGCTCTCACGCTGGACAATGCCGGCAACGACTTCACCGGCGCGGTGAACATCACCGCCGGTGCCACCCGCATCGACGACGGCAATGCGCTGACGTTGGGAGCGCTGTCCACCAGCGACCTCACCGCCAACAGTCGCGGCGCATTGCATCTGGGCAGCGGCAGGGTGGGCGGCACGCTGGCGGCCACCAGTAACAATGGCGCGATCAGCCAGTCGGCCGTGAGTGGGCTCACCGTGACCGGCACCAGCAATCTGCAGGCCGGCACTGGCGGCATCACGCTGGCCACCGGAAGCAACGACTTCCAACAGACGGTCACGCTGACTGGCGGCGCCACCAGCATCGCAGACAGCAATGCGCTGACGCTGGGCACGCTGTCCACCGGCAACCTCACCGTCAGCAGCAACGGCGACTTGAATCTCGGGCGCGGCACGGTCGGCGGTGTCTTGACTGCCACCAGCAGCGGCGGGTCCATCACCCAGACCGACGTGTTGAACGTCACCGGCACCGGCACCATCAACGCCGGTGGCGGCGCGATCGCACTGGGCAATGACAGCAACAACTTCAGCGGTGCACTGACGCTCACCGGCAGTGGCATCACCGTGCACGATCGCGACAACCTGAGCGTGGCCGCGCTGACCAGCGGCGCCGACAGCGCCGTGGACCTGTTTTCCAACGCCACGCTGCAGTTGTCGGGCTTTGCCATCGATACCGGGACCGCATCGCTGCGGCTGGCCTCCAACGGCGGTGCGCTGAGCACGGCCGGCAGCGTGCGCGGCGGCAGCGTCAGCCTGCGCGCCCGCGATGGCATCACCATCGCGCACGATGTCACCGCGGACGCGTTGAACATGACCACCGGCAATGCCGCGGTCAACCAGACCGCGGGCAGCGTGGTGGTGGCTACCACCACCACCGCCAACACGGGTTCCGGTGCGGTCACCCTGACCGGGGCGGGCAACAATTTTTCCGGGGTGTTCAATCTCTCCGCCGGCAACGTGCAACTCAACGACGTCGACGGGATGTCGCTGGGAACAGTGAACAGCGGGGCGCTGACCGTCAACAGCAACGGCGCCTTGAGCCTCGGCAGAGGGACCATCAACGGCGCATTGACCGCCAACAGCGGCGGTGGGGCAATCAGCCAGACCAATGCACTGACCGTCACCGGGGCCAGCACGCTGAATGCCGGCAGCGGCACCATCATGTTGGACAGCGCCGGCAACGATTTCCAGGCGGCTGTCAGCCTCACCGGCAATGGCATCACCCTGCGCGATGCCAATGCCCTGAGCTTGGCCGCGCTGACCACGACCGGCAACGGTGCCACCCAGGTGCTGGCCGGCGGAACACTCACCCTGCCCACCCAGGTGATCGACACCGGCACCGGTGACCTCAGCCTGACGTCGCTCGGCGGTGCGCTGACCACCGCAGGCACGCTGACAGGCAACAATGTGGCGCTGCGCGCCAGCGGCGCCCTGAACCTGGCGCACGCGATCCAGGCACGCGGCACGCTCGGGCTGACCAGCGACACGGCAGCGATCACCCAGACCGCCGGTTTGCTCGATGTCACCGGGGCCACAACCGCCACGGCGGCGGCAGGCGCCGGTGCGATCACCTTGAACGGCACCAACAACGATTTCCAGGGCGCGCTGTCGCTCACCGGCGGCACGGTGCTGGTCAACGACCGCAACGCGCTCAGCCTCGGCAGCCTCGGCACCAGCGCACTCACCGTCGCCAGCCACGGCAACCTGGACCTGGGGCAGGGAACCATCGGCGGCAGCCTGACCGCTTCCAGCAACGGCGGCACGATCGGGCAAAGCGGCGCACTGACGCTGACCGGTGCGGCGACGCTGGACGCGGGCAGCGGCGCCATCGCGTTGAGCAACAGCGACAACGATTTCCAGGACGCGCTGGCGCTGACCGGCACCGGCATCTCGGTGCGCGACCGCAACGCGCTACGCATCGGCGCCCTGAGCGCCGGAGCCGGCGGCGATGTCACCCTCACCGCCGGTGGCGGACTGTCGCTGCCCGCGCAGGCGATCAACATCGGCAGCGGCAATCTGAGCCTGACCGCCGAGGGCGGGCTGCTCGGCACCAGCGGCGCGCTGAGCGCCAACCAGATCCGTCTGCGCGGTGGCAGCGGGTTGAACCTGGCGCATGACATCACCGCCGCCGACAGCCTGACCCTGACCACCAACAACGCAGCCATTACCCAGACCGCTGGTGCGGTCACCGCCGGCGCGCTTGCCACGGTCGATGCCGGTACCGGCGCCATTGCGCTGGCCGGCAGCGGCAACGACTTCATGGCGCAACTGGCATTGACCGGCAGCGGCATCACCGTCTACGACAGCAACGACCTGTCCATCGCCTCGCTGAGCAGCGGCAGCAACAGCCCGGTCACGCTGACCGCAGGCCGCGCGCTCAGCCTGCCGGTTCAGACCATCGACACCGGCAGCGCGGATCTGCGCCTGAGTGCAGAGAGCGGCAGCTTGCTGACCAACGGCGCGCTGCGCGGTCGCAATGTCAGCCTCAACGCAGGCGCCGGCATGGCGCTGCGGCACGACATCACTGCCAATGGCGCCCTGCAGCTGAGCACCGCTGACGGCATCGTCGAACAGCTCGCCGGCACGCTGGATGTGGACGGCACGACCGACATCGACGCCGGGGCCGGCAACGTGACCCTGCAGAGCCCATCCAATGTCTTCACCGGCGTGCTGTCGGTCACGGGCGGCGCGGTGCAGATCAGCGCCCTGGATGCGTTGACCTTCGGCACTTTTACCATCACCACGCTCTCCGCCCGCAGCGGCGGCGCCCTGAACCTGGGGCAAGGCACCACCGTTGGCACGCTGCTCGCCCGCAGCAGCGGCGGCGGCATCACCCAGGCCGGCGCAATGACCGTCGGTGGCGCATCCACCGTGGATGCCGGCAGCGGTGCCATCACGTTGAACAATGCCACCAACGATTTCCAGGGGGCCGTCGGCCTGACAGGCAACGGCATCACCGTCACCGACCGCAACACGCTGTCGGTGTCGTCGATCGCCGGCAATACCAGCGGCGATATCGCGTTGACCGCCCAGACGCTCAACCTGCCGGCATCGGCAATCTCTGCCGGCACCGGCACCCTTAGCCTGACCGCCACCGGCAGCGCCTTCAGCACGGGCGGTACGCTCAGCGGCGGCAATGTCGTGCTCGATGCACGCGATGGTTTGACGTTGGCGCATGACATCACCGCCGGCAACTTGACCTTGCGCACCACCAATACCGCAATCAATCAAACCGCAGGCCAACTTGTGGTTGGCGGTATCACCGATGCAAACGCCGGCAGCGCTGCCATTGCACTGACCGGCAACAACGACTTCCAGACCACGGTGACGCTGACCGGCGGCGCTGTGCAGCTCAACGATCGCAACGCACTGACACTGGGGACGCACAACACCGGCCCACTCACGGTCACCAGTAACGGCGCCTTGAGCCTGGGCCAAGGCACCGTCAACGGCCCGCTGATCGCCAACAGCACCAACGGCACTATCGGCCAGACCGGCGCGCTGACCATCAACGGCACCAGCACGCTCAACGCCGGTAATGGTGCAATCACGCTGAATAACGCCAACAACGATTTCCAGGGCGCGGTCGGCCTGGCCGGTAATGGCATCACCGTTACCGACCGCAACACCTTGTCGGTGTCATCGATCGCCGGTAATACCGGTGGCGATATCGCGTTGACCGCGCAAACGCTCAACCTGCCGGCATCGGCGATTTCGGCCGGCACCGGCACGCTCAGCCTGACCGCCACCGGCAGCGCCTTCAGCACGGGCGGCACGCTCAGCGGCGGCAATGTCGTGCTCGATGCACGCGACGGGCTGACGCTGGCGCACGACATCAACGCGGGCAACTTGACCCTGCGCACTACCAACGCCGCGATCAACCAAACCGCCGGCCAACTCACGGTTGGCGGTACCACCGAGGCAAACGCCGGCACCGCTGCCATCGCATTGGCCGGCAACAACGACTTCCAGAATGCAGTGACGCTGACCGGCGGCGCGGTACAACTCAATGATCGCAACGCGCTGACACTGGGGACGCACAACACCGGCGCACTTACGGTCACCAGCAACGGCGCATTGGATCTGGGCCAGGGCACCGTCAACGGCGCACTGGTCGCCAGCAGCGCCAGCGACGGCATCGTCCAGACCGGCGCACTCAACATCACCGGCACCAGCACGCTCAACGCCGGCAGCAGCGCAATCACGCTGAACGACGCCAACAACGATTTTGCCGGTGCAGTGACTGCGGCAGGCTCCGGCATCGTGCTAGTGGACCGCAACGACCTGCAGATCGCTTCCTTGCAGAGCGGTGGCAACGCCTCGGTCTCGCTGGATGCCGGCGGCGCCCTGCAGCTGCCAACCAGTGCGATCGATGTCGGTACCGGCGCGCTGAGCCTCACTGCGCGCGGCGGTACGCTGACCACCACGCATGCTTTGCGCGGCGGCGATGTGCAGCTCAGCGGTGCCAACGGGATTGCATTGGGCGATGACGTCATCGCCAGCGGAACGCTGAGCCTGCGCAGCACCAACGCTGCCATCACGCAGAATGCGGGCGCATTGCAAGTCGCTGGTAACAGCGTGGTGGATGCCGGCAGCGGCGCGATCACGCTGGATGCGGCGGGCAACGATTTCCAGGGGCTGCTGGCGTTAACCGGCGGCGCCACGCGGGTGCGCGATACCAATGCACTCACCCTGGATGCACTCGACACCGGCGCATTGAGTGTCGCAAGCAACGGTGCATTGAACCTAGGCTTTGGCCTGGTCAATGGCGATCTGGATGCCGCCAGCAACGGCGGTGCGGTGACGCAGACCGGTGCGCTGACCGTGACCGGTGCCACCCGCATCAACAGCGCCGGCGCGACCATCGCGCTGGCCGATGCCGGCAACGATTTCCAGTCGGCCCTGAGCCTGAGCGGTGGCGATACCCGTGTGCGCGATCGCAACGGGCTGACGCTGGGCACGCTGGACGTGGGTGCGCTGGACGTCGCCAGCGGCGCCGGCCTGAACCTGGGTCAGGGCCGTATCGGCGGCACGCTGGCGGCGCGCAGCGGCACCGGCGCGGCCGGCAGCACCGGCCGGCTGACCGCGCAGGCGGTGGTGCGGCCAGCCGCAACCGGCGCCGACATCACCCAGCAGGGCGCGTTGACCATCGTCGGCGACAGCGTGCTCGACGCCGGCACCGGGGCCATTGTGCTCACCGATGTCGGCAACGATTTCCAGGGCAGCGTGCAGGCCAGTGGCGGCAGCATCGCCCTGGCCGATCGCAACGACCTGGCTGCCGCCGCGCAATCCAGCGGTGCGGTGAACCTGCAGGCGGGCGGCCAGCTATCCAGCAATGGCGCGATCACCGGCAGCACCGTGACTTTGGGCAGCGGCGGCGCCATGCAGCTCGCACACGACATCGCCAGTGTCGGCACACTCAACCTGCGTAGCGGCGGTGCGATCACCCAGCGTGCCGGCAGCCTGCGCGCAGCGCAACTCAGCGGCAGCGCCACCGGTGCGGCCACGCTGACCAACGCCGGCAATGCCATCGGCACGCTAGCCGATTTCAGCGCGCAAGGGCTGGACGTGTTCAGCGCCACCACGCTGCAGGTCAATGGGCGCGTGGATGGCGGCACCCTGCTGCGGCTGGGCAGCGGCGGGGCGCTGTTGCTGGATGGACAGCTCAACGGCGCAACCACCTGGCTGCAGGCCGTTGCCGGCATCCGCCAGCGCGCCGGCAGCACGCTCACCGCCAACCTGCTCCGTGGCAGTGCCGGTGGCCCGGTGTTGTTGGGAGATGCCGCCACCTTCATCGACAACCGCGTGGTGCGGCTGGGCGACTTCACCGCCAGCAATGGTTTCAGCCTGACCAACGCCGGCGACCTCACGCTGGTGCTGTCCGACGGCAGCATCTACAGCGTGGACGCCGGCAATAGCGCCCTGTTCCTGTCGGTGCGTGGCGATCTGTTGCAGGAAGGGCGCGCCACGCTGCGCAATGGCACCGGCAGCTTCTCCGCGACCGGGCGCATCGGTACCCAGCAGGATCCGATCTACCTGATCGGCACCGGCACCCAGACGATCGGCGCGGTGGGCGCACCACCGGCCTACTTCAACGCCACCACCGCCGACGGCGGCCTGCTGAACCTGAGCGGCGGCTCCAGCTTCAACGTGCCGGCCTCCGCGTTTGCTGGCCGCGCGCAAAGTTCGGCCAGCCGCACCATCGCCTTCGTGGATCTGTCCGCCAGCGGTACGCCGTACCGCGCCTTCGGTCTGGTACGTCCCGGCCTGCGCCTGCCCGACGATCAGCAGCCGGCCTGCGATGCTGGCGACCCGGACGCGGTCTGCACGCCCCAATGATCGCCTTGCCGCCGCCTCACCGCGGCGGCTTCTTCGACGGAGCCCCTGCCATGCACGACGACACCACCCTGCAGACCCTGCTCGCTCCGGTCAGCGACGACGCGCCGGCCGGCCCGGACCTGGAATACGACCCGGACTTCCTGCGCCTGGAACGCGACTCGGCCATCCGCGCCGAGCGCAGCCTGGGCGACAGCGTCATCGCCGCCGAAGAACCCGACTGGGACAAGGTGCAGACGCTCGCATTGGAACTCAGTCGGCGTAGCCGCGACCTGCGCATCGCCGGCAAACTGGGTGCGGCCTGGCTGCGCCTGCGCGGCCTGCCGGGCTGGGCCGACACCCTGGCGCTGATCCATGGTCTGCTGGAGCAGCACTGGGACAGCGTGCACCCGCAGCTGGACGCCGACGACGACAACGACCCGACCTCGCGGATCAATGCCCTGGTCGGTCTCAGCGACCCGATGGGTCTGCTCGGCGCGCTGCGTACCACGCCATTCGTGCAATCGCCGCGGTTGGGCCGCTTCAGCCTGCGCGACCTGCGCGTGGCCAACGGCAGCATCAAACTGCCCGAGGGCCAGACCGGCCCCAGCCTGGCCGAGATCGAAGCCTGCTGCCTGGACTGCACGCCGGACACGCTGGCTGCCTCCGCCCAGTCCATCGCCGAGGCGCTGCTGCAGGCGCGCGCGATCGATGCGTTGCTGAGCGAACGTGTTGGCACTGCTGCCCCGGACCTGCGCCCGCTGCTGACCGACCTGCGCGATCTGGAGCGTTTCGTGCTGCCGCACTGGCAGGCGCGGCAGGGCACCACGGCGGTCGCCGAAGATGGCGAGCAAGCTGCCGGAGAAGATCACGCCACCACGCCAACCACTGCCATGCGCCGTACCGGCGAGATCGCCGGCCCGGACGATGTGAAGCGACGGCTGGAAGAGATCTGCGCCTATTACGCCCGGCACGAACCATCCAGCCCGGTGCCGATGCTGCTGCGCCGCGCGCAACGTCTGGTCGGCTGCGATTTCCTGGCGCTGATGAAGGAACTGGCCCCGGCCGGCATCGACGACCTGCAACGCGTCACCGGCCCGCTGGAAGACAGCTGAGCCGCGTATGCGGCCGACCACGTGGGGCAGCCAACCAGCCAGTGCGCCGGACCAGCCGCAGCAAGCCGGGCCATAGGCTCAGCAATCTGCAAGAAGTGAAGCAGCGCGCCCGCCATAGGTGAGGAGCGTGGGGAATGCACCCACGCGTCTCATCACAACAATGCAGGACCGGTGGCGCACGACGCAGATGTGCCGAGCGCTGTTGCCCTGGCCAGAACAGGCCATCTCTCCAAGCATCGCCACACCGCCCCCAACCCGTACCGAACCGGTGATCGGCAACGCAAAGCCACGAAGCGTTTCAACCCTCCGACGTTTGCCGACCAATCCCCAATCCCACCTCCCGAATCACCAGCGATACAGCTGCCAATACACCTTGTTGACCTTGTCCTTCTCGGCATCGGTATGCCCGTCGTGGTCGCGGTCGTACAGAAAGTAGGGCGCACCGCGGGCAGGCGTCACGCGCACCATTTCCAGCTGGCCGTTGACGCGATATTCGTCGACCTTGTCGCCATTGCCCATGGTCTTGCTGGTGACATCGGCACCGGCAGGGATCCCGTCGCCGGCAGCGCCGCCGGAGGTGGTGGCACAGCCGCCGAGCAGCAGCAGCGGCAACAGCAAAAGACGTGCTCTCTTCATTGTCGTCATCCGTTTAGGTCGTCGGCCAGTATGCGCTGGCGCGGTGTGGCGTGAGCGTGCAGCGTAGAATTGGGCCATGAGCAGATTAGTCCTGATCGACGGGTCCAGTTACCTGTATCGCGCGTTCCACGCGCTTCCGCCGCTGACCAATGCCCAGGGCGAGCCCACCGGCGCGCTGTTCGGCGTGGTCAACATGCTGCGCGCCACCTTGAAGGAACGCCCCGCGTACGTGGCGTTCGTGGTGGATGCGCCCGGCAAGACATTTCGTGATGACTTGTATGCCGACTACAAGGCCAACCGCCCGTCGATGCCGGATGACCTGCGCGCGCAGGTGCAGCCGATGTGCGACATCGTGCATGCGCTGGGCATCGACATCCTGCGCATCGACGGCGTGGAAGCGGACGATGTGATCGGCACGCTGGCGCTGCAGGCCGCCAGCGATGGCTTGAGCGTCACCATCTCCACCGGCGACAAGGACTTCGCGCAGCTGGTGCGTCCGGGCATCGAACTGGTCAACACCATGAGCGGCAGCCGCATGGATTCGGACGCGGCGGTAATCGCCAAGTTCGGCGTGCGGCCCAACCAGATCGTGGACCTGCTGGCGCTGATGGGCGATGCCATCGACAACGTGCCCGGCGTGGAAAAGTGCGGCCCCAAGACCGCCGCCAAATGGCTGGCCGAATACGACTCGCTCGACGGCGTGATCGCCAACGCCGACAAGATCAAGGGCAAGATCGGCGAGAACCTGCGCGCCGCCCTGCCACGCCTGCCGCTCAACCGTGAGTTGGTCACCATCAAGACTGACGTAGTGCTGGCCAGTGGCCCGCGTGCGCTGGACCTGCGCGACCCCAATGCCGAAGCGCTGGCCGTGCTGTACGCCCGCTATGGTTTCAGCCAGGCCCTGCGCGAGCTGGGCGGCGCCGCGGCTGCCGGCGTGCAGACCGACGCCATGGCGGTGGCCCGCACCGAACCCGGTCGCGCCCGCGGTACCGGGTTCGTCTCCGGCCCGGCCAGCGCGCCGGTGGAGCTGGACCCGGCCCTGGCCGCGCCCGGCCAGTACGAGACCATCCTCACCCAGGCGCAGCTGGACAACTGGATCGTCCGCCTGCGCGCGGCCGGCCAGTTCGCCTTCGATACCGAAACCGACAGCCTGGACCCGCTGCAGGCCAACCTGATCGGCCTCAGCGTGGCCGCCGAACCCGGCCAAGCGGCGTACCTGCCGTTCGGCCACGACTTCCCCGGCGCGCCGGCCCAGCTCGATCGCACCCAGGCACTGGCCCAGCTGGCACCGCTGCTCACCGACCCTGCGCTGCGCAAGCTCGGCCAGCACGGCAAGTACGACCTGCACGTGATGCGCCGCCATGGCGTCGAGCTGGCCGGCTATGCCGACGACACCTTGCTGGAGAGCTTCGTGCTCAATTCCGGCAGCGCCCGCCACGACATGGACAGCCTGGCCAAGCGCTATCTAGGCTACGACACCGTCAAATACGAAGACGTCTGCGGCAAGGGGGCCAAGCAGATCAAGTTCGCGCAGGTCAGCCTGGAAGACGCCACCCGCTACGCCGCCGAAGATGCCGACATCACCTTGCGTTTGCATCAGGTGCTCGGCCCCAAGCTGTCCGCCGAACCAGGGCTGGAGCGCGTCTACCGCGACATCGAGATGCCGCTGGTGGAAGTGCTTGCCCGCATCGAAGCCAACGGCGTGTGCGTGGACGCGGCCGAACTGCGCCGCCAGAGCGCGGACCTGTCCAAGCGCATGCTCGCTGCCCAGCAGAAGGCCACCGAGCTGGCCGGGCGCACCTTCAACCTGGACTCGCCCAAGCAGCTGCAGGCGCTGCTGTTCGACGAGCTCAAGCTACCCGCCGTGGTCAAGACACCCAAGGGCCAGCCCTCGACCAACGAAGAGGCGCTGGAAGCCATCGCCGACCAGCACGAGCTGCCGCGGGTGATCCTGGAATACCGCGGCCTGACCAAGCTACGCAGCACCTACACCGACAAGCTGCCGGAGATGATCCACCCGCAATCCGGGCGCGTGCACACCAGCTACCACCAGGCCGGCGCGGCCACCGGGCGGCTGTCCTCGTCCGATCCCAACCTGCAGAACATCCCGATCCGCACCGAAGACGGCCGCCGCATCCGCCGCGCCTTCGTCGCTCCGCCCGGGCGCAAGCTGATTGCCTGCGACTACTCGCAGATCGAGCTGCGCATCATGGCCCACCTGTCCGGCGACCCCGGGCTGGTGAGCGCGTTCGAGTCCGGCGCGGACGTGCACCGCGCCACCGCCGCCGAAGTGTTCGGCCGCACCATCGACACCGTCAGCGGCGACGAGCGCCGCGCCGCCAAGGCGATCAACTTCGGCCTGATGTACGGCATGAGCGCGTTCGGCTTGGCCCGCCAGCTGGGCATCGGCCGTGGCGAAGCACAGGACTACATCGCGCTGTACTTCAGCCGTTACCCGGGCGTGCGCGACTTCATGGAAACCACCCGCCAGCAGGCGCGCGACAAGGGCTACGTGGAAACCGTGTTCGGCCGCCGGCTGTATCTGGACTTCATCAATGCCGGCAGCCAGGGCCAGCGCGCCGGCGCCGAGCGCGCGGCCATCAACGCGCCGATGCAGGGCACTGCCGCCGACATCATCAAGCGCGCGATGGTCAGCGTGGATGGCTGGATCGCCGAGCACGCGCAGCGCGCCCTGATGATCCTGCAGGTGCACGACGAACTGGTGTTCGAAGCCGACATCGATTTCGTCGATACGCTGCTGAGCGAAGTCACCGCACGCATGGCGACGGCGGCGCAATTACGCGTGCCGCTGGTGGTGGATTCGGGCGTGGGCGATAACTGGGACGAGGCGCACTGACGCAGCGAATCGCGCTGATATGCTGAATGCGCAGACCAGCCATAAGCTGGTCAAACATAATGCGGATTCATCAAGATCGAAGGAATGAATAACCGTTAAATTATACATTTTTTTAACAGTTATCTTCACGATCCATCAATGTGGAAAATGGTGTTATATCCCTCGACGGGCGCAACGCCTGTCGGCAGATCTCTCCCATCCCCTGGAGCAGATCTCGGAGCGGAAACTCCTCCCCAAGTTTCCGTTCCCTGGCCCCGCCGACCTCCCCCTGGTCTGCGGGGCTTTTTTATTTCCGGCATTGAGAATAGCAATGATGGTGCTGCAGCGAAGCATTAGTCGATGCGTTTGCAGCTGAGATCACAAATTTAAATAGGGATAATTAACTCACTCAATCAACACAGCGTTTCATTTCCGCGATGCGGCTTTTAGCGTGAGCGAATCTGAACGCGTGAATACGCGTGAATACGCGTGCATGAGCCAATGAATAAAGGCGCTGACCCTAATCCTCACAGGGAAAAGATTTCAGCGCCTTGGGCCGCACGGTGTGGGGCAGTCAGCCCAGCCAATCGCGCGGTACCAGATAGTCCAGCAATCGTGCCTCGGCGCTGCCGGGTTCGGCGCTGTAGCCGTATTCCCAACGCACCCGTGGAGGCAGGCTCATCAGGATGCTCTCGGCGCGCCCGCCGCTCTGCAGCCCGAACAGGGTGCCGCGGTCGTAGACCAGGTTGAACTCTACGTAGCGCCCGCGGCGGTACAACTGGAATTCGCGCTCGCGCTCGCCAAACGGCTCGTCCTTGCGGCGCTGTACGAGCGGCATGTAGGCATCCAGGAAGCCATTGCCCACCGCCTGCTGGTAGGCAAAATCGCGCTCGAAGTCCTGGCCCAGGTCGTCGAAGAACAGCCCGCCGACGCCGCGAGTTTCGTTGCGGTGGCGCAGGAAGAAGTACTCGTCGCACCAGCGCTTGTGGGCGGCATAGCGCTCCTCGCCGAACGGCGCGCACAGCGCCTGAGCGGTGCGGTGCCAGTGCTGCACGTCTTCATCCATCGGATAGAACGGCGTCAGATCGAAGCCGCCGCCAAACCACGCAGCCACCACCTCGCCATCGCGTTCGGCACGGAAGTAACGCACGTTCATATGCGTGGTCGGCACGTGCGGATTGTTCGGGTGAAACACCAGCGACACGCCGCAAGCGCGCCAGGTGGCGCCCGCCAGTTCGGGGCGGTGCGCGCTGGCCGACGGCGGCAGGCGGGTGCCGGACACATCCGAAAAACCGATGCCGGCCTGTTCGAAGACAGCGCCGTCGCGCAGGATGCGGGTGCGCCCACCACCGCCTTCCTCACGCTGCCAGAGATCCTCGGAGAACCGCGCTCGCCCATCGGCGGCTTCCACAGCGGCGCAGATACGGTCCTGCAGGTCGGTCAGATAATCGCGTACACGGTCGAATTCGTTCATGGCCCAATTCTAAGCCGTGCATTGCACGCGGTGCGTCCCCCACCAGCGCGCCAGTTTGTCGCAGTGCGACGCGGAAAGGTGGCAAGGTGCCGCGGCGGTTAGCGTCTAAGATCAGTCGAGTTGGTCTGTGTGTGAAGTTTCAGCGCAGCAACCACGAAACCGCACGACGCGATGGTTTCGTTCTTCAACAAAACCAGCGACAAACGGTCTGGTGCGGTTCTCGCCGCTTGCGGGACCGTGTGGCGGCATGGATGCCGCCACCGAGCCTCCAGGGACGGATTCACGGCGTGTCCCGCGAGCGGTGAGGGCACCGCGCGCTCGAGGTCTTGGTGTTTGCCACTGGTCCTTGCCCGCCCACCATCGCGGGACACGCTGCAAGTACGTCCATGTAAGCTCCGTGGCGGCATCCATGCCGCCAAGGGTCCCGCGACGGTGAGCGGGCAAGGACCAGTGGCGGTGGCCGGTGCCCAGGGTTTGGCACGGCAACCAGCAACCCCCGAAACCGCGACGCGTTGGTTTCGTTCTTCAGCAAGAGCATCAGCCAACGGTCTGGTGCGGTGTCCTCGCCGCTTGCGGGACCGTGTGGCGGCATGGATGCCGCCACCGAGCCTCCATGGATGGATTCACGGCGTGTCCCGCGAGCGGTGAGGGCACCGCGCGCTCGAGGTCTTGGCGTTTGCCGCAGGGCCCTTGCCCGCCCACCATCGCAGGACACGCTGCAAGTACGTCCCTGTAAGCTCCGTGGCGGCATCCATGCCGCCAAGGGTCCTGCGACGGTGAGCGGGCAAGGACCCGTGGCATTGATCGGTGCCCAGGGTTTGGCACGGCAACCAGCAACCCCCCGAAACCGCGACGCGTTGGTTTCGTTCTTCAGCAAGAGCATCAGCCAACGGTCTGGTGCGGTGTCCTCGCCGCTTGCGGGACCGTGTGGCGGCATGGATGCCGCCACCGAGCCCCCATGGACGGGTTTACGGCGTGTCCCGCGAGCGGTGAGGGCACCGCGCACCCCAGGTCTTCGCGTTTGCCGCAAGGCCCTTGCCCGCCCACCATCGCAGGACACGCTGCAAGTACGTCCATGTAAGCTCCGTGGCGGCATCCATGCCATTGGTTGCAAGGCCGCCGATGCGCGCGCGGACTGCATGGCCCTCGCCTGCGCCAACGTCACTAGACCTAGGCAAACTCCGCGCGAACAGACGGCGTGCACAGTCGCCAGGCGAGGGCTGCATGCACGCAGCCGATGGCCAGTGCGCCCAGGCCCATGAGTACCAGTGCCATCTGTTGCGTGGCCTGCAGGCGTGCCTGCAGTTGCGGCCACTCCGGGCTGTGCAGTACATCGGCCGGCAGCACTGCCTGCACGCCGTCGAACAACGGCCCGATCAACGCCAGCCCGGCAAAATTGAGCAGCCCGGTGGCGATCAGCACCACCACAAAGCCGATGCGCGCCCACTCGCGTCGCTGCAGCAGCGCCCAGCTCAACCATGCGAACCCCACCGACAGCACCACGCCGATCACCGACAACGCCATGCCGTGGTCGATCACCCACCGCCACGACGGTGGCAAGGCGATCCCCGGGGGCAAGGCGAGCGTGGTGGCGTCGGGCACCGCCAGCGGCACTACGATCTGAAACAGGTTGGCCAATGCGCTGACCACGCCCAGCAACAACGAGACCCATGCCAGTGGCGACACGAAGCCGCCGCGAGACTGTGGCGATGTGCGCAGCGCCGTGTTCATTGCAGCGAGGCGATATACGCGGCGACTGCGGCCTGCCCGGGCGGGTCCAGTGCGGGTTGCAGCTGTGCGTACCAGCCGGGCAGGGCATCGGCCGGCAGACACTCGCGCAGTAACGGGGTGCTGCGCTCCAGAAATGCTTCGAGGAACGGCAGGCCGCGAACGTACAGGAAATGGCTGTCGGTGATCGACATGCCGGCATAGGCTTCGCGCAGCCACTCCAGATGTGGCAAGGCATGCGCGCCGTGACCTGCTCGGGTCAGTGCGGTCAGGAAGCTGGTACGCGCCGTGGCTGGCGAGGTTGAGCGCTCTTGCGCGTTGAGGTCGTCGAAGGTCAGCAGCCATTGTTCGCCGCGCTCGATCTCGTTACACATCACCGAGGTGGTGGCCAGCTGCAGCGCGTTGTGTGCGGTCGGCTCCAGCTCATAGAGCGCGAGCCAATACGGATACGCTTCGTGGTAACGATCCAGCGCGCTCAATGCCAGCGCGCAGAGGCGCTGCGCGTCCGCACCGGCCTGCAACTGCGCTTGCGCAGCGTTGTAGGCGCCCACGTGGTCGCCGCGCTGAAACGCGCTTAATGCTGGCTGCAATGCAGGGTCGATCTCGGCAGCTGCCTCGCCGGCATCGTCGGCAGGTGCCGTGGCGACGGTGGGTTCTGCGCGCGGCGGCTTTGCCACGGCGGTCTTGCGTCCAAATAAACGGTCCCACAGGCCCATCGCGTCTACCTTGTGTGCGCCAGCAATGAGTGGAAGGTCGCCGCCAGGCCGGCGGCGCACCGGTCTTGCGGGGAACCGGTGCAGAGAGCGAACGCACGAATCTCTGCCGATCCTGCATCAAGCTTAGAGCCACTTGCGTACGGAGAGGTGAGCGCAACGCAACCAGTCTGCGTGCTGGCTGCGCGACGCGTTGCATCCGGTCAGCTCTGCGCAGGCGGTTGCACGCTGCGGCGATCGCTTCTGGACAGGGCGGCGCAAGCGATTGCCGACAACCATCAAACGCGCATCTGTAACGTCGCCAGCGACCTGGCGCCTGGAAACGCTCGTCCCGGCACCGCGACCAGCCACGGGTCTCAGTGCCGGCAAGGCCCGCTTTTCAACGGGCGAGTGGATCAGTCAGCGCTGCGGCTTCACCTGTTCGTTGAACAGTTTGAGGATGCGCTTGTACTCGTCCAGCCACGCGTCGGCGCGGGTAAAGCCGTGGCGTTCCATCGGATACGGTGCCACCTGCCAGTTGTCCTTGTGCAACTCGATCAGCTTCTGCGTCATGTCCACCGAGTCCTTGAAGAACACGTTGTCGTCGATCATGCCGTGGGCGATCAGCAGATGGTCCTGCAGCCCCTCGGCGTAGTTGATCGGCGAGGAGGTCTTGTACGCCTGCGGGTCGAGCTCGGGGGTGTTGAGGATGTTGGAGGTGTACTCGTGGTTGTACTGCATCCAGTCGCCCACCGGCCGCAGCGCTGCGCCGGCCTTGAAGGTGCCGGGGCTGCGGAACAGCGCCATGTAGGTCATGAAGCCGCCGTACGAGCCGCCATAGATGCCGGCGCGTGCACGGTCGCCCTGCTTGGTGGCGACCAGCCAGTCCAGACCGTCCAGATAATCCTCCAGCTCCGGGTGGCCCATGTTGCGGTAGATCGCGGTGCGCCAGTCGCGGCCGTAGCCTTCCGATGCGCGGTAATCCAGGTCCAGCACGATGTAGCCCTGTTGCACCAGCAGGTTGTGGAACATCTGCTCGCGGAAATACGGTGTGTAGCGCTGCGAGACGTTCTGCAGGTAACCGGCGCCGTGCACGAACATCACGATCGGATACTGCTTGCCCGGCTCGGGCGTCTGCGGCCCGTAGTACTTGCCCCAGACCGTGCCGGCGCCGTGTTTTGACGGCACCTGCACGTACTGCGGGGCGATCCACGTCTGCGCCTTGAAGGCTGGCGTGCGCGTGTCAGTGAGCACCGTGGCCTGGCCCCCCGCCGCCGGCACCACCGCCAGCTGTGGCGGCAGATAGGCGCCGGAATAGCGCACCAGCAACTGCTGCCCGTTCGGCGACAGGCTGAAGCCTTCCACGCCGTTCAGGACCGTCACCTCGGTGAGCTGGTCGGTGCGCAGATCCAGCTTGCACACCTCGTAATCCCCCGGCCATTTCTGGTTGCACAGGAAATACATGCCGCTGCCATCGGCGTTGGGCACCGGCATCGACACTTCCCACTTGCCACGGGTGCGCTGACGCGGCTTGCCGTTGCCTTCCACCGTGTACAGCTGCGAATAGCCGGATTCCTCCGACAGCAGCCACAGCGTGCGGTTGTCGGGCAACCAGCCGAAATCGTTGAAGTCCCAGTTGATCCAGGCGCCATCGCTCAGCCGATGCCGCGACTGCAGCTTGGCGTTGTCCAGATCCACGCTGGCGATCCAGCGGTCCTTGTTGTCCACCGCGCGGATTTCCACCGCCACGTTGCGGCCATCGTCGCTCCAATGCACCGCCGGGCCGCTGCCGTCGCCATCGCTTTCCACGCGTACCGCGCGATTGCCCTTGAGCGCGTCGCGCTTGGCGGCCTTGCGCAGTGCCGCCAGCGGGTCGGTGGCGATGCCGGGCAGCGCATCGAAGGACAGCTGGCGCGCGCTGCCTGCGGCCACATCGACCAGCCACAGCGTATGCGCAACTGGCATGTTGCGGCCGACGCGGGTGCGGGTTTCCTGGAATTCTTCGTAGCCGGATTCGGTCACGTACTTGGGCATCTTGCCGGCCTGGCCTTCGTCGGCAGCCTTGGCCTGGGTCACTACAAGCAGGTGGCGGCCGTCCGGCGACAGCGCGCTGTCGACGACCTCCACCTCATCGCCCAGATACACCGGCGCTGCTGCGCGCGTGGCGTCGGCGCGGCGCCAGACATCTTCCTGCGTGCGCAGCGCATCGCGCTGTTCGCGGTCGCGACGCAGCGTGGCCAACGTGGCCAGTTGCTGCTCGCGCAGCACATCGGCCTTGGGCGCGGCATTGGGGTCGCGCTCGGCCTTGACCACAGCCACCTGCGCGGTGCCGCCATCGGCATGCCAGTGGTACCAATTGTTGCCCGCACGCCAGATCGCACCACCATCGCTGGCAAATTGCGGACGCGATTCGACCTCGTTGCTGCGGGTCAGCTGGGTCAGTGCGCCCGAGCGCAGATCACGCAGGAAAATATCGCCATTGCGCGCGAACAGCATGCGCTGGCGCGTCGCGTCGTAGCTGGGGTTGGCCGCATCCAGGCCGGCGCGTGCTGTGTCGGCCACACGTTCTGCCGCCGCACCGTCGATGCCCTGGCGATAGGTGTCGCGCACCGGGCTGCCATCGCGTTTGAGCAGGTATTGCACCTGCTTGCCGTCCCATTGCCACCACGCCTGATCGACCGACGGCCCAATCCAGTCCGGATCGGCCATCACCTGTTCGATGGTGAGCGGTGCGGTGGACTGCGCATGCGCGGTGGCAGCCAGCAGCAGAAGGGTCAACGGCAGCAATCTGGGCATCGGAAACAACTGGACGCAAAGGAGAGCGCGCAAGCCTAGCAGTTCGTCTGCGCGACGGGCTTGGGCCACAGGTCATGTGCGCGCGTCGCACGCACCGTGGCTACGGAGCCAGGGCCGCCAGGCGGGCGCAACTGTCTAGCAGCTGCCGGATGACGTCTCAGCGCAACGCGCGTCGTTGCTGCGCGCGCTGTATGACGCTGCGACCTTGAACCGCGCCGTCCACTCCCATCAATGTGAGGACGCATCTCAGTGAATGCTTCAGCGTGATCGTCGGGGTTAACCGTGCGCGCTGCGTTGCGACATGGCGCGATGTTCTTGTGCACTGCTTTGCGTCTGCGGCAGGCGTTGCTGAAGGCCACTGGCGTTTGAGCCTGTGTCGATGTTGTGCGCTGCAGATGTTGCACAGTGCGATGCCGGCGCTCCGGCAATCCGTGCGCCTCTTGCCAATCGACATCGTGGTTTCTCCACGGAGGCATGTCCTGCGCGCAGTCAGCGCACGTGTCGTCGCTAGACGTATCGGCCGAATGCTGGCAATTGTGCACGTGGGTAGTGGGGCGACCGGGATTTACGATGCCAGCGTCCCGGTCGCAGGCAATGCGCAGCCGCACGCGCATGGACTAAAACACCAGCTGGAAATTCTGCGCGCCTCACCACCACTCAGGTTGAACTTGCGCAGCGTGCAACTGAGCTGGCAGCGCAATGCAGCGGTGTTTCTACCCACCGATATCCATGTGCGCCCGTCTTGAGGTCAGTCCGCATGCGTCAGGCTGCGCTGATCGCTTGAAGATTCACCCGGCCAGCCAGCTGGCTTCAGCGCTTGCCGGTCTGGACTCTGCGCCCAGCACGCGTCGCGGTTGCTGACAGCCGCCGGAAACCTCCCGACTTGCCAGCAGCCCGGGTGGCGGCCAAGCTAGCGCGCTTTTGCGATTGTCGATGCACATGTCCAGCCTGCCTGCTTCCGTTGTTTCCCGTCCCATGGCCGTCGGCGCGCCTGGCCGGCCGTTGGCGTGGCGTGCGGGGCAGTCGGTGGATCTGGCGACCTTCATCGCGCATGTGCATGGCCTGGCGCAACAGCTGCCGGAAGGCCGCCATGCGGTCAATTTATGCGAGGACCGCTACCGCTTCATGGTGGCGTTCTATGCCTGCGCGCTACGCGGGCAGGTGTCGCTACTGCCGTCGTCGCGCGCGCCGGCCGTGGTAGGCGAGGTGCAGGCCCGGCACGCCGATGCCTATTGCCTGGGCGATCTTGCGTTGGAACTGGCGCCGCCGCGGTATTGGCAACTGCCTAACGAGTTGCCGCAGGCAGACGGACCGATTCCGCAGCTGGCCGACGATGCGTTGGTGGCGATCGGCTTCACCTCCGGCAGTACCGGCAGCCCGCAACCCAACCCGAAGACCTGGGGCAGTTTTTTGACCAGCACGCGGCAGGATCTGGTTGCGCTGCAAAGCCTGTGGGCGCATACCGACGCGGTGCCGCACGTGGTGGCCACCGTGCCCCCGCAGCACATGTACGGCATGGAATTGTCGGTGCTGCTGCCGATGGTGACCGAGCTGGCGGTGCACGCGGGCCGCCCGTTCTTCCCGGATGATGTGGCACGTGCGCTGGCCGATATTCCTGCCCCGCGCGTGCTGGTGACCACGCCCGTGCATTTGCGCGCCCTGGTCGAATCCGGGGTGGTGTTGCCGCCGTTGGCCGGTATCGTCTCGGCCACCGCGCCGCTGGCGCAGGAGATCGCCGCCGCAGCCGAAGCACGGTTTGGTGGCGAAGTGCGCGAGATGTTCGGCTCTACCGAAACCTGCGTGTTCGCCGTGCGCCGCACAGCGCTGGACGCTGCATGGACCCCGCTGCCCGGCGTGCGACTCGAAACCCAGGCCGCAGGCACTTTGATACACGCGCCGCATCTGGCAACGCCGGTGTTGCTGGCCGACATGATGGAGGTGGCCGACGACGGCACTTTCCAGGTCCGTGGACGCCAGGCCGATTCGCTGGAAATCGCCGGCAAACGTGCATCGCTAGCCGACCTCACCCGCCGTCTGCTCGCCATCCCCGGCGTGATCGACGGCATCATCGTGCAGCTGGCACCGGACGCAGGGCAGTCGGTGGGCCGCATCGCCGCGTTGGTGGTCGCTCCCACCCTGGACGAAGCGCAGATCCTGGCTGCGTTACGGGTCAGCGTCGACCCGGTCTTCCTGCCGCGTCGCCTGCGCAAGCTCGCCGCTCTGCCACGCAACGAGACCGGCAAACTGCCGCGCGACGTGGTGCTGGGATTGCTCAACGGCTGAGCGGGTCGGGCAATGCCTTGGCAGGCCATTGACCACGGCTCCGTCAGCGGATTGCGCATTGGCGGGGCGCTGGATGTACGCACAGGTGGGCCGAGTTTCCAGGAATAGCCGGAGGCCACGCTCTGCGGCACACCGGCACGCACGACATCACTCAGCCGTGCACCCCATCGATCTCCACCGCCAGCTCATCGCGGCAGATCACCGCGTGCAGCAGCAGGCGCGGCACCGCGTCGCCGAAGCGGGTGTCCAGGGCCTGCGCGACCTTGGGTAGATCGTCCTGCTCGCGGACATACACCTTCAGGCGGGTACCGGCGCCGAACTGCGCGGGCAGCGCCGGTGCGTGCGTGCGTGCGGCACCGAGCAGGGCATCGAAATTGGCGAAGGTTTCTTCCAGCTGCGCCAACAGCTGGCCGGTATGCATCGAAGCATGGCCCACCACGGCGGCGGTGCCTGACAGCAGCAGCGGCATGTCGCTGCCGACGGGCGGCAGCATGGCGCGCGCAAAACTCGGCGGCTGCGGGCCGTATTGGCGCGGGTAGTTGTAGGCGCTGACCTGGCGCGGGTTTTCCAGCGGGGTGCCGGCATCGGCGGCGGCCAGCCAGTAGATCTGGATGATGCGCTCGGCATCGCAGCGGCCCACCGCGGTAGCGGCCGGCAACTGGGCGACATCGAAGGCGCCCAGGCCGCGCGCGCGGCCCACGCAGAACTGGCGGTAGCGCTCACGGTCGTCGCTGCCCAGGGTGATGGCGTCCAGGTAATTCCAGATGCGCAACAGGCGCGGCGTCTGGCTGCCGGAGACGAACGCGGTGATCTCCGCATACGCCTTGGCGGCGGCTTCTTCGATCTCCACATCCCGCTCGTCGATCTCGATCACGCCGAACTGCAGGCGGCCATCGCTGGACCAGGCAATGTTGCCGTCGCGGCCACTGCGCACCGGTGCATCGGTGCGCCAGACTTCCAGCACATCGGCCCGATAAGGCTGCAGCGGCACGCGCAGGTAGCGCGGGTCGTCCAGGTGTGGCGCGGCATCGCCGAAGCCGAACACGGCCAACACCTGCGCATCCTGTAGCAGCGCGGCGGGATCGGTCTGATCGACATAGTCGACCCGCAGGCGCGGATGACGCACGGTCTGGTTGGGCTGAAGCGTTGGTGCGGTCATGGAGCGTCTCTGTGCAAGGTGTCACCGTCGAAACCGAGCCGGGCCTGGCGCCGGCGATGACGCCAGGCATGCCAGGCGCGCGGCAGCATCGACAGCGCGGTGACGGAATAGATGGCGCGGAACACGCGCAGGCGCCGGCGCACCTTCGGGCTGTCGAACACGTCGCCCGCGAGCATCGCCACCACAGCCTGTTCCACCTGCCACACGTTCTGCGGCTGCGCGAACAGCGCGCGCATGGTGGGCGAGGTGAATCGATAGATGAACCACTTGAACTCGCTCAGGCCGCGCTCCAGTTCGCGCGACAACGCGCGCTGCAGGCTGGCTTCGCGCTGCGGCGCGCGCAGTACCGCATCCACCATTGCCGCGCCACGTTCGGCGCTGTGCATGGCCAGGAAGACGCCGGAGGAAAACATCGGGTCGACAAACGTGTAGGCATCGCCGAGCAGCAGCCAGCGCGGGCCGGCCATGCGCGTGCATTCGTAGGCGTAATTGCCGGTGGCATGCACCGGTGCCACGCGCTCGGCATCGGCCATGCGCGCGGCCACTTCCGGGTTCAATGCCAGTGTGCGCAGCAAAAAACCTTCGCTGTCGCCCTTGCGGGTCTTCATGTAGTCGGGGTAGCAGACCGCGCCCACGCTCATCACATCGTCCGGCAGCGGGATCAGCCACATCCAGCCATGCGCATGGCGGTAGATGCTGATGTTGCCGGCATCCTCGCCCGGGCGCCGGGTCACCCCGCGGAAATGGCTGAACACCGCCGCCGACTGGTGCTTGGCATTGGAGCGCTTGAGCTTGAGGCGATTGCCCATAAAGGTGTCGCGGCCGCTGGCGTCGAGCAGATAGCGCGGGCGGAACTGCCGCTCGCCGTCCACGCCACGTGCCTGCAGCACCGGCTGCTCGCCATCGAACGCCACGCTCTCCACCTTGACCTGTTCGCGCGCATCCACACCGACCTCCCGCGCCCGCGCGAACAGCACCTGGTCGAACTGCGCACGCGGCACCTGGAAGGCGTAGTCGGCCTTGGCATCGAGCGCATGCGAAAACCGGAAGGTGTTATAGCCGCCGGCGTCGTTGGGAAAGTCGGCCCCACGCTTGAGCACGCCAATGGCGCGCACCTGTTCGAGCACGCCCAGGCGTTCGAGGATCGGTATGTTCATCGGCAATAGCGATTCGCCGATGTGGAAGCGCGGGTGCTGCTCTTTTTCCAGCAGGGTCACCGCCCAGCCCTGCTGGGCGAGCACGATGGCGGCGGCGCAACCGGCGGGGCCACCACCGATGATCAGTACATCCGGACACTCCGGTCCCGGAGCCGGCCCGGCTGCCGGCTTGGCGGTCGGGGTGGGGCGCAACACAGTGGAAGTCATCCTGGAACGAACCTGCAGCGGGCGAGCGTCATGCAGTCATGATAGCCTGACCGGCGGCCCGGACATCTGTGCGTCCGCCGAGATCCACGCACGCCGACCAATGCAAGACAGAGCGATTGCCGGATGCGACGCGGGCCTGGCGCTCGGAATCGGCAGGTACGCCACGTACACTGCCGGCTCGACGCGCCGCCCGCCGCCACCGACGGCCGTGCGCTGTGGGTTGCCTGCTTAAGACTTTGACCGACCCTTACCCTGGAATTTCTGGATGTCCTCGCAAACCGCTGCCGAACGTGAACTGGCCGAACTCCTGGTCGAAAGTCTGAACCTAGAAGACGTCCAGCCCGCCGACATCGATCCGGAAGCGCCGCTGTTCAACACCGGGCTGGGGCTGGACTCGATCGATGCGCTGGAACTGGCGCTGGCGATCAGCAAGCGCTACGGCTTCCAGCTGCGCTCGGACAACGACGAGAACCGTCGCATCTTCGCGTCGCTGCGCGCATTGTCGGCGCATGTCGAAGCCAACAAGACCGCCTGAAGGTCCGACCGCAGCGCCCAGCGATGCCCCGCCGTGGGTGCTGGGGCTGGGCGTGCTGTTGGCGGTGGCGTACTCGCCGCTGGCCCACTGGGCCAACGCTAGTCATCGCTCCGACCTGGCCGTGATCGCCGGCGCCATGCTGGTGCTGATGGTGTTGATCGAGCCGATGGTCGCGCGGCGCGCGTGGGCGTGGGCGCTGGTGTTGCTGATCCTGGCCGGCCTGGGTGCGTTGTGGCAGTCGCCGCACGCCATGCTGGTGCTTGCGGCGCCGCCGGTCGTGTTCACCGGATGGGTCGCCTGGTTCTTCGGGCGTAGCCTGCGGCACGGGCGCACGCCGCTGATCACGCGCATCGTCGAAGGCCTGTACGGCCAGGCCGGCATGCCGATCACGCCCCCACAACGCCGTTACACGCGCCGCCTCACGCTGGCCTGGGCGCTGCTGCTGTGCGGCCTGACCCTGCTCAACCTGGTGTTGGCCCTGTGCGCCGAACCCAGCGGCGTGCTGGCGCAACTGGGCTATGCCTCCCCGTTGCCGATCAGCGATGAACGCGCCTCGTTGTTTGCCAATTTGCTGGTGTATGGCGTGGTTGGCGGGTTCTTTATTGGGGAATATCTGGTGCGCGGTCGCTGGTTTCCGCAGCGTCCCTATCGTAATCTGCCAGACTTCTTGCGCCAGATGGCGCGGCTCGGGCCGGACTTCTGGCGCGATCTGCTGCGCTGAGTGCGTGGCCAGGGGCAGCGACGTACGTGCACATTTTCGGGGACAAGACAAAGATGCCGTTGGCAAGGATGCCGTCGCGCCTGGCGTGGGGTGTGTTCAATCTGCTGCAATTGGCGTTCACGCTGACGTTTACCGCCGGCGGGATCGTGTATGCATTGGCGTTGCTGGCGATCACCCGCGACGCCGACCGACTGTTGCGCATGGGCAGCTGGATGTGGGCGCCGGTGCTGTTTCGCGGCGCGGGCGCCAAGGTGATCGTGGAAGGGCGCGAGCGAGTCGACTGGTCCAAGAACTATCTGTTCGTGAGCAATCACCAGTCGATCATCGACATCTGTGCGCTGTTCTACGCGCTGCCGATTCCGCTGCGGTTCCTGCTCAAGGAAGAAATGCTCAAGGTGCCGTTCGTGAACTGGTATGCGCGCGCCACCGGCATGCTGTTTCTGGACCGCGACAGCCGGCGCGCCGGCGCACTGGTCCGCCGTCAGGCGGCCGCGCTGCTGCGCGAGGGCAAACAGTTGTGTCTGTTTCCCGAAGGCACCCGTAGCCGCAGCGGCGCGTTATTGCCATTCAAGGCCGGGCTACTGCAGGCCGCTATCGATGCTGGCGTGCAGGTGGTTCCGGTGGCGCTGGACGGGTGTGGCAAGGTGCTGCCGGTGGATGGTGTGTTCAGGGTGCGTCCCGGCATCATCCGCGTGCGTATCGGCGAGCCGATCGCGGTCACCGGGCCGGATGCGCCGGATCGCCAACAATTGACCGAGCAGGCACACAAGGCCGTGGCTGCAATGCTTCAACCCAGGATCTGAGTTCCGCGCTTATGGATTTCGTCGTACCGCATGATCATCCCTGCCTGCCCGGGCATTTTCCGGGTCGTCCCGTAGTGCCTGGCGTGGTCGTGCTCGACCATGTGCTGCAGGCGGTGGAGGCGCTGCATGGCCCACGCGCCGCGGCACGGCTGCCGCAGGTGAAGTTCGTGCAGCCGTTACTGCCCGGGCAGACCGCGTCGATCCTGCTGGAAGGCGAAGGCCCGCGTTGGCGCTTCCGCGTGCAGCGTGACGATGCACTGCTGGTCAGCGGCGAACTGGTGGCGGAGGCGGCGGCATGAGCAAGCATTGGAAGCAGCGTCCGGAAGGTGGCGGGCGCTTTGCGTTGTGGTTGATCCGCGGCATCGCCCGGCATGCCGGGCGTGCGGTGGGGCGCGCGCTGCTGTACCCGATCACGCTGTACTTTTTGCTGGTGCGTGCGCCCGAGCGCGCCGCTTCGCGTGCCTATCTGGCGCGCGTGCTGGGCCGCCCGGCCACGCTGCGCGATGTGGCGCGGCATATCCACACCTTTGCGTCGACCATCCTGGACCGCGTCTACATGTTGTGCGGGCAGATGCAGCGCTTCCGCGTCGACATCACCGGGCTGGATCAACTGCACACGCAGATGGACCGCGGCCGCGGCGTGCTGATCTTCGGATCGCACCTGGGTAGTTTCGATGCGCTGCGCGTGCTGGCCACGGAGCGCCCGGACGTGCAGGTCAAGGTGGTGCTGGACAAGGCGCATAACCGCGCGATGACCGACCTGCTGGGCGCGCTCAACCCGCAGCTGGCCGCCAACATCATCGATGCAGGCATGGACGCAACCTCGATCGTCATGGCGATCAAGGACGCCACCGACGCCGGTGCGCTGGTGGCGCTGCTGATCGATCGCCCGCGCGAAGGCGACCCGGCGCTGCCGGCGATGTTCCTTGGCCGCAACGCGATGTTCCCGACCTCGCCGTGGTTGATCGCCGCCGCGCTCAAGGTGCCGGTGGTGCTGGCCTTCGGCCTGTATCGCGGCGGCAACCATTACGAGCTGGCGTTCGAGACCTTCAGTGAAGGTCTGGATGTGCCGCGCCGGCAACGTGCGCCTGTGCTGGCAGTACTCATGCGCGATTACGCCGCCAGGCTGGAACATTACACACGCTATGCGCCTTACAACTGGTTCAACTTCTACGATTTCTGGAACACACACCATGCCGATGCGCCGCACCCTGCCGTGGATGCTGATACTGCTGTTCAGCGCCGCACCGCTATGCGCCGCACCGCCTGAGGCCCTGGATGTTGGGCAGGTGCTGCAGCGCCTGGCACGTCCCGCACCGGTCAGTACCGAGTTCATCGAACTGCGTGGCTCGGCTTTGCTGAAAACGCCGTTGCGCGTGCAGGGCCACTACCGTCGCCCGGATGCGCAGACCCTGGTGCGGGAAGTCAGCGCGCCGTATCGCGAGACCACCACCTTGCGGGGCGACGAAGGCGTGCTCGAACGCGAGGGCAAACAGCCGCGCAAGTTTTCGTTGAGCCGTGTACCCGAACTGGCTGGGTTGAAGTCGGGCTTCGGCGCGCTGCTGTCGGGTGATCGCGCGTTGCTGGAACAGCAGTATCGTCTCAGCGGGCAAGGCACAGCGCAGATCTGGCAACTGACCTTGCAGCCCAAAGACGCCGCAGTCGCCAAGCAAGTGCGCGAACTGCGTCTGTACGGTAGCAACGATGAGCTGCGCTGCATCGAAAGCATCCCCGCCAAGGGCGATGTGCAACGGACGCTGCTGGCCGGTGCGGCACGTGCGGCAGCCAGCGTCAGCGATGCCGCAGCGCTGACCACGCTCTGCCACGGTTCGGGCGCGTGACCACGCACGGGCAGGTCGCGCCAGCCGTCGTCGAAAACACCAGGTCGTGTGCTTGCGAACAAGGTGTCGTAGCACCACTAGCCGATACCGTTCACGGCTTCGACGTCGTCCGTTGCAGTGAGGCGGTTGCATGTCGTTTGAATTGAACGCAAACCGTCGCATTGGCCTGGCTTTGCTGTGGCTGGCAGTGCTGGTGGTGGCCGGGCTCTGGTTGAGCGAGACGCTCAAGGTCACGGGCGATCTACGAAAATTCATGCCCGCCCCGCGCACGCCGGCGCAAAAATTGTTGATCGAAGAACTGGGCGAAGGCCCGGGTTCGCGGCTGTTGCTGATGGCCTTGTCCAATAGCGACCCGGCCACCCTGGCCGAGCAATCGCAGCGGTTGCACCATGCATTGGCCGCGCAGCCGGCGCTGTTCGAGCTGGTCGGCAATGGTGGCACTGCGGGGTTGGAGGCAATTCCGGAGCGCTTGCTGCCGTATCGCTACCTGCTCAGCGACAGCTTCGACACCGCACCGCTGGACGCGGCGATGCTCGAAGCGGCGCTGCAGTCACGCGTGCAGGATCTGGGCTCGCCGGCAGCGGCGATGGTGGAGCCGCTGCTGCCGCGCGACCCGACGCTGGAAGTGCTACACCTGGCCGAGACCCTTCAGCCGGCGGCCGCACCGCAAACGCGCAATGGGGTGTGGTTCGATCGCGCCGGCACCTCGGCCCTGTTGATCGTGCAGACGCATGCGGCCGGCTTCGATCCCACCGGCCAGCAACTGGCCTACGATGCGGTGCGGGCGGCATTTGCGAAGGTCAGCAAGGGCACCACGACGCAGCTGACCTTGACTGGCCCAGGTGCATTCGCGGTGGAGATCACCGCGCGCACCCAGGGCGAGTCGCAATGGATCGGCACGCTGGATACGGTGGGTCTGGTGCTGTTGTTGATGATCGCCTACCGCAGCTGGAAGATCCCGGTGCTGGGCGTATTGCCGCTGGCCAGTGCCGGCCTCGCCGGACTGGGCGCGGTGGCGCTGCTGTTCGATGGCGTGCACGGCATCACCGTGGCGTTCGGCTTCACGTTGATCGGCGTGGTGCAGGATTACCCGATCCACTTGTTCAGCCATCAGCGCCCCGGGCTGGATCCACGCGACAACGCGCGGCATTTGTGGCCGACGCTGGCGACTGGCGTGGTGTCCACCTGCATTGCGTATGTGACTTTTCTGTTTTCCGGCGTGGATGGCTTGCGCCAACTGGCGGTGTTCACCATCGCAGGTCTGGCCACTGCGGCAGTGACCACGCGTTGGCTATTGCCATGGCTGATCGACCCGGCCCCGCGCGACTATGCCGACTCGCGCCTGTTGGCAGGGCTGTGGCGTGGCATCGCGCGTTTGCCGCGGCCACGCATCAGCCTGGCGGTGATCGCGGTGATCGGTAGTGCGGTGATCGCGTTCGCGCCCGGCCAGTTCTGGCAGAACGACCTGTCCAAACTCACCCCGGTGCCGCCCAAGGCATTGGCGCAGGACACCCACTTGCGTCAGGAACTCGGCGCGCCCGATGTGCGCTACGTGCTCGCGCTGTCTGCGGCCAACGATGAGGCCGCGCTGCAGGCCAGCGAGCAGCTGCGGCCACGGCTGGATGCGCTGGTACGCGACGGCGCCCTGGCCGGCTACGACATGGCCGCGCGGTATCTGCCCAGTGCCAAGACCCAACAGGCGCGTCAGGCGGCATTGCCGGATGCGGCGCAGGCGCGCGCGCTGACCGAGCGCGCGGTGGCGGCCACGCCATTCCGTAGCGATGCATTTGCGCCATTCCTGCAGGATCTGGAGGCCGCCAAGCGCGCACCGCCGCTGCTGCCGAAGGATCTGACCGGCTCGCCGCTGGCCACCTCGGTGGGTGGCTTGCTGCTGGGGCGCGGCGATCGTACAACCGCTCTGGTGTCACTCACAGGCATGCATGATCCGGCCGTGTTGGCGGCGGCGTTGCAGGGCAGCGATGCGCAATTGCTAGACCTCAAGGACGCATCCGAATCGCTGGTGGCCGCCTACCGCGGCCGGGTGCTGGGGGCCCTCGGTGTAGCGGCGTTGCTGCTTGCAGTGACGGTGGCGATCGCATTGCGCAGCCCGCGCCGTATCGTGCGCGTGTTGTTGCCGATGGCGCTGACCACCGTGCTGATCCTGGCAATCCTGCGCGGCATCGGCGTGGAGCTCAATCTGTTCCATTTGATCGCGCTGATTCTGGCCGCGGGCCTGGGCCTGGATTACGCATTGTTCTTCGATCACGCCGGCGACGATCACGCCGATCAGCTGCGCACGCTGCATGCGTTGATCGTGTGCAGCCTGATGACATTGCTGGTGTTCGCGCTGCTGGCCGCTTCCAGTATTCCGGTATTGCGTGCGATCGGCAGCACGGTGGCACTGGGCGTGCTGTTCAATTTCATCCTGGCGTTGCTGGTGTCGCGCGAGCCAGCGCAGGAGCGCAGTGCCAACGGAGAGCCGCATGCAGGGACGTGACGCGATTGCCACGCTGATTCCGCACCAGGGCAGCATGTGCCTGTGGGACGAGGTCGTGACCTGTGATGCGCAGCGCATCGTCGTCCGCAGTCACGCGCATTGCAACGACATGCATCCGCTGCGTGCGGATGGACGCCTGCGCGCGGTGCATCTATGCGAATACGGCGCGCAGGCCATGGCCGTACATGGTGGCCTGCTGGGTCGAGCGTCCGGCAAGCCGGTGCGCCCGGGTATGCTCGTTGCGCTGCGTGGGGTGGAACTGCACGTGACATATCTGGACGCCCTGCCCGACGCCATCGAGTGCGAAGCGCAGGTGCTGATGCAAGGCGAGGACAGCCAACAATACAGTTTCCGTCTCACCCATCAGGCGCAGCTGCTCGCCGAAGGCCGTGCCACGGTGATGCTGGGCGCGGCGCAGGCGTAGCGCGGCCAACTCATCGATTGCGCGCATCGCCAGGGCTCGGTGAGGCATGGCACGCGTGCATTCGGTTTCCGAGTGCATCGTCATCTTCACCTGACAATTATTCGCTCCATGGTGTCGCCGCGCCTGGCAGCACGCCTTTCGTAGCGGCGCACGCACGTGCGATGCGGTAGACCGATCGTGCATCTCGCACACAAAGCTTGCTGCGATGGATGCGGCAAGGTTGTTCCTGCGCCGGCTGCGAATCGCTAGGATGGTGGGCCTCCTGCCGCGATCTGGCTTCGACGAGATTTCCATGAGCACATCCATTCCACAGCGTCGTGCGTTGGTCACCGGCGGCAGCGGCGATCTTGGCGGTGCAATCTGTCGTCATCTGGCCGCGCAGGGCCGGCACGTGATCGTGCATGCCAATCGCAACCTGGCGCGTGCGCAAGAGGTGGTTGCCGCGATCGTGGCCGCCGGCGGCAGCGCCGAAGCGGTGGCCTTCGATGTGGCCGATGCGCAGGCCAGCGGTGCGGCGCTTGAGCGCCTGCTGGAAGCCGGCCCGATCCAGATTGTGGTCAATAACGCCGGCATTCACGACGACGCGCCGATGGCGGGCATGAATGCGGAGCAGTGGCACCGCGTCATCGACGTGTCGCTGCACGGCTTTTTCAATGTCACCCAACCGTTGTTGTTGCCGATGGCACGCACGCGCTGGGGGCGCATCGTCAGCGTGTCGTCGGTGGCGGCAGTGCTGGGCAATCGCGGGCAGACCAACTACGCCGCCGCAAAGGCGGCGTTACATGGCGCCAGCAAGTCGCTCTCGCGCGAAATGGCCAGCCGCGGCATCGCAGTGAACGTCGTCGCGCCTGGCGTGATCGAAAGCGACATGGTCGGCGACAGTTTCGCGCCGGAGGTGATCAAGCAATTGGTGCCGGCCGGCCGCGTCGGCAAACCCGACGAAGTCGCCGCGCTGGTCGCCTTCCTGTGCTCGGACGCGGCTGGCTACATCAATGGCCAGGTCATTGGCATCAATGGCGGGATGGGCTGAAGGGGCTAACAAAACAACTGTGCCAACGCTAGATGGACGCAGTCGGCTTTGTGGTTCCCACCAGCACACGACCACGTTGCCAGATGCGATGTCCTCTCCGCTTGCGGGACCGTGTGGCGGCATGGATGCCACCACCGAGCCTACATGCACGTACTTGCGGCGTATCCCTCAGGCGGTGAGGCATCGCGCCTCGACGACGTTGGCTTGAGAACATCCAGGCTGCGCTGAAGCTCAAGCTTCCGGCTGCCTCGATGAGGGAATTGAATGGTGCCGATGCGTCTGGTGTGGAGCGGCCGATCTGGGCCTTCGTTGCAGGGCCCTTGCCGTGCACCCTCACGGGACACGCTGCAAGGACGTCCTTGTAAGCGCTTACCCGGCATCCATGCCGCGTCAGGTCCCGCGACGGTGGCCCGGGCAAGGACCAGTCGACGGTGTCGGTGTGCATGGTTGTGAGCAGCGTATGCCGGCTTGGCTGCCGATCTGTTCGACCTTCATGACCGGCACGCTCGCGCGTACAGTGCGCGCGGATCAAGAAAGCTTGAACCACGCAAAACGCACCGTTGCCGGTGCGTTCGCCAAGTTCATGCCGCGTCGGCGTACCAAGTGGCAGTAAGAATCGCCTCGCCGTTGGCATTGGCCGTCAATGCATCCAGGCCGTGGTCGGGCAGGTCCGGGTGGCGGTGGCGTGCCTGCTGCAGGATCTCGCGCGCCAGTACTGCCATCTGCGCGACGTTGCCATGGACGCGTGCGATAAATGCGTCGTTGTCGAGCGTGTCGTTCAAAGCGCCGTTGAGTTCGTTGAACCAGCCGATCAGGTATTGATCCAGCAGCCGGCCGGTGCCAGTGGCGACGCCCTGGGCGGTATTGCGTACACCCCAGTCGTGCAACACCTGCTGCATTGCCAGATTCATGTCGCGCGCATAGAGAAAGTCGTTTTTCATGCGCGATAGCAAGCTGAGATCGGCGATGCGTCCGCTGCAGAACAGCGGCGCCAGCAACGACCAGTAATAGGTGTAATCCCAGATCACCTTGACCGGCATGACCTGTTCGTCGCCGAACAGCGCGTACTGATCCTGGTACAACGTCAGGGTGTTCTCGTAGAACGAGAAATACAGCTGCTGGTATAGCTCCACATATGGGCCGAGCGACTTGCCGGCGCGGTCGCGGCCGATCAATTCGCAGATATACGTATTGGAGATGGCGATGAAGTCGCTGCCGGGCGAATAGAACGGGTCCAGGAACACGCCCGCTTCGCCGGTCAGTGCCCAGCGCTGCGGCGAGAACACCTGCTTGCAGCCGTAAGAGAAATTGCGCAGGAACAGGAAGTCCTGCAACCGGTAGTCGGCCTGGTCGAGGGTGGCGGCGACCTGCGGCTGATGCGTGCGCAGCCAGGTCATCGCCTTGTCGTGGGTGTTCATGCCTTCCAGCGGATGCATGTCTGCATCGCAGACGATGCCCAGCGAATGCGCACCCGAGGACAGCGGAATCAGCCAGAACCAATAACCCGGGCCGCACATGTGATTGGTGGAACGCCAGCGGTCCGGCGGGGTGCAGCGCTGCAGCCAGCTGCTGTCCTGCGACCAACCGTTCGGGTCGATCAGCCCTTCCACGCGCCACCACACCGCGTTGGCGTTGTGGTCGTTGTCCTGTGCCAGGCCAAGCTTGCGCTTGAGCAGGCCGGCGCGGCCGCTGGCGTCCACCACCCAACGTGCGCTCAGCGTGCCGACTGTGCCATCGCGGTCGTAGCGCACCGCATGGTCGGTGTCGTTTTCGGACAACTCAATGCCCTTGACGCTGCAACTGTCGACAAAGGTAATGCCCTGCGCACGGGCGCGCTCGCCCAGGAAATTCTCGAAGCGGCCGCGGTCGATCTGCCAGGACGGCGTGGGTAGGATCTTGCTCACGCCCAGCTCGGTGCAGCGGTCGATGTCTTCGCGCTTGTCGGAGAAGAAAAAGCGAAACCCGAACTTGCGGATCTGCTCGGTCTCCAGGTGCTCGCGCAGCCCCAGAACGTCGGCAAAATAATGCGCGCCGATTTCCACCGTGGATTCCCCCACCTTGAATGCCGCCTCGCGCACCGGGTGCGCACGGCGCTCCAGCACGGTGATCGCCAGTGCGGGATCGCGTTGTTTCAATTGCAATGCCAGGCTCAGGCCCGCAAGGCCGCCCCCGGTGATCACGACATCGGCGCGCTGTGCATTCATGGGGACGGGGTGCTCTTGGTGGCCGCAGGGACAGTAGCAAATTCGCCGTCGGCATCGTCAACGATCACCGGGGTGGCGCGCACGCGGCGGTATTCGCGCCAGACGTGGCCATAGGCCCAGACCTGCTTGACCACGTGCGAGGTGATGTTCCACAGGTCGCGCCCCAGCCGAAAATGGCTCTTGCGAAACGTGCCTGGCGAGGTGCCGGCATAGCGGGTTTCGATCGGCACCGCGACCACGCGCGCACCGGCCTGGCGTGCAGCCGAAATCAGCAGCTGCGCTTCGAACACGAAGCCTTCGCCGGGCACGTCGGGCAGGGTGAATACCGAGGCCGGATACAACCGCTGGCCGCTCTGGCTGTCGACCAATTGGAAGCCGCAGGCCCAGGCAATGCCCCAGTCGCCGAAGTCGTTGCCGATGCGGCGGATGGTGGGCTGGGTGGCGCGCTTGCGCATGCGCGCACCGATGATCACGCAGCCGGGGTGACGGTTGGCGGCGGCCAGCAGGCGTGGGAAATCGGCCGCCTTGTGCTGGCCATCGCCGTCCATGGTCATCACCGCGCGCATGCCAAGCCGCTGTGCTTCGGCAAAACCGCTGCGCAGGGCGGCACCCTTGCCCCTGCGCTGCGGGTGGCGGATCAACGTCACTGGCATACCGGCGATGCACTCGGCGGTGCCGTCGTCGGAGCCGTCGTCGATCACGATCACGTTTGAGCAATAGGTCAGCGCGTCGGTGACCACTTCGCGGATGCGCAGCGCCTCGTTCAAGGCCGGCACCAGGATGGCGGTGTCGTCGCGGCTCAGCGGTTGCCGGCTCATCGCTGGATCTCCACGCGCAGTACCCGGCCCGGGCTGGCATACAGCGCCACGCTGTCTCCGCCGCCGGCCAGTAGGTCGAACAGCGGCAGCATCGGCGCCATCGCATTGTTGGCGATGTGACGTGCCAGCGCGCCATCGCCGGGCGAGGGCGTACCGTCGTCCAGCTGCGCGTGCAGCTGCGGCTTGCCAGCCTGGCCGGGCGTGCCCAGCACCAGTGCGGCACCGAGCAGGCCGTGGCTGGGGGCGACCCGACCCAGCGGCCCGACCGAGCGCGCGTCATAGCCGGCCAGCAGCACCGCGTCCATGCCGGCGACGCGCTGCACCAGCGCCTCCAGCAAGCCCTGCGCGAAGCTGCCCAGGCTGGCGCTGATCGCGGTAGCCGGGGTCATCGCGCCGGCGCCGATGGTCCAGTAGCCGGCCGCGGCGTTGTGCACCGAGTTATGGAACTTGGTCGGCGAGATCGCCGATGGGTCGCTGGCCAGGGTGGTGCACATGTAGTCGGAGATGGCCAGATCGCCGTACGTGGAGGTAAAGATCGACGGCAGGCTGGCCGGGTCGCGGCCTGCGGCGTGACAGGCGGCCAGCGCGGACTCCAGCGACACCGCTACCGTGTCCGGCGCGCGGCGGCGTTCGTTGGCCGCCAGCAATTGCGGTGCCGGGCGGGTGGGGGTGTCCAGCAGCTCGCCGCCGCGCGCGAATGCGCTGGCGGCCCCCCAACTGGGCAGCCCCTGGGTCCAGAAGCCGATGCCTTCGATGGTGGCGGACAGCATCAGCGGGCCCGCCCGAACAGCAGCGAACAGTTGTTGCCGCCAAAACCGAAGGAGTTGTTCATCGCGTAGTCGATCCGGGCATGGGTGTTGTCGAAGCGGATCTGCGGGCCGCAGGCCGGGTCGGGCACGTCGCTGTTGAGCGTGCCGGGCAGCACGTCGTCGCGCAGCGCGAGCAGCGCAATCACCGATTCGACGATGCCGGCCGCGCCCAAGGTGTGGCCGGTCCAGGCTTTGGTCGAGCTGGCGTGCAAGCTATCCGGGAAGATCGCCGCCACCGCGGCCGCTTCCACGCTGTCGTTGGCCGGCGTAGCGGTGCCATGCAGGTTCAGATAGCCCACCGCGGCCGGCTCCAGGCCGGCGCGTTCAAGCGCACCGCGCATCGCCAGCTGCGCGCCCAGGCCCTGCGGATGCGGCGCCGACATATGGTGCGCGTCACTGGATTCGCCGTAGCCGTAGAGCCACAGCGGTGCATCCGGTGCGGCGGCCGGGCGTTCGAGCAGCGCAAAGCCGCCTGCCTCGCCCAGGCTCAGGCCGACCCGGCGCGCATCGAAGGGCTGGCACATCTCCGGCGCCACCACCTGCAGCGAGTTGAAGCCGAACAGCACGCTGCCGCACAAAGTGTCCACGCCGCCGACCAGGGCCGCGTCGATCACGCCGGCATCCATCAGTCGCGCCGCCTGGGCAAACACCTTGGCGCTGGACGAGCACGCCGTGGCCACGGTCACGCACGGGCCACGCAGGCCGATGGCGTGCTGCACGAAGTCGCCCAGCGAGTGCGGGGTGTGCACGATCGGGCGATTCAGATCCTCGGGGAAGCGTGCGCCGTCGGCGTCTTCGACCAACCGCGTATACGCCTCTTCGCTGGCGCCGATGCTGGAGGTGGAGGTGCCGATGATCACCGCCACGCGCTCGGCGCCATAGCGCTGCGCGGCGGCCTGCACGGCTTGCGCCATGCCGTCCTGCTGCAGGGCCAGCCAGGCCAGGCGGTTGTTGCGGCACTCCCACTGTTGCAGGGTCTCGGGTAGCACCACCGCTTCCACGCCGTCCACGCGGCCGACCCAACAGGGCAGCAGCGGTTGCGGTCCGAAATCGTTGCGTCGCAGGCCGCTGCGACGCGATTGCAGCGCGGCGGCCTGGGCGGCGAGCCCGGCACCGAGCGCGGTGGTGGAGGTGTAGGCGGTGACGGCAACCGGGGCCATCTGGGACGAATATTGCGCTTGGCTCACGATGGTCTGGCTGGCAAAAAGTGCTTGCAGTATATCGGTGGCGTGCGCCAGCCCTGTCGATGGCGCAACTGAACGCGCCGGTCATGTCGCTGACGCGGCTGGGATTTTTCGCAGCGGTCGCGCTTTCGCCGTCGCCGCAATTGGGACACAATCCTGTGACCCACCGCTCTTCGAGCGCGATCACGCGCGCATGCACGCCTACGTCTATAAAAGCCAACGCAAGCAGGACACCTTCGTCTACCTCGCCACGCGTGACGACTTCTCCGGTCTTCCCGCCGCGGTGCACACGCAGTTGGCACCATTCGCATTCGTGCTGGAGGTGGCGTTGACGCCTGAGCGCCGCCTGGCGCAGGCCGATGTGGCAACCGTGCGCGAAGCGCTCGGCAAGCACGGCTTCTACCTGCAGCTGCCCAAGACGGTGGTGCTGGCGGGCGAGTGCGACTATGACTGAGCCCCAGCGTGCCGCGCGATTGCGCGCCGCAGCGCTGGCAGGTGCCGCTGGCGTGGTGCTGTCCCTGCTCGGTGGCCTGGGAGGTGCCGTTGCTGCGGTAAGTCTGTGGCTGGCGCAGTCGGCCTTTGCCCTGGCGGTGTCGTGGGCGCGCGGCACTCGCGCGCTGGCTTCGCAACCGCGCGCCATCGCGCAGGCGCTGCCGCCACTGCTGGCGATCTGGGGCGTGGGCTTGCTCGCCCTGGCGGCATTGATCAGCTGGCCGCTGACCGCGCTGCGCGACAGCGGCAGCCTGGCCGCCGCGCTGGCCTTGAGTGTGGCTGTCAGTGCCGCCTTGCTTGGCCTGTGGCGCACCTGGCCGTTGTGGGGCGAGGTGGAACGCGATGGTGGCGCGCTGGCGCCACGCTGGCACGCGTTGGCCACCCAGGAGCTGCACGCCTGGCGCGGCCTGCTAGCCGCCGCACTGGTGCTGGCGGTGTGCACCCTGGTGGTGGCGCTGGCCTGGCCGGGCTGGTTGTCCGGTGGTCTGCGCTGGGGCCTGGCGATTGCCGCCAGCGCGCTACTGCCCGCCGCCCATCTGCTGTTGCAACGCACCGCAGCGCCACTGCGCAGCGATGCGCCGGTGGCCCGGCAGGCGGCCGATTTCTTCTCCGAAGCGGCCGCCGAACCGCGCCCGCTGGAACCGGTCGCCCAGCATCAGTTGGTGCCCGAATTGTTCGAAGCCGCACGCAGCGGCCGGGTGGATCGCGCGCTGCAATTGCTGGAGGCCGGCGCCGACCCGCAGGCGATGCCGCTGCCGGAATGGCGCGACCAACGCAGCCTGCCCGCACTGGCGGCGGTGCTGCCGGATCTACGCCTGCTGCGCGAGTTGATCGTGCGCCGTGTGGACGTCAACCAGCCGCACCGCGGCATGACGCCGCTGCTGGCCGCCACCCGCGACAGCTGGCACGGCCGCCCGGATGCGGTGATGACCTTGCTGGCCAACGGCGCCGACCCGCGCTCCACCGACAACGACGGCAATACCCCGCTGCATCACGCGGTGCGCAGTTCCGACCCCGGCGTGGCTGCGCTGCTGCGCGACGCCGCTGCCGAGCTGGACGCGCTCAACAACGAAGGCCACTCGCCGCTGGCGATGGCGTGCCAGGTCGGCAATTGGCGGCTGGCGAAATTTCTGCTGGAACGCGGCGCCCATTCCGAGCCGGAAGGCGGCGCGCCGGTGTTGCTGGCCGCGGCCGGTACCGAAGAGGACGACCCGGCAGGCGTGCAGCTGCTGCTCAAGCACAAGGCGCGCGTGGATGCGCGCGACCGCCAGCGCCGCAGTGCGCTGCACGAAGCCGCGTTGGCTGGCCACGGCGACATCGTCGAGGCGCTGTTGTCGGCCGGCGCCAATCTGGAAGCGCGCGATCTGCTCGGTCGCACGCCGTGGCTGGATGCCGCGCGTCAGGCGCGCAGCGCGGTGCTCGAACGCCTGGTCGCCCGCAAGGTCGATGTGCTGGCCATCGACGGCGACGGCCGTAACGCGGTGATGCTGGCCTGCGCCGCCGACAGCGTGTCGCCGGCGCTGATTCGCCGCCTGCTCGATCTGCAGGTGCCGGCCGATGGCGTCGATGTGCATGGCCGTCGCGCCGTGGACGTCGCCGCCGAAGCCGGGCGTTGGGCGATCGTGCAATTGCTCGATCCCGCTTACCCCTTGCCGGCCGCCGTCAGCGACGGGCATGGCGACACCCCTGGCGTTGCGGTGCTGCCCGACCGGCCGCCGCTGGTGTTGCTGCGCGAAGGCCTGCAGTTCGGCCAACGCGATGGCTTGGACGCGCTGGCGCGGCTGTGCGGCCCGGAAGAACTTGGCGGCCTGCTGCACGACGCGCATCTGGCGCTCAACGCCGATGCGGTGGACTGGCTGTTGCGCCACGGCGCCGACCCCGAAGTGCGCGATGCCTGCGGCGATGTACCGATGTTTGCGCTGCTCTCGCGCGGCGTGGAGGCGGTGCCGGCCCTGCAGGTGCTGCTGCGTCACGGCGTGTCGCCGGCCGGCGCGGGCGGCCTGACCAGGCTGCTAAGCGCCTGCGTGCAGCACGATGCGGCATCGCGCGGGCTGGAACAGTTCGCCGTGGAATTGCTCGAACGCGGCGCCGACCCATTCGCGCCGTCGGCAGCCGGCGATCCGCCGTTGTCGCTGGCGGTGCGTCTGGGCTGGCTGCGCCTGCAGCAGTGGTTGCTGGAACACGGTGTGGACCGCGAAGCGCGCGACAGCCACGGCATGACCGCGCTGCATCTGGCCACCGCGCTCGGTCGGGACGCGTCGCTGAAATTGCTGGTCAAACAGGGCGCCTCGCCGGAAGCGCGTGCCGCCGACGGGCAGACCCCGCTGGGTGTGGCGCTGTCGATCGGCCGGCGCGATTTGGCCGACTGGCTGGATTGGCGGATCTGGTCGTTGCCAGGTCGCACGCTGCGCGAAGCGGACGTGCCCGCGGCCGCGATGAGCGGCGACACCGATGCGGTACGCCGGCTGATCGACCTCGGCTTGCCAGTCGACGCCGTTGACGCCCAAGGCTGCACCGCGCTGCTGCGTGCGGCTGGCGGCGGCCACCTCGCTGTGGTGGCGCATCTGCTCGGCCGCGGCGCCGACCCGCAGCGCGCGGCCAACAGCGGCGCCACGCCGTTGTCGGCGGCGGTGAGCATGCGCCAGACCGACATCGTCGCCGCGCTGCTGCAGGCCGGCGCGCAGATCGAGCATCGCCTGCCGGGCGGCGTGACCGTGCTGATGTTGGCCTGCGCACTCGGCTTGCCGGATATCGTGGCGCGCTTGCTCACGGCCGCAGCCGACGTGCACGCGACCGACAATCAGGGGTTGGCATCGCTGCATTGCGCAGCGTTGTATGGCTTCACTGCGCGCGACAAGATCCGCCTGCTGGCGTTGCTGGATACCTTGTTGCTGGCCGGTGCCGACCCGGACGCGTTGGCCGGCGGGCGGGTCAGCCCATTGCTGCTGTTGCTGGGTGCGCGCGCCGAGCCGGGCACCGCCTGCGACGAAAAGGTGGTGCTGGCCGGCGTCGAACGCCTGCTCGACGAAGACGTCTCGCTGGATGTGGCCGATCAACGCGGCTTCGGCCCGTTGCATCTGGCCGCACTGCACGGCTTGCCGCTGTTGGTGCAGCGCCTGCTGCGTGCCGGTGCCGATGCCGACCGTCGCGACGCGCTCAACCGGACCCCGCGCGAGATCGCCATCATGCGCGGCTTCATCGATGTTGCCGGCCAGTTCGAACCGGCGCTGCCGGGCGTGTCGTCAATGGCGCGCTTCCTGCGCGAAGGCCGCTGAGCCAGCGCGGTGGCAGCCCGTTGCGGGTGCTGTTCGTGTGCAGCCGCAACCGGCTGCGCAGCCCCACCGCCGAACGCGTATTCGCCGACTGGCCGGGCGTGCAGACCCAATCGGCCGGGCTGGCCGCAGATGCGCAGGTGCAGGTCACGCCCGAGTTGCTGCACGAGTCCGACCTGGTGTTGGTAATGGAGCGCCGCCACCTGCAGCTCCTGCGCAAACGCTTTGCCACGCATCTGCGCCATTGCCGCGTGGTGTCGTTGCAGATTCCGGACAACTACGCCTACATGGATCCGGCACTGATCCATCGGCTGGAACACACGGTGCCACCGTTGCTGCGCTTGCCGGCGTATTCGTAACCTGATTCAGACGCTGCGCATGTAAGACTGCGGGCTCTTTCGCTGGAAGGAAACGCCCTTACATGAGCGTGCGTATCGAGGACCACGCCATGCTGGGCAACTGCCACAGCGCGGCCCTGGTCGACCACCATGGCACCATCGACTGGCTATGTCTGCCACGGTTCGATTCCGATGCGGTCTTCGCATCGTTACTGGGCGACGAACAGCATGGGCAATGGGCGCTGGCGCCGGCCGCCGAGTTCCGCAGCGAACGCGCGTACGAAGACGACAGTCTGGTGTTGCGGACGCGCCTGACCACCGACAGCGGCACGGTGGAACTGGTCGACTTCATGGTGGACAGCGAAGACGGCGAGGTGCATCAGCATCTGGTGCGCATCGTGCGCTGCGTGCACGGCGAAGTCCCCATGCACATGCGCTTGACCTTCCGGTTCAACTACGGCCGCACCGTGCCGTGGGTGACACGCATCGACGGTGGCATTCGCGCCATTGCCGGCCCCGACCAGCTCGCCTTGCGCTCGCCACAGGAGCTGCACGGCGAAGACATGGGCACCGAAGCGGACTTCACCTTGCGCGAAGGCGAAAGCACCTGGTTCCTGCTCAGTCACGGCGCATCGCATCAGCCCACGCCGCCGCAGATCGACCCGGAACAGGCGCTGCAACGCACTGCCGCGTTCTGGCATGGCTGGGCACGCCGCTGCACCGACGTCGGTCCCTGGACCGAGCAGGTGCGTCGCTCGCTGGTGGTGTTGAAAGGCCTCAGTTATCTTCCCACCGGCGGCATCGTGGCTGCGCCCACCGCGTCGTTGCCCGAGCACCTGGGCGGCACGCGCAACTGGGATTACCGCTACTGCTGGTTGCGCGATTCGGTGTTCACCCTGATCGCCTTGCTGCAGGCCGGCTACCGCGACGAGGCAGCCGCGTTTCGCGACTGGGTCCAGCGCACCATCGCGGGGTCGCCGGATCAGTTGCAGGCGCTCTACGGCATCGGGGGCGAGCGCCGCCTGCAGGAATGGGAAGCACACTGGTTGCCGGGCTACGAAAATTCCGGTCCGGTGCGCATCGGCAACGGCGCGGTGGATCAATTCCAGCTCGATGTCTACGGCGAGCTGATCGGCGCCTTCCATTACGCACGTGAAAAAGGCGTGGGGCCACCTGCCGATGACGATGGGTCGTCCGCATCCTTACTTGAAAAGATTCTCGACACACTGGAAACGCTGTGGCGCCAACCGGACGAAGGTATCTGGGAAATCCGCGACGAGCGCCGGCATTTCGTGCACTCCAAGGTGATGGCATGGCTGGCATTCGATTGCGGCAGCCGCGATGGCATCACCAACGCCGATGCCGACAAGCGGGCGCACTGGGGCCGTCTCGCCGAAGAAATTCGCGCCGAAGTGCTGGAAAAAGGCGTACATCCGGACGGCCACTTCGTGCAGAGCTACGGTTCCGATCGTCTGGATGCATCGCTGCTGCTGATTCCCATCGTCGGTTTTCTGCCGCCGGACGATCCACGCATCGCCGCCACCGCCGATGCGATCGCGCGCGACCTGACCATCGATGGCCTGGTCGAGCGGTATCGCGCCGACGACAGCGCCGATGGCCTGCCGGCGGGCGAGGGCACTTTCCTGGCCTGCAGTTTCTGGCTGGTGGAAAACTTTGCGTTGATCGGTCGCACCGATGAGGCGCGCGCATTGCTTGAGCGTTTGCTTGGGCTGTGCAACGACGTGGGCCTGCTCGCCGAAGAATACGACCCACGCACCAAACGCATGCTTGGCAACTTCCCGCAAGGGTATTCCCACGTGGCCCTGGTCAATGCGGCATTGCGCCTGCACGGACGCATGGGCGAGAAGGAGACGCATCCATGAATGAGCAACAAACCACACCGCCGTGCATCATCGTGGTGTTCGGCGCACGCGGCGACCTCACCAAGCGCCTGGTGATGCCGGCGCTATACAACCTGCGCCGCGCCGGTGCCTTGGGCGAAGAATTCGCCATTGTCGGCATGGACCATGGCGACATCAGCGAACGTGCCTGGCGCAGCAACATGGGTCAGTCGATGACGCAGCTGCTGAGCAGCCGCGACGCCGAATTCCAGACTGACGAATTCGACACCGACACCTGGGACTGGCTGCGCGAGCGCATGCATTACCTGCGCGGCGACTTTACCGACCTGGGCGCGTATCAGGCGCTGGATGGGGTGCTGGAGAAACTGCACAAGCGCTACGGCACGCAAGGCAATGTGCTGTTCTATCTCGCCACCGCCGCACGCTTTTTCGAGCCGGTGCTGCTCAACCTGGGCGAAGCCGGCCTGGTCAAGCAGCGCGAAAGCCAGGGCTGGCGCCGCGTCATCGTGGAAAAACCGTTCGGCCACGATCTGCCCAGCGCCAAGCATCTCAACGCCACCGTGGCCAAGGTGCTGCACGAAGATCAGGTGTTCCGCATCGACCATTTCCTGGGCAAGGAAACCGTGCAGAACATTCTTGCGTTTCGTTTCGCCAATGGCTTGTTCGAGCCGGTGTGGAACCGCGACCGTATCGATCACGTGCAGATCACCGCCGCCGAAACCATCGGCGTGGAAGGGCGCGGGCGCTTTTATGACCCCACCGGTTGCCTGCGCGACATGGTGCCCAATCACCTGTTCCAGTTGCTGGCGATGATCGCGATGGAGCCGCCGGCCGCCTTCACCACCGAGGCGATGCATCGTCGCCGTGCCGAGGTGATCGAGGCCGTGCGCCCGATCAAACCCGAAGATGTGGTGCGCGGCCAGTATGCATCCGGCGCGGTCAATCGCAGCGCCGTGCCCGGCTACCGCGAAGAAGACACGGTGCCCGACGATTCGGATACCGAAACCTATGTGGCGATGAAGCTGCAGGTCGATACCTGGCGCTGGGCCGGCGTGCCGTTTTATTTGCGCACCGGCAAGCGTCTGCGCGAGCGCACCACCGAGATCGCCATCCGCTTCAAGCCGGCGCCGCTGGCACCGTTCCGCAGTACCGAAGTCGGCGGTTACGGCCCCGACTGGCTGGTGCTGCACATCCAGCCCGACGAAGGCATCTCGCTGCAGTTCGACGTCAAGCGCCCGGGCGCGCAGGTGGCGCTGGCGCCGGTGCGCATGGACTTCCGCTACCGCGACTGGTTTCCCAAGGAATACACCGTGGGCTACGAGCGCCTGCTGCAGGACTGCATGAACGGCGAAGCCGGCTTGTTCCAGGACGCGGCGATGGTGGAAGGCGCCTGGCGCATCGTGCAGCCGATCCTGGACGCGTGGAAGCAACCAGCCAGCGATTTCCCCAACTACGCCGCCGGCAGCGCCGGTCCCTCGGCTGCCGACGCACTGTTGGCCATGAATGGCGGACACGCCTGGCGCGCGCTCACCCCGGGCCGCAAGCCGCCACCGCGCCGCCCGCCGGAAGTGCGCGCCAACGCGGCAACGCCGGTCAAGAAAGCGGCTAAAAAAGCTACAAAGAAAGCCAATAAAGTACCGGCCAAGCGTGCATCTGCCTCTTCGGCAAATCCCGTGCGAGCGTCAGAAGCCGCGTCTGCCAAGCCTGCAAAGAAGACGCCGGCCAAGCGAGTGGCCAAGCAGGCGGCGAACACGGCGAAGAACGTCGGCAAGACTGCGGTCAGCAAGGTCGAACCCAAGACGTCGGTTGGTAAAACCGCAGCGCGCAAACGGCGAGGCTGAGTGAAGCGATCGACACACAGCCGCTGCAGTCGTGCGGCGGCTGTGTGTGCACGCAACATGCAGCAACGCACCGCAGTCGCGCGTGGGCTGCATACACCCCCATTCCGGTGGAGAAGCACTAACGCATTGCCGGGAACGCTTCATCGCGCCCAGGCATGCTTCTACACGATCTCAACGATCTGGTGCTGTCACCGCAACCGCTTCTTCATCCCCATCCACATCTGCCTTGACGTCGGCTTCGAACAGATTCATCAGGTCGGCGCGGGCGTCGCGCGAGGTCTGGATCACTTTGGCTTCGTCGTCGTAGACCAGGTGCTGGCGGCGTAGCAGGTCTTCGTCGTGCTGGCGGAAGCGTTTGACGTGCTCGCGCGCGTCCGCTTCGCCAAGGCCCAGCGAGGTCAATACCCGCCCGCTCAGTTCCAGGCTGGAGGCAAATACCTCGCGGAACGGTTCTGCACCCAGGTCCATCAATTTCCAGGCGTGTTGGCGATTGCGCGCGCGCGCCAGCACGGTGGCCTGTGGGTAAAGACGGCGGATCAGCCGCACCGTCTTGATATTGGTTTCCGGGTCGTCCACCGCGATCACGAACACCTTGATGCGGTCGGCACCGGCGGCGCGCAGCAGCTCGGGACGGGTGGGATCGCCGTAATACAGCTGGCTGCCGAAACGGCGCAGGTCCTCGACGGTGTCGGGATTATGTTCCAGCGCCACGAACGGTACGTGCCGCGCCGTGAGCAGGCGTGCAACGACTTGGCCGAAGCGGCCCATGCCGGCGATCAGCACCTTGGGGGTCTGCGCATCGATGGTGTCGAATGGGCGGTCGTTCTTGGGCGCGCGCAGGCGCAGCGGGCCGTTGAGGATGCGTTGCATGCCCAACAGCAATAGCGGCGTCAGCGCCATGGAGACACCGACGATGGCCACCAGGCGGTCATGATTGGCCTGGTCGAGCAGACCCACGCGATCGGCTTCGTTGAACACCACGAACGCGAATTCGCCGCCCAGCCACAGCACGCTGCCCAGCATCAGGCTGCTGCGCAGCGGCAGCTTCGCCACGCTGCCGATGCCGACCAGAAGCGAGAACTTCACCACCAGCAGGATCGCCACGCCGGCGGCGATCAATCCCGGCTCGGCGACCACGCGATTGAGGTCGATGCCCATGCCGACCGAGATGAAAAACAAGCCCAGCAGCAAGCCTTCGAATGGTTCGATCTGCGATTCGAGTTCGTGGCGGAATTCCGAATCGGCCAGCAGCACACCGGCGATGAAGGCGCCCAGGCTGGCGCTCAATCCTGCTTCCTGCATGATCCATGCGGTGCCCAGTACCACCAGCAATGCGCTGGCGGTGAACACCTCCGGCATACGCGTGCGCGCCACCACATTGAACAGATAGCGCAGCACGAAGCGCCCGAGCAGAATCACCAGTGCCAGTGCGGCCATCGCCTTGATCACATCCGGCCAGGCGAGGGTGGCGTTCTTGCTGCCACCGAGCAGCGGAATGGCCGCCAGCAGCGGGATTGCGATCAGATCCTGAAACAGCAGGATGGCGAAGGCCAGCCGACCGTAGTCGCTATTCAGCGCCTTGCGTTCGGCCAACAGCTGCAGGCCCACTGCGGTGGACGACAACGCCAGCGCCACTCCGACGATGAGCGAGGTTTTCCAGCCCAGGTTGCCCAGCATCAGCAAGCCGCCCAGGATCATGGCAGTGACCACCACCTGGGTGGTGCCGGCGCCGAACACCGAGTGGCGCATCACCTTCAACCGGGCGGGTGAGAGCTCCAGGCCGATCACGAACAGCAGCATCACCACGCCGATCTCGGCCGCGCCGCTGATGCGCTCGGCATCCTGCACCACGCCTACGCCATCCGGGCCCAGCACCACGCCGGCGACCAGATAGGCCAGCACTGCGCCCAGGCCGAAGCGCTTGAATACCGGCACCGCCACAATGGCAGCCAGCATCAGCACCAGAGCCAGTTCCAGACCGCCGCTATGCATGTACGTTCTCCGTTGAGGTGCGCATTATGCCGCCCGCGTGCGGCTGCTGGCCTGGATCGGCGTGCGCTGCGTGCAACGGTGTGGATTGGCGGTGTGTCCTGGGTCGGTGATGCAAGCCGGCAGCACCACCTTGCGTGCTGCGATTCACCACGTTGCGCCACGTCGCCGAGGCGCATTGCCAAGCACCTGCGCGTGCATGCATGCCACCGTGGCAGGCACTGCCAGATCGTCGCCGCCGCAGCGGACGGCCGGTTCTCGCGGCAATGCAGTTGCTGCCGATATGGCGAAAGCTGCGCTGTGGCGTCCGCCTGGATGCTCCCTGAGCAGGGGGTGCGCAGGGCATTGACCAAGCCCACGCAGGAGCGCAGACTGCGCCGCGCCGTCACCCGGATCACCGGGCGGTGCGCACCTTTCGGAGCCCTTTCTCATGTCCAGCGACAGTCACCCTAGACCCGGGTCGATGACCCAGCTGGCGCGCGCCTGAGGCTCAGGTTCGCCGGCTGTCATCGACGACGGTCGTCACCAGGCGAACCTCATGCACAACGAAACCCTGCGCCTTGCCCAAGGCGTCGATGCCTTGACCGCACCCCTGGCCGAGCTCAACACGGCCGATGCGGTGGAATTTCTCAACACCCTCGATCGCGATGATGCCGCCCAAGTGCTGGCCGCGTTGCCGCCGCCGCGTGCGGTGAAGCTGCTCGAGCAACCCGAGCTGCGCGATGCCAGCGCACTGGTCGGCCTGCTGCCGGCCGAGCAAGCCGCTTCGTTGCTCGGGCAGATGGCCGACGACCGCGCCACCGACATCTTTCATGGCCTGGATGCCGAGCAGCGGCAGCCGCTGCTGTGGTTGCTCAGTGCCGAAGCGCGGTTGTCGATCCAGGCGTTGATGCGCTACCCGCCCAACACCGCCGGCGCGCTGATGACCACCGAGTTCGTGGCGGTGCCGGCCGACTGGACAGTAGGCCGCACCTTGCAGCACATCCGCGAAGTGGAGCGCAGCCGCGAGACCGTCTACGCCATTTATCTGCTCGACCCACACAGCCGCGTACTCACGCAGGTGGTGACCATGCGCCGGCTGATCACCGGCGCAGACGATGCACCGATCCTGGACGTGGCGCAGGTCAATCCGCCGGTCACCGTGGACCCGGCACTGGACCAGGAAGAAGTCGCGCGCCTGATCCGTCGCCACGACCTGCTCGCGATCCCCGTCGTGGATGTGCGCGGGCACGTGTTGGGCATCGTCACCGTGGACGATGTGCTCGACGCACTGATCGCCGAATCCACCGAAGACGTGCACAAGTTCGGCGGCATGGAAGCGCTGGACAAGCCCTACATGCAGATTGGCTTCGGTCAGATGATCAAAAAGCGCGCCGGTTGGCTGAGCGTGCTGTTTTTGGGCGAAATGCTTACCGCCAGCGCCATGCAGCATTTCGAGGACGAGTTGTCCAAGGCGGTGGTGCTGACCTTGTTCATTCCGCTGATCATGAGCTCGGGCGGCAACTCCGGCTCGCAGGCCACCTCGCTGCTGATCCGCTCGCTGGCGCTGCGCGAAATCCGCCTGGGCGACTGGTGGAAGGTGGCGCTACGCGAGCTGCCCACCGGCCTCACCCTGGGCACCATCCTGGGCATCCTGGCGATCGTGCGCATCACCATCTGGCAGACCGCCGGCCTGTACGACTACGGCCCGCACTGGCAGATGGTGGCGCTGACCATCGGTGCGGCGTTGATCGGCATCGTCACCTTCGGTTCGCTCTCCGGCTCGATGCTGCCGTTCGTGCTGCAACGCCTCGGCTTCGACCCGGCCAGTGCGTCGGCCCCGTTCGTCGCCACGCTGGTGGATGTCACCGGGCTGGTGATTTATTTCAGTATTGCCGCGGCGATCTTGAGTGGCACGTTGTTGTAAGCGGTACCCCGGAGGCCTGGCGAGCAATCGCCAGGCGTCCATCTAGGTGGGACGTGGAGGGTTTCGTCAGGATGATCTCTGCGCGCTACGCACGGACCTCGATGACTGCGTCCTTGGCGCATCAGGGTGGTTCGGCATGGCGCATCGCCGAATCAGCAAGGCCTGTGCACCCTCTGTTGCGGCTGGTCGCCCGGGCGTGACACAGGCGTGTTGCACAGCACGCCATGCCTGGAACCATCAGTGCGTGTACCGTAGCGCGATGGCAGTGTTCTCCCCCGCACGATGAGTACCTATCACCTGCAACAGGTCTTCCGCCCCAGCACCGTGGCGGTGGTCGGTGGCAGCCCGCGCGATCGCTCGGCCGGGCGCGCGGTGGTGCGTAATCTGCGCGCGGCCGGATTCCCGGGGCAGATCGGTTGGGTGAGCCCGCGCTATAGCGAGATCGACGGCGTGCGCACGGTGGCGCGCCTGACCGATCTGCCGTGGGTCCCCGACCTGGTGGTGATCACCGCGCCGGCGCGCATCGTGCCGCGCATCGTCTCCATCGCCGCACGGCGCGGGGTGGCCGCGGCGATCATCCTCACCGCAGGCCTCGGCAGCGGCCCCGGCTCGCCGGCCGCGCGCATGGAAGCCTCGGCGCGGGCGAAGGGCATGCGCATCCTTGGCCCGCACTGCCTGGGCGTGATCGCCCCGCATGCGCGGCTCAATGCCAGCATCGCCGCGCATTGCCCGCAGGCCGGCGATCTGGCGCTGATTTCCGAATCCAGCGCGATTGCCGCGGCGCTGGTGGAGTGGGGCGTGGCACGCTCGGTCGGCTTTTCGGCAGTGGTGTCGCTGGGCGATACGCTGGATGTGGACTTCGGCGACCTGCTCGACTACTTCGCCACCGACTACCGCACCCGCGCGATCCTGCTTTACGTCGAACGCATCGGCGATGCGCGCAAGTTCATGTCGGCCGCACGTGCCGCCGCGCGCGCCAAGCCGGTGGTGGTGGTCAAATCGGGACGCCAGTTCCGCATCAACCCCAATGCCGACACCCATGCGCAGGCGCTGGCCGGCTCGGATGCGGTGTACGGCGCCGCGTTCGCGCGTGCCGGGCTGCTGCGCGTCGGCGCGCTGGATGAGTTGTTCGCCGCAGCCGAAACCCTGGGCCGGCTGGGCAGTTTTCCCGGCCGGCGGCTGGCCATCCTGAGCAACGGCGGCGGGGTGGGGCAGCTGGCGGTGGACCAACTGGTGCTGCGCGGCGGTACCCTGGCCGAGCTGTCGGCCAAGACGCTGGAGCGGCTGGATCAATCACTGCCCGAAGGCTGGTCGCGCAGCAACCCGGTGGACATCATTGTCGACGCCGATGGCGCGCGCTATGCCGCGGCGATCGAAGCGTTGCTGGACGACCCCGAGAACGACGCGCTGCTGGTGGTCAACGTGCCCACCGCGTTCACCTCCTCGGCCGACGCCGCCAAGGCGCTGACCCGCGCGCTGGAGCAACGCAACCGCTACCAGCGCGACAAGCCGGTGTTTGCGGTGTGGCTGGGCCAGGACGATGCGGCGATCGCTGCGCTCAATGCCGCGCGCGTGCCCACCTACGCCACCGAATCGGACGCGGTGCGCGGCTTCACGCATCTGGTGCGTTACCGCGAGGCGCAGGCGGCACTGATGGAAACCCCGCCCAGCCTGCCGGAAGACTTCGTGGTGGATGCCGGCATCGCGCGCGCGGTGGTTGATGAAGCCTTGGCCGCTGGTCGCCGTTGGCTGGATCCGGTCGCGATCAACCGGCTGCTGGCCGCCTACGGCATCCCGATCGTGCCGCTGCAGGTGGCCGCCACTGCCAATGATGCCGCGTTGCTGGCCGACCCGTTGTTGGCCATGGGGCGCACGGTCACCTTGAAAGTGTTGTCCAGCGAGATCGCGCACAAGTCCGATGTGGATGGCGTGCGCCTGAACCTGTCCAGCGTGGCGGCGGTGCGCGAGGCTGCTTCCGGCATTCTGGCGCGTGCCCGCGCCGCGCTGCCGAACGCGGTCATCGAAGGGGTGATCGTGCAGCCCACCGTGCTGCGGCCCAAGGCGCGCGAATTGATTGCCGGCATTGCCGACGACCCGGTGTTCGGCCCGGCGATCGTGTTCGGCCGCGGCGGTACCGCGGTGGAAGTCATCAACGACCGCGAACTGGCCTTGCCGCCGCTGGACCTGCGTCTGGCCCACGAGCTGATCGGCCGCACCCGCGTCTCGCGCATCCTCAAGGCCTACCGCGACGTGCCGGCCGCCGACGAGCGCGCGGTGGCGCTGGTGCTGGTCAAGCTGGCGCAGCTGGCGGCCGACATTCCCGAAATCACCGAGCTGGACATCAACCCGCTGCTGGCCGACCGCGATGGGGTGATTGCGCTGGACGCGCGCGTGGCGGTGGCGCCAGCGCGCAAGCTGCACAAGGGCCGCGGCCATCCACGCTTTGCGATCTTTCCGTACCCGAAGGAATGGGAGCGCCAGATCGGGCTGGGCGATGGCACCCATGCGCTGGTGCGCCCGGTGCGCCCGGAAGACGACGCCTTGTTCCGCGCGTTCTTTGCGCGGGTCACCGACGAAGACCTGCGGCTGCGCTTCTTCCAGTCGGTCAAGCATTTCAGCCACGAATTCATCGCGCGGTTGACCCAGCTCGACTACGCCCGCTCGATCGCGCTGGTGGCCATCGACCCCAAGACCGGCGACATGCTGGGCGCGGTGCGCCTGCACGCTGATGCGGACTACGAACGTGGCGAGTACGGCATCCTGATCCGCTCCGACCTCAAGGGCCACGGCATCGGCTGGCAGCTGATGCGCATCATGATCGAGTACGCGCGTTGGCTGGGCCTGAAGCAGATCGAAGGCCAGGTGCTGCGCGAGAACCGCACCATGCTGGCGATGTGCCAGAGCCTGGGCTTTGGCGTGCGCCCGGATCCGGACGATGCGACCCTGATGGCCGTGACACTCCCTATAATGGGCGAGCCGCGCCCGGCCTGACGTTGCGTCACGCCGCGGTCCCCCATCCTCCACCGCACGCCGGATCTGCCAGGCCTTGCCCTGGCCCGTTGCTCCGGCTGTCGTCTCGGCCCGCCTGGGAGTGTCAATGTTTCGCGAGTTCAGAATGTCGTTGTTGGTCGCCGCCGTCTGCCTGGGCGTCGCCGCCTGGTGGGGCCACACCACCTCCATGGGCCTGTGGCAGGCATTGTGGCTATGCCTGGTGCTGAGCGTGCTGGAGGTGTCGCTGTCGTTCGATAACGCGGTGGTCAACGCCGGCGTGCTCAAGCACATGAACGCGTTCTGGCAGAAGCTGTTCCTCACCGTGGGCATCCTGATCGCGGTGTTCGGCATGCGCCTGGTATTCCCGATCGTGATCGTGTCGGTGGCCACTGGCATGGGCCTGGTACCGGTGATGCAGATGGCGCTCAAGGAGCCGGAACGCTACAGCCAGGTACTGACCGACAACTACCCGTCCATCGCGGCCTTCGGCGGCATGTTCCTGCTGCTGGTGTTCCTGAACTTCCTGTTCGACCAGGAGCGCAAGCTGCACTGGCTCGGCCCGGTGGAACGGCTGGTCGGCAAGCTGGGCAAGGCCGACGCGATGTCGGTGATCGTGGCGGTGACGGTCCTGCTGTGCACCAAGCTGTTCCTGCCCGAGGCGATCTTCCAGAGCGTGCTGTTTGCAGGCCTGGGCGGCATCCTGCTGTATCTGCTGGTGGGCAGCGTGGATGCCCTGTTCGAGTCCGAAGAAAGCGAAGACGGCAGCATGGGCCCGGCCAAGCGCTCGGGCATCGCCGCGTTCCTGTACCTGGAAGTGCTGGACGCGTCGTTCTCGTTCGATGGCGTGATCGGCGCGTTCGCGATCACCCGCGATGTGGTCATCATCATGCTGGGCCTGGCGATCGGCGCGATGTTCGTGCGTTCGATGACGGTCTACCTGGTGCACAAGGGCACCCTGGACGAGTTCGTGTTCCTGGAGCACGGCGCCCATTACGCCATCGGCGTGTTGGCGATCATCATGCTGGTGGGCACCGTCTACCACGTGCCGGAAGTGCTGACCGGCCTGATCGGCGTGGCCTTCATCGCCGCCTCGGTGTGGTCGTCGATCCGCTACCGCAAGCGCCACCATCTCGGTCCGACCGAGATTTGATGTTGCACTGCTGTGCTCAGGGTCTAATGCTGTCACCTGAGAGCGGCCTGACAGCGCCTTCGTAGCGATAGGTCGGGTGCTGCTGGCGAATGGGTGCCGCGACTTCTGTGGCTTGGCTGCAGTGCCCTTGCCCGCCCACCATCGCGGGACACGCCGCAAGTACGTCCCTGTAGGCTCTGGCGCGGCATCCATGCCGCGTAAGGTCCCGCGACGGTGAGCGGGCAAGGACCCGTCGAGATGGTCGGTACGCAACGTAAGAGCAGTGCCGGATGCGCCTTGTTCGATCGTGAAGCATTGGCTCCAGGTCTGATGCACACGCATTACAGGCAGCTTTCAGATGAGCGCCCACCAACTGTCTGGTGCGGTGTCCTCGCCGCTTGCGGACCGTGTGGCGGCATGGATGCCGCCACCGAGCCTCCAGGGATGGGTTCACGGCGTGTCCCGCAAGCGGTGAGGGCACCGCGCCCTCGACGCTGCGAGTTCTTGCTGCAGGGCCCTCGACCGCAACGCCAATTATAGAGCGGCGGCGCGCACCTGGATTCGGCAGTGGTGAATTTGCTTCCGCAGCTTGGGTGGGCCGGCGTCGGAGCGGCGCGCCAGGCGTGCGGTGCCGCCTGACGCACTTACGGCCAACTGTGACTGGCTTCAGCATCGATGCGTGTCGCAGCCAACCCAACCGGACCCAACTGGTTGGCAAAAATGCCGGTTTGGGCCTTGACTGCGCAGTCCACTTGGACGGGTTCGCGCCCTCCAGATGACCGTTCGTCAGACAGTGCTTTGCGCCACAAGGGTTTGCGGGTTTTTCCCACATTTGGTGTTGACCCCTCACCGGCACCCCACTATCTTGGGGGAGTCGGTGGTTGGTCGCACAAGGCGGCCGGACCAGTGGGAGCACGTATCGCGGCAGTGTCGCGGTCGAAATGGTCTCCCTGCCGCAGTCGCAACGATGACTACAGCCATCCGGGCGTTGCCTGGAGTTGGCGGCGTGGTCCTGTTGTGCCGCGGTTGTTTCGCCACCGACCACCACGCGACAGCACACCGCGCGGTGGCGGCCGTGGAATCTCCGGTGAGGAGATGGCTGGTGATGGCGATGCCGCCGCAGACTTCATGTCGTGCGTGCTGGTCGTCCCGCACCGCCATCGCTGTCCAGGGAGTCCGGAACCGGTCGCAGCCCGTCCCCGAACGGGTTCGTGTGCCTACGCATGGAGGACGCATGACCACCAACGACACCCTTGCCGCGATCGCCGCCGGTACCTTAGCCACCACCCCCAGCGCTCCGGCCAGTGTCGGTGCACCCGGTTGTGGCGCGCCGGAGTTGACCGACCCGTCGGACGTCGTGCCGCCCCCCCGCCAAGCCATTGCAATGCACGCACAGACCATCGAAGAACAAACCGTCTCCACCTGGATCACCAAGGAAGCCGGCAACCGCAAGATTCCGTTCGAGGCCGAGCGCCTGAATCGCGCGATCGACCAGATCCATGCCGAGTTCCCGCAGCTGGACGTGGCCGACTACAAACGCTCGGTGTTCGGCTTTGTCGAGCGCAAGGACAGCGTCAACGCCGACGACCTGGTCGACCACCTGATCCGCGAGGCCGAAGCCCGCGTCGATCTGACCACCCCGGAATGGGAGCACTTCGCTGCGCGTCTGTACCTGCGCCGCCTGTACAAGCGCGCCAGCCGCAACCGTTTCTACGACGCCAGCCAGAAGTACGGCTCGTTCGTCGGCCTGCAGGAAAGCCTGGCCGACCGCAATGTCTATTCCAACGACATCCTGCGCCGCTATTCCAAGGACGAACTGATCGAAGCCGGCAAGATGATCGAGCCCGAGCGCGACAAGCTGTTCGCCTATAACGGCCTGTACCTGCTGGCCACGCGTTACCTCGCCACCGACAACTCGCGCGGTGTGTTCGAGCTGCCGCAGGAGCGCTGGCTGACCATCGCGCTGTACCTGATGCAGGATGAGATCGGCACCGGCAAGGGCAGCCGCGAGCGCCGCATGCAGCTGGTGGGCGAGGCCTACTGGGCGCTGTCCAACCTGTACATGACTGTGGCAACGCCGACGCTGGCCAATGCCGGTAAGGTCGGCGGCCAGCTGTCGAGCTGCTTCATCGACACCGTCGACGACAGCCTGCAGGGCATCTACGACTCCAACACCGACGTGGCGCGCGTGTCCAAGCACGGCGGCGGCGTGGGCGCGTACCTGGGCTATGTGCGCTCGTCGGGTTCGGCGATCCGCGGCGTGTCCAATTCGTCCGGCGGCGTGGTGCCGTGGATCAAGCAGCTCAACAACACTGCGGTGTCGGTGGACCAGCTGGGCCAGCGCAAGGGCGCTATCGCGGTCTACCTGGACATCTTCCACCGCGACATCGAGTCGTTCCTGGATTTGCGCCTGAACAACGGCGACCAGCGCCTGCGTGCGCACGACGTGTTCACCTCGGTGTGCATCCCCGACCTGTTCATGGAAGCGGTCGAGCGCCGCGGCGACTGGTACCTGTTCGATCCGCACGAAGTGAAGCGGATCAAGGGCTGGTACCTGCAGGACTTCTATGACGAGAAGAAGGGCGACGCTAACAGCAGCTTCCGTCGCAAGTACGAAGAAGTCGTTGCCGACGAGCGCATCACGCGCAAGACCGTCAAGGCGATCGAAATCTTCAAGCGCATCATGGTCAGCCAGCTGGAAACCGGCAACCCGTTCATGTTCTATCGCGATGAAGTCAATCGCAAGAACCCGAACAAGCACGAGGGCATGGTCTATTCGTCCAACCTGTGCACCGAGATCCTGCAGAACATGAGCCCGACGCGGATGATGCAGGAGATCATCAGCGGCAATCAGATCGTCACCACCAAGAAGGCGGGCGACTTCGTCGTGTGCAACCTGTCCTCGATCAACCTGGGCCGCGCGATCATCGCGCAGGACGACCAGGCAGATCTGCTGGGCGCCGACGTGCTGGAGCGGTTGATCCCGATCCAGGTGCGCATGCTCGACAACGTGATCGATCTCAATCAGCTCCCCGTGCCGCAGGCCACCATCACCAACCAGAAGTACCGCGCCATTGGTCTTGGCACCTTCGGTTGGCACCACCTGCTCGCGCAAAAGGCCATTCATTGGAACGCCAAGGAAGCCGAGGATTACAGCGACGAGTTGTATGAGCGCATCAACTATCTGACCATCCAGGCGAGCATGGAACTGGCCAAGGAAAAGGGCACCTATAGCGTGTTCCGCGGCAGCGACTGGCACAACGGCGAGTACTTCCGTGCGCGTGACTACAACAGCCCGCAGTGGCTGGAGTTGTCGGCGCAGGTGTCGGTCAATGGCGTGCGCAATGCGTGGATGCTGGCCGTGGCGCCGAACATGAGCACCGCGCAGATCGCCGGCTCCACCGCCTCGATCGACCCGATCTACAGCGCGTTCTACTACGAAGAGAAGAAGGACTTCCGTCGTCCGGTCGCCGCGCCCGGCCTGTCGCTGGAAACCTGGCCGTACTACGAAAAGGGCGCCTACAAGGTCGACCAGTTCGCCAGCGTGCGCCAGAACGCGCGTCGCCAGCGTCACGTGGACCAGTCGATCAGCTTCAACTTCTACGTGCCCAGCACCATTCGTGCGAGCACGTTGCTGGACCTGCACATGACGGCCTGGCGCGAAGGCTTGAAGACCACGTACTACGTGCGTTCCAACGATATCGACATCAGCGAATGTGAGTGGTGTTCGAGCTAAAGCGCATTCCACGGTTCGCGTTGCGAACCGTGGACCCTGCTTCACCAGCTCCCACACCCCGCGCCTTCGGCGCGCCCCCTGACTCAGGGGGCTTTGCTCCAGCACGTATAGCGCCGTGATTGGCGCAGTGAAATTCGAGAAAGAACCATGGCCCTGTCCGCAACACCGCTTGAACGCATCAAAATTCTTGAGCCGCGTCACCCGAACCGTTCGACCAGCATCATCAACGGTCAGACCTCGGGCATCCTCAACTGGAACGACATCCCGTACCCGTCCTTCTATCGGGCGTACAAGGAACTGTCGACCAACTTCTGGATCCCTGACGAAGTGGACATGAAGGGCGACGCGCGCCAGTACAACGAGCTGTCGTCGCGCGAAAAGAACGCCTACGATTCGATCATCGGCTTGCTGGCCACGCTGGATTCGCCGCAGACACGCTTCATCTATAACGTCGCCGAATACATCACCGACCCGGCCGCGCATGCCAATGCTGCGATCATCGGCCAGCAGGAAGTGATCCATAACGAGAGCTACAGCTACGTGCTGGCTTCGATCACCGGCCTGGCCGACCAGAACCGCGTGTTCGAAATCGCGCGCACGCACCCGACCATCATCAAGCGCAATGCGCCGATCATGGGCGCCTACGAAGACTTCATGCGCGACAAGACGGCCGAAACGCTGATCCGCGCGCTGATCCAGTCCTCGATCCTGGAAGGCATCAACTTCTACTCCGGCTTTGCGTATTTCTACAATCTGGTGCGCCAGAACCGCATGACCGGCACCGGCAAGATCATCAGTTTCATCAACCGCGATGAGCTGGCGCACTCGAAGTTCATCAGTGAGCTGATTCGCGCCATCATCGGCGAGAACCAGGCGCTGCAGGGCGACCAACTCACCGATTACGTGCACAAGGCGTTCGAGCACGCGATCGACCTGGAAACGGTGTGGACGGCCGAAGTGCTGGACGGCATCGACGGCATCGACGTCGACGAGATGATCCGCTACGTGAAGTACCGCGCCAACAAGATGGCCGGCATGCTAGGCATCGAAAAGCTGTACGAAGGCGCCAACGACAACGTGATGCCCTGGATCAAGGCCTACGCCGACAACTTCACCGAGACCAAGACCGACTTCTTCGAGATGCGGAATGCGTCGTACAAGAAGACCAACTCAGATAACGGCTTCGACGATCTCTGACGCGGAACTTCAGCACCTCTCAGTAATTCCACTTAGTACGGGGGCACCATGAGCAAGCGATTGGATCCACGCATCTCGTCTAGTCGCATGCGGCTGCAGAACCCGTACGCGCACATGGAAGAAATTGAAGAGTGCTGGCAAGCGGGTAATGATCTGAATCGATATCGTTTTGCGAGATTGGACGGAAAGACGTTCTCTACGAAGAAAAGCCATAGCTTTGAGTCGATAGAGGCACAGGCTAAGGAGTTGCAACGCGCGATTTGGAAGAAGCGGACGGAACTCGGGTTGAGTCAAAATGTGCACCCGATTGACGTATTAGACCCGCAGCTTGCCGCGGAGCTGCTGGACTTCGAGCTCACCCTTCATTCTAGTCTTGGCTGTATGGCCAGCGGCCGCCGCAGAGTTTCGGTCGCGGGCGTAATTGATCAATCGGCCCGATCCATCAAAATCGCAACGGATGCTGACCCGAGAGTCATGCGTTTCACTGCGGCTCATGAGATCGGCCACGCGATTCTTCATCCCGATCAAAATGGGTTACATCGGGATCAGCCGTTAGACGGAGCTCGGCAGGCGCGCAGTCGGACCGAGCTCGAAGCGGATAAGTTCGCGACCTACTTTTTGCTGCCAGAAAAACTTCTCACTGAAGAATTTAAATCGCGCTTTCTGGGTGTTTTCGCCCTGGATGAGCAGACCGCATTTGCTTTGTTGAGTAAGCCTATTTTCGAAGTGATCGAAGCTCTTCCGACTCTCCGTCACGTCTCTAGGAGGCTTGCGAGTTCGACTTATTACAACGGATCCCACTTCGTATCGTTGTCCGAGTCTTTTGGGGTCAGCATCGAAGCAATGGCCATTCGTCTTGAAGAATTGAAACTCGTTATCTCGTAATTGCTTCTCCGAAATGCGCATTCTCCTCGCCCACACCTCGTTAAGCGGCAACACCCGCGATGTCGCGCGTGCAATCCAAACGCGCTGCGAGGAACAAGGCCACGCGGTAACCTGGATCGATGCCGACATCCAGACGCTGGCGCAGGCCTGCCCGGATGGTGCCGAACACGATCTCTACATCCTCGGCAGCTGGAGCATCAACGCCGGGCGTACGCCGCCGGAGATGAAGCGCTTCATCGAACAACTCGTTGCCGCGGTCGGCAAGCCGGAGCGCCTGGCGGTGTTCGGTACCGGCGAGACCCAGTGGGGCGAAGAGAACTACTGCGGTGCGGCCCGCCGCATCGCTGCGTTCTTCGGCACGCGCTACCCGCGGCTGGAGATCGAACAGATGCCCCACGGCGAACGCGACGCCACCAAGATCCAGCGCTGGACCGACCACATTCTTGCCCTCACCGATACACCGTTCGAGAACACCTCCCATGCAGACGCTCCACGCCACCACCCCTGACGACTACGCCGCTGCCCTGGCCGCGCATCCGCGCTTGCTGGTCGACTACTACAAGGACAATTGCCCGGGCTGCAAGATGCTCGACATGTCGCTAAACAAGTTCGCCGCGAGCGAGGACGCCGCAGGCGTTGCACTTCTTAAGGTGAAGTTGGAGGTTGTGGGCGAAGACTTCTTCCGCGAGCTGGGCCTGCGGCAGACGCCGACCCTGGCGTTGTTCAAGGACGGCGCCGAAGTGACGCGTCTGCCGGGCTTCCAGTCGCCGGCGCAGGTCGAAGCGGCGGTCAAGAGCAGCCTCTGAGTTGTCGATATAAATCATCTTCGATGCGCGTCATCGAAGATCTCGGTACACGCCGCCGTATCGCCAAGCGAGCGACGACGTAATGTCAGCGCTCTCGTAGGAGCGGCGCAGGCCCCGATGGCTTCTCGGAAAAACCGCCCGCGCACTGTAGTGCGTGGGCGTCAGCCACACAGGATGCCGGTCGTCGGTCGATGTCGTGGAGCCGGCAGCATTACTCAAACGCACATTTGCGCCGGCATCGGCACGACGGACAGCGATACAGCCGCAGCGCTACGTTCGGACGGACGCCGCTGCGGCTTGAAGGCATCTCCGGTGCGTGCCCGACTGCTGCAATTGCTTCGGCACGCAGCGGCCGCACATCTCCCTCTTTGGATATCCGCATGTCAGACAGCCAGCAGACCTCTCCACCCATCGAAGCCCGTATGGCCGAGATCGTGTTCCCCAACCACACCAATCACATGGGCACGCTGTTCGGTGGCCAGGCGCTGGCGTGGATGGACAAGGCTGCGTTTCTGGCCGCATCGCGTTATGCGCGGCGTGCGGTCGTCACCGCGCGCTCGGACCAGGTGGATTTCAAGCTGCCGATCCGCCAGGGCCAGATGGTGGAAACCATCGCGCGCGTGGTCTCGGTGGGGCGCAGCTCGATCAAGGTGGAAGTGGAACTGATCGCCGAAGACCTGCTCAGCGGCGCACGCGAGCTGTGCACGCGCGGGCACTTCGTGATGATCGCGCTCGACGCCGACGGCAAGCCGACCTCGGTTCCGCCGCTGCCAACGACTGCTGACTAGGTTGAGAGCGGCTGAGAAGAACGACTGTGCTGCCGCGAAATAAACTCGGACAGCACTCGAAATCGAAAAGTGCGCGCGTGCACTGCATTGCGTCGTCAGGTTCGCGCGCAGATCGGACGATCGCCAACGACTGCCTGTCAGGCGCGATTATTCCTCGACCTCGCGGTCTTCGCGCTTGGTTTCTTCCATCGCCTCGGGTTCCAGCTCTTCGGCGCTGCGATTGAGTTTGACGAACACGCCCCAGGCGATCAGCAACAACGCTGCGCACAAGCCAACTGCCGCGGCATACGGCAGCTTAGCCGGGTCGTCGTGCATCAGCTCGAAGATCGACACCAGCGTCTCGATCGCCAACGCAATCACGATCACCACGAAGAAGCGCGACAGGTAGCGGCGCACGCGGGTGGGGCCGCTGACCTTGACGTCGCGCAGGATCTCTTCTTCGAAGATGGTCTGGCCCAGTTCCAGCGTCACCAGCGCCACGGTGAGCAGGCCGATCGCCTCCAGCACCACATTGAAGCGGTCGCGCACCACCATGTCCCCGCCGGGAGTGAAGCCGTGCCACAACTCCAGCCCGGCCATCCCCACCAGCCCCGCCGCGCACAGCACGAAGAACGCCAGGATCACGAAGTGACCGGCACGGAACAAGTGGCTGAGCAGCTTCATGATGATGACGGCGATGGAGGGATGCAGAGCATCGTGTGCGTGGCGTCGTGGCGGTGCGAAGGCTACGCCAAGCCGACGCGCGCTCATCCAGCGCTTCGCGCCACCTTCTCCCGCGTGCGGGAGACGAGGCTTGCGGGGAGCAAGCGGCGGAGTGGCCGGGGGCGCTGTGGCGGCGCAGGCTATGCCAAGCAAGCGCGCCCTCATCCGGCGCTTCGCGCCACCTTCTCCCGCGTGCGGGAGAAGAAGTCTGCGGGGAGCAAACGGAGGAGTGGTCAGGAGGTCGCTGCGGCGGTGCGCAGGCTACGCCAAGCAGACGCGCCCTCATCCGGCGCGTTGCGCCACCTTTTCCCGCACGCGGGAGAAGGATCTGCCTGGGCCAAGCGGCGTAGGAGTACGCAGCCCACTCGGCCAGTCATGCAGCGGTAGCGACCACTCCCTTCTCCCGCTTGCGGGGGAAGGTGCCCGAAGGGCGGATGGGGGCGAGGCATGCGTCGCATGCGCACAGCCGCCCGCCATCCCCATCAGCTATGCCGCAACACCTGATACGCCTGCAGATGCACATTGGCGGCCATCAGCAGCGGTGCATTGCGGCCGGTTTCGCGCACGCGCTTGAGCATGTCGCCGACGATCTGTGCCGCTTCCACGTCCTGGCCGGCTTCCAGATCGCGCAGCATCGATGCCTTCAACGGCGAATCCACCTGCAACAGCGTCTGCAGCGCCTTGGCGCGTGCGCCTTCCGGAATCGATTGCCCAGTCGCATCGGCGGCCCACAGGCATTCGTTGTACAAGCCGTTGATCAACGCACGCCCGTCATCGGTGGCCACGATCGCGCCGACCGGTGCCCGCATCAGGCAGGTGGCCGCCGCCAGTGCAGTGAGGAAGCTGTACTTGATCCACTGCTCCTGCGCGATCTGCGTGCTGGCCACATGGTCGATACCGGCCTGCGTGCACGCCGCCGCAAACGCCTGCACACGTGCGGAATCCGCGTTGCCATCGCGCTCGCCGAAGGTGATCGACGCTGGCTTGCCCATGTGCAGGATCTCGCCATCGGCGCCCTTGGCTGCGCTGATGAAGCACAGCCCGCCCAGCACGCGCGCCGCGCCGAAGCGCTCGTCCAGCACCGCGTAATGACGCAGGCCGTTGAGGATGGGCAGCACTGTGGTGTGCTCGCCCTTGGCCGGTGCAATCGCTTCAAGCGCGCTGTCCAGGTCGTAGGCCTTGCAGCTGAGCATCACCAGATCGAACGGTTGCTGCGCCACCAGTGCCGGCAACGCCTGCGCGGTGACGTGCGTCACCGCGACCTGTGCATCGCCGAGCGGGCTGCGGATGCGCAAGCCATCGGCCTGCAACTGCGCCGCACGCGCTTCGCGCACCAGGAAGGTGACGTCTACGCCGGCCTGCGCCAGCCGCCCGCCGAAGTAGCCGCCGGTGCCGCCGGCGCCAAGGACCAGGATGCGCATGGCCATCAGCTCCGTAACCCCACGCCACGGCGCAGCAGCCACAGCGCCAGCGCGCTGAGCACCGCGACAAAGCCCAGCATCAGCGCGTAGGCCACCCAGATCGGCACGTCGGAGCTGCCGAGCAGGCCGTAGCGGAAGGCGTTGACCATGTAGAAGATCGGGTTGGCATGCGTGGCTGCCTCGGCCCAGCCGGGCAGCAACTTCACCGAATAGAACACACCGCCCAGGTAGGTCAGCGGGGTCAGGATGAAGGTCGGCACGATCGCCACGTCATCGAACTTCTTGGCGTACACCGCGTTGACGAAGCCGGCCAGCGAAAAGATGATCGCGCCCAGCAGCACCGTGGTCAGCGTGACGAATGGATGCGGGATGCGCACCGGGGTGAAGAACATGGCGATGATCAGCACGATCGCCCCGACCATCACCCCGCGCAGCACCGCGCCGGACACATAGCCCCACAGGATCACCCAGTTGGGCATCGGGCTGACCAGCAACTCTTCCACGTGGCGGCCGAACTTTGCGCCGAAGAAGCTCGATGAGATGTTGCCGTAGCTGTTCTGGATCACGCTCATCATCACCAGGCCGGGCACGATGAACTGCATGTAGCTGTAGCCGCCCATGTCGCCCACGCGCGAGCCGATCAGCCCGCCGAAGATCAGGAAGTACAGCGTCATGGTGATGGCCGGCGGCACCAGGGTCTGGCCCCAGATGCGCAGGATGCGCTGCACTTCGCGGCGCACGATGGTGCCCAGCGCAATCCAGTTGCGTTGGCGGGAGGTGGCAGGAACAGCGGACATCGAGGGCTCCGGGGAACTCATGGGTGACCTGCCGGGCGCGCGGGCGCCGCTGCAGCAGGGGCCGGGTCGGCGAGGGTCTCGCCGGGCCCGGTCAGACGAACGAACAATTCTTCCAGCCGGTTGCTCTTGGTGCGCATCGAGCGCACCCGGATGCCGGCATCGCCCAGTGCGGCGAACACGCGGTTGAGGTCCATCGCACGCGGCATGTCCAGATCCAGCGTATGGCCGTCGATGGCGGTCAGCGTGGTGCCTTCGATTTCCGGCAGCTGGGCAGGCAGTTCACCGTCGATGTCGAACAGGAAGCCTTCCACGTCGAGCTTGGCCAGCAGCTCGCGCATCGGCCCCTGGGTGACGATCTGGCCGTGGTTGATGATGGCCAGGTTGCGGCACAGGTGCTCGGCTTCTTCCAGGTAGTGCGTGGTCAGGATGATGGTGGTGCCGGCGGCGTTGATGTCCTTGAGTACGCGCCACATGTCGCGGCGGATCTCGATATCCACGCCAGCGGTGGGCTCGTCCAGGATCAGCAGGCGCGGCTGGGTCATCATGGCGCGGGCGATCATCAGCCGGCGCTTCATGCCGCCGGACAGCGTGCGGCTCATCACCTGGGCCTTTTCCCACAGGTGCGCGCGGCGCAGTTCCACTTCGGCCAGCTGTTCGGCCTCGCGCCGCGGCATGCCGTAGAAACCGGCGTAGTTGACCAGGATGTCGAAGGGTTTTTCGAACAGGTTGAAGTTGATTTCCTGCGGCACCAGGCCGATCAGGCGCATTGCCTCGCTGCGATGCGCGACCAGGTCGGTGCCGAACACTTCCACCTGCCCGCCGGACAGGTTCACCAGCGAGCTGATGATGCCGATCAGGGTGGATTTGCCCGCGCCATTGGGGCCGAGCAGGGCGAAGAAGTCGCCCGGAACCACGTCCAGCGACACGCCCTTGAGTGCCTGGGTGCCGTTGTCGTAGGTCTTGCGCAGATCGCACACGCGCAGGGCGGGCGCACTGGGAGATGGTGAATTCAAGATGGTCCTTCGCGCCAGGGTGCCGGCGCAGCGAGTTGCAGCCCGTTATTATAGAAGCCCATGGGGGTTTGCCCCGATCACAGACTGTCCCAAATACGTTCGTGCCCGTTCAATTCCCCCTCAAGCTTGTCGACCGGCGCATGATTGCGCCCACCGTGGCCCATTGCCAGTTCGTGCGTGATGACGGGCAGCCGCTGGATTTCCAGCCCGGGCAGTTCATCCAGATCCACTTCAACGGCGCCGATGGCACCCCGACCAAGCGCAGCTATTCGCTGGCGACCATCCACGACCACGCGTTTGGGCCAGGCGAGGCAGTCGATATTGCGGTGAGCTTTGTGCCCGGGGGCTCGGCCACGGCGCTGTTCGAAGGCCTGCAGATCGGCGACCAGCTGCAGGCCAGCGGCCCCTACGGGCGTTTCTGCCTGCCGCCGGGCGATGTCAACCAGCGTTACGTGCTGATCGCCACCGGTACGGGCGTCACCCCGTACCGGTCGATGCTACCGTTGCTGGCCGAGGCGATCGCCTCCCGTGGCGTGCAGGTGGTGCTGCTGCAGGGCGCGCGCACCCCGGCCGAGCTGCTGTACGGCGACGATTTCCGCGCGTTTGCCGATGCGCACCCGCAGTTCCGCTACGTGCCGTGCCTGTCGCGCGAGCTGCCTGCCGCGCCGCATGCCGATGTCCGGCACGGGTATGTGCAGCAGCATCTGCCCGAATTCGCGCCCGATGTGCAGACCGATATCGCCTACCTGTGCGGCAACCCGGACATGGTGGACACCTGCGTCGAGGCGTTAAAGGCCGCCGGTTTGACGAATGCGCAGATCCGCCGCGAGAAGTACGTCAGCCCGACCCCGTCGAAGACCTGAGCGTCCAGCTCGGGCGGTGCAGCGATAGCACCGGCAACTGCATGCACGCTGTGTCGTATGCAACAAGCACGCGGTTGCGCCTACGCAACGCTACACCCACGCTGCATGTAGTGCCGGGCGCTGCAGCTCGACGGTGATGTGCACCAGCTCTTGGTGGATCTGCAAGGCATTGCGCACCGTATCCGCATCAATGTCGGCCGCAGTGACCAGGCTGACGATGCAGGCATAACGCTCGCTGCCGACGCGCCAGACATGCAGGTCGGCGATGTCGATCGCATGCGGCAGCTCGGCGATGACCTGCTTCACTTCTGCCACCAACGGTGCGTCCATCTCCGCATCCAGCAGGACGCGACCGGTGCTGCGCAGCAGCCCCCAGGCCCAGACGGTCACCAGCGCCGCGCCGACGATGCCCATGATCGGATCCAGCCAGGTCACGCCCCAGTGCATGCCGGCCACCAGTGCCACGATGGCCAGCACCGAGGTCGCGGCATCGGCCACCACATGCAGATATGCGGCACGCAGATTGAGATCGCTGTGCGCATCGTGACCATGACCAAGACCCGCGTGCGCGTGGCCATGATTGTCATGGGCGTGAGCGTGGCCGTGCTGATGACCATGCGCGTGGCCATGCGCATGCCCGTGGGAATCGCGCAGCCACCATGCGCAGATCAGGTTCACCAGCAGGCCGATCACCGCAATGACGGTGGCCTCCTGGTACTGGATGGGCTTGGGTGTAAACAGCCGTTCCACCGACTGGAACGCCATCAGCCCGGCCACGCCCAGCAACAGGATCGCGCTGGTGTAACCGCCCAGCACCTCGACCTTCCATGTGCCAAAACTGAAACGCACGTCGCCGGCATGCTGCCGCGCAAAGCGGTAGGCGAACAACGCCAGCCCCAGTGCCAGCGCGTGCGAGCTCATATGCCAGCCGTCGGCGAGCAGGGCCATGGAGTTGAGCGTCCAGCCGCCCACGATCTCCACCACCATCATGATCACGGTCAGGATCACCGCCTTGCGGGTGCTGCGCTCGGCGAGCGGGTTGGCGCTGGCAAACGTGTGCGACTGCGCGCAGTTGGGCGCGGGGTGCGTGATCGACATTGGCGGCGGCTCTGGCTAAGGTACCCCCACAGGGTATCCTAAATACCCCCGGGGGGTATATATCAATGGCGCATCTCAATCAGGAAAAATCCAAGCTGCTCGCACGCGTACGTAGGATTCGCGGGCAGGTCGAAGGGTTGGAAAAAGCCCTAGCCCAGGACGTGGAGTGCACGGCGTTGCTGACTCAGGTGGCCGCCTTCCGTGGGGCGGCGCAGGGCCTGATGGTCGAATTGCTCAGCGAGCATCTGAAGCATCACGTTGCCGCGCCGGAGACGCTGGGCGACCGAGAGCTGGCGGTGGATGACATCACCGCCATCCTCAAGACCTATCTGAAGTAAGCGCGACCCCCGCAATGATCGCGCTTACGCGGGGGCGCATGGTCTGCGCCCGTGCGGCATTCGCAGGGCGTGTCACCTATGCAACGGGATGCGGCCATGCACGTGAGGAGCCGCATCGCACGCACCCAACACCCGTGAAGCGTGCACGCGAGGGGGCCAGGCGTATCGCGCGCTGGAATGGCCTGCATGAGCCTGGCGCGCCGATGACCCCAAAAGCGCGCACCGACTGCAACGCGCGATCTGTGCCAGGCGCTCAGCGTGCCGCCGGCACCAGTGTCACCAGCACCACATCGTTGCTGCGCATCGGCACGCTGACCTCCACCAGGCCATCGGCACCGACACGAATGCGTTTGTCCTGCTCGGGCGTGTCGCGCGTGGCCTGCTGCAGTTGGCTCAACTGCTTGCTATCCAACGTCTTGGGCAGGCCCATGTCGATGTACAGCGACAGCGGGTCGTTGCGGCGGTAGCCGGTCTTACGCACCTGCAAGGTGTAGTTGCCGGCAGGTACCCGGGTCATGCGCAGATGCAGCGGTGCGCTATCGGTAGCGGCGACCAGCTTGGTATAGAACGGCGTGTTGCTCACCGCCTGCACCGGCTGTTGCCAATCCCACACCAGCGCGGCGATGCGCTTGCCGTCCACCGCGGCCAGCGCATGCGCATCGGCTAGCGGAATCTCGCGGCCCTGCAGCGCATTCAAATACTTGTAGGCAAACCACGCCGGCTTGCGAATGCCTTCGCGATTCATCAGCCCGAAACCGCCATGGAACGGCGTCGGCGGCGGGCCGGGTTCTTCGAACAGATCGGTATAGGTCCAGTAACTCATGCCCTGCACCAGGCCCTGCACCTGCTTGAGTTTGGTCAGGATGTACGGCGCGCTGATGTAGCTGTCGTGGACGTAATCGCGTGGTGTGTAACTGGCGCTCCACTCGGTGAAGTACAGGGGCAACTGCGGAAATGGCGATGCCTGGATCTGCGCATGCACGCGACGCACATCGCCCACGATGGCATCCGGCGATGCAGACAGTTTGACGTCCTGCTTGCCGTCCTCATCGAGAAAACCGCCGTCCACGCCATAGGTATGGGTGGTGACGAAATCGATCGGCAGTTTGTTCTTCGCGACGAAGGCCAGCAACTCCGGCACCCAGTCCGCCCCGGCGGTGGATGGGCCACCGACACGCAGCTGCGGGTCGATGGCCTTGATGGTGCGCGCGGTGTTGGCATACAGATCGAAATAGGCCTGCTGGTCGGCGTTCTCCCAGAAGTCCTTCAAATTGGGCTCGTTCCATACCTCGAAATACCACTGCCGCACTTCATCGGCACCGTAACGGTCGCGGATGTGCCGCACATACGCGTCGATCAACTGGGCCCACTTGGCCGGATCCGGATGTGAGGTGTTGCCCTTCCAGTAGAACAACGTCTGCTCGGAGGTTTTCATCGCGCTTGGGGTGAAGCCCAGCTCGACAAACGGCCGGATGCGCTTGGCCAGCAGCGCGTCGTACAACTGGTCCAGCTTGGTCCAGTCGTACACCAGTTTGCCGTCCACTTCCTTCACGGTGCCAAGCGCATCGTGGAAGACGTCATGGAAGCGGATGTAGCGAAAGCCCAACTCCTGCACGGCAGGCACCAGGTGCGCCTGGGTATCGGGGCGAATCAGCGTACCGGGGAAATCCGAGCCGACCGACAGATTGTAGAAACGATCGACGGGCGCGCCGGCTGTCGTCAGATCCAGCTGGATCGTACGCGGCGCTGCGTGCTGCGCCAGTGCAGAGGTCGCTACGCAGCACAGGGCGGCCGCCAACAAAACATCCAAACGCATTGTCGCTCCCGTTGAAGTTGGAGCGTGCAGCGTAACGCACGCGTGGTGTAGCACCGCAGCTGCACACCGCAGCAGACGAGGCAGTCTCCGCGCACAAGGATGGGGTTGCTTCGATGTGTAAAGGGTGCTTGACATGCGATTGCGACCGGCGCATCGTGCCTGTCAAGCGTACTTGACAGGCGGATGGGATGGAGCACCGGCGACACCTGGATTACCGGACGACAGGCTCGTTGCCGCATTGCGTGCGAACGGCTGCCATGCACGCACGAACCGCTCGGCTGTCGCGGGCGCTTGTTGCGCCTCGGGCCTGCGCATGACCCGCTGCAAACGCAATGCGCTGCTCCTGGCCGGCCTTGGCGTGGTGTTGATCGGCAGTGGGCTGCTCGGGCTGGTGCATTGGTTGCCACTGACCGATTACATGGCCGGGCTCAGCATCGGCATCGGCCTGATCTATTTGGCGCTGTCGCTGCTGATGTGGATCTCGCGCAGCGTCATGCGCGACAGCGCCCGCCCGGCACTGGCGCGGCGCTATCACCGCGAATTCGGTGTGCCGATGGCGTTGTATGTGGGGGTGATGCTGGTTTGGCGCTACCTGCTTGCGCACGTGGCTGCGGACTGGACGCGGGTGCTGATTGCCCTGTTACCCGCATTGCTGGTCGTGTTGGTCATCCGCGCGGTGGCGCGTTATGTGCGCGATTCGGACGAGATGCAACGTCGTATCGAGCTGGAAGCCATCGCTATTGCTGCAGGCCTGGTCAGCGGCGGGTATATGGCCGCAGGATTCTTGCAGGCCGCCCGGCTGATCGATCTCCCGGCAAGTGCGGCAATGCTATGTGTGTTTCCGTTGTTGTGCGCCATCTACGGCATCACCAAAGGCATCCATGCGCGTCGATTTGCATGAATAGCCGCGTGCGTGAATTGCGCGAGTCCAATGGCTGGTCGCAAGGCGAACTGGCCGAACAGCTGGGCGTCTCGCGGCAGACCATCAATGCACTGGAAACCGGCAAATACGATCCCAGCCTGCCATTGGCGTTCCGTATCGCACGTTTGTTTGGCGAGCCGATCGAGCAGGTGTTTTTGTATGAAGGCAATGAATAGGTGCGGCGATCGTCACCGACCGGCAGCCTGTCAGGGAATGGAATCAGGAGAAAATCAATGCTCAAGCACGTAACGATGGTAGCGGCCTTGCTAGGCGCGCTGCTGGCCGCCGGATGCGAGCGCACGCAGGCGCCTGCCGCGGAGAAAGCCGATGCAGCCGCGTCGGTTGCTGCCGCAACACCGCCAGCGGCAACGCCGTCGCCCGGCAGCGCAGCCGGCCACCATTACGGTGGCCTGCAATTTATGCCGTGCACGCTCAGCTCCGGCAGCGCCGCAGGAAACATCGAGGCGCAATGCGCACAACTGCAGGTCGCGGAAAATCCGGCTGCACCGAAGGGGCGGCAGATTGCGCTGAAGATCGCCTGGCTGGAAAGCGATGCCGGTGGCGGCACGACGCAGGACCCGGTGTTCTTCATCGCCGGCGGGCCAGGGCAATCGGCAACCGAGGTATCGGCCATCGCTGCGGCTGCATTGCGTGAAGTGCGCAAGACGCGCGACATCATTCTGGTCGATCAACGCGGTACCGGCGGCTCGCATCCGTTGCGCTGCGACCATACCGATGGCACGCCGCTGCAGGCGGAGATCTCCTCCAATCCGGAAGCGATGCTGGCCTACGTGCGCCAGTGCGCGCTGGCGCTGAGCGCGTATGCAGATCCACGCTACTACACCACTGCCGAAGCGATTGGCGATCTGGATGCGGTCAGGGCAGCCCTGGGTGTGCCACAGATCGATCTGGTCGGCGTTTCTTACGGGACGCGCGTTGCGCAGCACTACGCCAGGCGCTATCCCTCGCACACACGGGCGATCGTGCTCGATGGCGTTGCCCCCAGCGACCTGGTCATCAGCGGCGAGTTCGCACGGACCTTCGAAGATGCGCTCACGCTGCAGGCTGCGCAGTGCCGCTCCAATCCGGCATGCCACGCGCGCTTTCCCACCGAGGTGCGCGCGCAGCTGCGGAGCATCATGGAGCGGCTGCGCAAGGAGTCGCCGGAGGTGGACTACCGCGATCTGCGGACCAATGCGGTCAAGCGCGATCGGGTGACGGCCGACGCGGTGATCGGCCTGGCGTTCATGTTCTCCTATGCGCCACAAAGCGCGGCGTTGCTGCCGCTGGTGCTGGATGAAGCGGCTGCCGGGCGCTACGCGCCGTTGATGGCGCTGTCGCACATGGACATGCAGATCAACCAGCCGATGCAATGGTCGGTGGTGTGCGCCGAGGACGCGGATCGCTACCGTCCAAGCGCGGCGCAGCAGGCGCTGTTGCTGGGCGATGAAGTGCCGCGCAGCGTGTTTGCCGCCTGCCCGGTATGGCCCACCGGCAAGCGCGCCGCCGACTTCACCGCGCCGCTGCGCTCGCAGGTGCCGGCGCTGTTGCTGTCCGGTCAACTGGATCCGGTGACGCCGCCACGCTATGCCGAGGTGGTGCTCAAGGGCTTGCCGAACGGGCGGCATCTGGTGGCGCCCCGCCAGGGCCACAGCGTCATGGCACTGGGCTGCATGCCCAAGCTGATGGCCCAATTCCTGGAAAGCACCGATGCGCGCGCGTTGGACACGCGCTGCGTGGCCGACCTTTCCGCCGTTCCCGCGTTCACCTCGTTCAACGGATGGGAACCATGAGCCGCATCGACCACGCCACGGAGGCGCACGCATGATCGTCGTCGAGAACCTGCACAAGTCGTTCAAGACCAAGACCGGGCTGGTGAAGGCGGTCGATGGGGTCAGTTTCAGTGCCGCCGACGGCCAGATCACCGGCCTGCTCGGGCCCAACGGTGCCGGCAAGACCACCACCTTGCGCATGCTCTACACGCTGATGTCGCCTGACCAGGGGCGTGTCACGGTCGATGGCGTGGATGCTGCCCGCGACCCGGTCACGGTGCGCCGCGCACTGGGCGTCCTGCCGGATGCGCGTGGCGTCTACAAGCGCCTGACCGCACGCGAGAACATCGCCTACTTCGGCGAGTTGCATGGCATGTCGCGTCGCCAGATCGCCGAGCGCACGCGTGTGTTGGCCAGCGCATTGGACATGGACGACATTCTCGACCGCCAGACCGAAGGGTTCAGTCAGGGGCAGCGCACCAAGACCGCCATTGCGCGCGCGTTGGTGCACGACCCGCGCAACGTGATCCTGGACGAGCCCACCAATGGCCTGGACGTGATGACCACGCGCGCGATGCGGGGCTTCCTGCAGCAGCTGCGCGCGGAAGGGCGCTGCGTGATTTTTTCCAGCCACATCATGCAGGAGGTCGCTGCGCTGTGCGACCGCATCGTCATCGTCGCCAAGGGCACGGTGGTGGCGTCCGGCAGTGCCGACGAACTGCGCGCGGCCACTGGCGAAGACAACCTGGAAGACGCCTTCGTCAAGGCGATCGGCTCGGAAGAAGGACTGCACGCATGAGCACGCGTTCCCTGATGGCCACGTTGTGGACGGTGCTGCGCAAGGAACTGCGCGACATCGGCCGTGATCGCCGCACCCTGGCATTGGCGTTGCTGCTCTCGCCGTTGCTGTATCCGATCCTGATCCTGGGCATGGGCGCGTTGAGCGAAAGCCGCGTGCGTACCCAGATCGACAAGCCGCTGGACATTCCCACGCTCGGTCGCGAGCACGCTCCCAATCTGGTGCGGTTTCTGGCCGCACAGGGGCTCAACGCCGTGGATGCGCCGGCCGATCTGACCGCCGCAATCCGCAACCAGGATGTGGACGTGGCGCTGCGCATTAGCGACAGCTATGCGCAGGATTGGCGCGAAGGCCGTCCGGCGCTGGTGGAAATCATCAAGGACAGCACCCGCCGCGAGGCCGACGTGCCCAGCCTGCGCCTGCAGGCCGCATTGAGTGGCTACAGCCAGCAGGTCGGTGCATTGCGCTTGTTGGCGCGCGGCATCGATGCGCAGGTGGGCCGGCCCTTGGAAATCGCTGCGCAGGACCTGGCCACCGCCGAGGCCAAGCGCGGCCAGATGATGGCGGTGCTGTTGCCGGTGCTGCTGGTGATCACCTCGTTCCTGGGCGGCGCGTCGTTGATCCTGGATGCCACCGCCGGCGAACGTGAGCGCCAATCGCTTGAACCGTTGCTGGCAACGCCGGCACCGCGCAGTGCGATTGTCAGCGGCAAGATCGCCGCCGCCTGCGTGATCGGCATGGTGTCGTTAGTGCTCACCTTGCTGGCCTTCAAATTGAGTGCGCAGTTGTCCTCGTCCAACCTGGGGCGCCAGCTCAATGTGGGCTTCGTGCCGATGTTGCAGATGCTCTTCATCCTGGTGCCGATGCTGTTTGTCGGTACCTCGTTGCTGACCTACCTGGCTGCGGCTGCCAAAAGCATGAAGGAAGCGCAGGCACACATGACCTGGTTACTGCTGCTGCCGATGCTGCCCGGCTACGCGTTGATGGCGTATCCGCTCAAGACCCAGCTATGGCACTTCGCGGTGCCGTTCCTGGCGCAGAACCAGATGCTGCTCAAGGTGATCCGCCACGAACCCATCAACGCGCAGACCTGGGCGGTGTATCTGCTGGCCGGCTTCGGCGTGGCAGGCCTGTTGTGGTATGCGGCCGTGCGGCGGTATCACCAGGAGCGTTTGGCGATTTCCGGGTGAGTTTTTTTGAGCAACTGGCTGTTTGCTGCAACGCTTTGCGACACCGTACCCGCATCCCAACCCCCCGCTCAGCGCCCTTGCCCACGCTTGCGGCGCGGGCGCTTCAAGGCAAGCGCGCCAGCGGCGCGCAAGCTGTGCCTTCTCGCCCCGCAGGAAGAGGGGCGTTATCCTTCTCTCATCGGGAGAGGGAGAGGGGCTTTATCCTTCCCCCATCGGGAGAAGGTGGCGCGCAGCGCCGGATGAGGGTACGGGCTCGCGTGCAGGTTCAGCAGCACATGCAGCCACTGCTCTTAGGTGCACAACCATCTAAGCATGTCGGTGCACCAGCCGCCACAACGCAAAAGCCCGCATCGCTGCGGGCTTTTGCGTTTCCTATGTCATCACTAATCCAGGCATCAACCGCCCGGATTGAACGACAGCGTGCGGCGGGTGGTGACCGGTGCGGCCACCGGCTCGAAGCGCCAGCGCTTGACCGCATTGAGCGCTTCGCGGTCGAACACGCGCGGCGGGTTGGCGCGCAGCACGCGGGACGCGGTGATCGAGCCGTCGGTGCCGACCGTGAGCTCTACCAGCACTTCGCCGGAGGTGCCGGCGCGCAGCGCTTCGGGTGGGTAGCGCGGTGCCGGGGTGCTGATCGGGCGCAGCGATTGCGCAGCAGGGGCCGCGGCGGCGGCCGGGGTCGGGCGTGGCGCGGCCGGGGTGGGCGCAGGGGCCTCTGCCTGACGGCGGGCAGCGGCCTGGCGCTCGGCCTCGGCGGTCTGCTGGCGGGCGGCTTCCTGCTGGGCGGCAATCTGCTGGGCAGCGGCGGCTTCGCGGGTCTGCTGTTCGGCCAGGCGCTTCTGCTCGGCGGCCTGCTTGGCCTTGTCCTCGACCAATTTCTTGGCCTGCTCGGCATCCTGCTCGGAGCGGCTGGCGGCGGTCTTCATGCCGGTTTCCAGGCCCGACTTCAGGCGCGGCAGCGCCGGTGCCTTGGGGTCGACCTTTTCGATCAGTGCGATCAGGCGCTGCGCCTCGGGGAATTCTTCGCGGCTGATGCCTTGTTCGGCGGCGATCAGCGTGTACGGCAGCAGATCGGTCAGCGCGCTGTTGACGGTGGCGTCCTGCGGCTGCTTTTCGCGCAGGGCCAGGTAGTACTCCACCGCGTTGTCGCCGGCCGGGGCGTACATGCGATTGTCCTGCAATGCCTTGGTGGCCGATGCGCGCAATTGGTCGGCGGCCATCGACTGCACCTGCGGCGACACCGCGGTGGCGGGCGTCGGTGCAGATGCCGGCGCTGCCGGCGTGGCGCCGGTGGCAGGCGCGGTGGTGGCGGCCTTGTCTTCCTGCTTGGAGCAGGCGGCCAGGCCAACCAGCAAAATGACCGGCGCGATCCGGCGTGCCATACGGCCCTGTGTCAGATCCAACATGCGTCCCCCTTACCCCGAGTGCGAAAGATAACGTTGCTGCGGCGAGCGCCGGCCATTGTTCCCGCAATGGACGGCAATGCCGCAATCTAGCATTGCTGGGGCGGTGTAAGCCAAGGGTTGCGGCAGCCGGATGCGAAATTCATCCCGCCGGGGTCGCCAGCGCCGCATCAAACGGCACGCGCGAGGCCGGGGCGGGCGGCGGCGGGGCGGGGCAGTGGTGACGCAGGAAGTTTGCATGCGGCGGCAACGTGGCCACGGTTGCCTCCACGCGCTGGCGGATGCTGTCCAGAAAATGGGCCAGCTCCGCATCGCCCATCAGGTCGGCGACCGGATGATGCTGCTGTGGGGTGATGCCCTGGCCCAGCATCACCTGCACCCAGGAGTTCTCCGCAAACAACTCGTTGCCCTGGTGGAACACGCGCCCGCTCTGGCGGAACAACTCCATGCGGTGGCGCAGCGAATCGGGGATGTCCATCGCCGCGCAATCGCGCCAGAACGGCGTGTCGCGGCGGTCGGTGGCGTGGTAATGCAGGATCACGAAATCGCGAATATGCGCGATCTCGTCGGCGGCCTGGCGGTTGTATTCGGCGATGTCGACCGCGTTGATCACCTGCGGGAAGGTCTGCAGCAAGCGCACGATGCCGCGCTGGATCAAATGGATATTGGTGGACTCGATCGGCTCCAGGAACCCGCTGGCCAGCCCCAACGCCACGCAGTTCTTTTCCCACACGCGGTGGCGCTGATTGGGCGTGAAGCGCAGCGCACGCGGTTCGGTCAGCGCGCGCCCCTGCAGGTTGCGCTCCAGCACCGCCCTGGCACTGTCCTGATCGGTGTAGCGGCTGGAATATACGATGCCGTTGCCCACGCGGTGCTGCAGCGGAATGCGCCACATCCAGCCAGACTGGTCGGCGCGCGCGCGGGTGTAGGTCACCGGCGGGCCCACCGATTCGGTTTGAACGGCGAGTGCGCTGTCGGCAAACAACCAGTGCGACCAATCCTCGCTGCCCACGCCCAGCGTCTTGCCGATCAGCAACCCTGCAAAACCGGTGCAATCGATGAACAGATCGCCTTCCACGCGGGTACCGTCCTGCAGCGTCAGCGCGGTGAGATAGCCGCTGTCCGGGTCGGTCTGCACCTCGCCAATGCGTCCTTCGAGACGCTGCACGCCAAAGCCTTCGCTGAAGCGGCGCAGGAAGCGCGCATACAGACCCGCATCCAGGTGGTAGGCGTAATTCATGCCGCCGTTGGGCAGGTGCGCGAAGCGGCCCTCCTGGGCGGCGCGTAATTCCAGGCAGTAATCGCCGAAGTCGCGCGCCACACCGCGCTGGCGGCCCTTCAACCAGAAATGATGAAACCCTGCGCTCCAGTGATCGGTGCCGGTGTGGCCGAAGGAGTGGATGTAGTGCTTGTCCACATCGCGCCAGTGCTCGAAGCCGATGCCGAGCTTGAAGGTGGCCTGGGTGGCCGCCATGAAGGCTGCCTCGTCGATTTCCAGCAGCCGGTGGAAGGTGACCAGGCTTGGGATGGTGGCTTCACCCACACCCACCGTCCCGATCTCGTCCGACTCCACCAGGGTGATCTGCAATTGCCGGCCCAACAGTTTGGACAAGGCCGCCGCCGCCATCCAGCCGGCGGTGCCGCCACCGGCGATGACCACGCGCCGCACCGGGCGTTGTTGCGGATTGGAAGGCGTGGTGTCGGGCATTGCGATGTCCTCAGCGGTTCAAGCGTTGCAGCAAGCGTGCACGCAGGCTGCGGGCGCGGTTATCGTCCATCGGGGCCAGCACACCGCGCGCTGCGTCGGGGACATGTGCTGCAGTGCCCGCATCGGCTTCGAACACGTAATGCCGGAACACCTCCTGCCAGGTGGCGCGCTGCTCGGGCGGCAGGTCGCGCACGGTGAGCAGCGCCAGCATCAGCGCGTTCATCGGCGAATCCATGTAGGCAGGGCTTTGCCGCCACCAGAAATTCACCAGCACGTTGAAGCTTTCCAGCGCCTGGACGTGGTGCCACCACATGCTGGGAATGAACAGTGCATCGCCCGGTTCCAGCTCGGCCACCAATGCATGCTCCAGCGCTTGTGCATAGCGCGGAAAGCGTTGCAGATCCGGCGCGGCGATATCCACCAGGCTGACCGGTTGCCCGGCCGGGGTCAGGTCCAGCGGGCCGATGTACAGATTGCTCAATTGCTCGGGCGGAAACAGCGTAAAACGGCGCCGGCCGGCGACCACGCAGGCCAGGTTGTCCGGCAGGTCCTGATGCGCGGCGATGCGGGTGCGGTTGCCGATCCAGATGCTGGCCAGTGGCTCGGCCTGCGGCAGCGCGATCGGGTTGGCCGCGCGCAGGCCGGGCAGGTAGGTATCCAGCGTGGTGGAGCCGACATAGATCGCCGGTGGATGGGCGTTGTGCAGGTCGCGCAACAAGGTGTCCAGCACCACCGCCAGCGGCACGCGCTCGGGGCGGAAGTTGAAGCCGCTCATGTCCGCGTTGTAGAAGAACCGCCCGTCGATCTCCGGCGGCCCGACCTGCGCCACCACCGCCTCGCCACGGTCGAATCCACGCAAGTACGCGGCGGCGGCCTGCGCGGACTGCGCACCGGCGCGCGCCAGCGGCCAGTCGCGCACCAGCCCGCGCAATACCAGCGGCGTGGTCGAACGCAGCAGCGTCGGATCCAGCTGCTGCGGTTCCAGGCCGTGGCGCTCGTCGATGGCGCGTGGCTCAGCCGGCATGGCGGCGATTCAGACGTTCGAGCAGGTGGCGGAATTGCGCGACCGAGGCCACTGCCATGTACAGCGGCTCCAGATCGCCATGCCGGTGCAGGTCCAGCAGCGCGGTCTTGCCGAGTGTGCGCAGGCGTTCCTCGTGCACGGTGTGCAGGCCGGCCAGCCGGCAGTCCAGACCGTTATCCAGGGTGGCTTCGAACACGAACGGTTCCAGCAACTCGTAGCGCAGCAGGCGCTCGACAAAGGCGTCGCTCGCCGCCAGCCCATCGTGCAGCGTGCGCAGCAATTGGCTGATGTGATACAGAAAATCGGTAGTGCCGCCGTGTTCGCGGAACAGCAGCTCGCCGTCCTGGGTGCTGACGCGTGGACTGTCCAGATCCACGTGCACCATCGGCCCTTCCGGTTGCTGGCCGATCAGGAACGGTTGGCGCTGGATCGCCAGTGGCACATACGGCGCATCCCAGCGCGCACCATCCAGAAACAGGTTTTCGCCCAGGCGCAATCCCAGCAGGGCCAGCGGCTGAAACCGCCCGCTGTCGTTGCGGTGGAACACGATCGGGTACTGGCCCTGCAGCTGGCGGAATTCCTGCGGAAACGTCGCCGCCGACATCACGTCATCGCCATAGGCGGCGCCATGGGCGGTGATCACACGCAGATCGCGGTGATCGAGATTGTTCAACAACACGGCATTGGTCATGGGGGTCGCTATATCACGCGGGGGCGCGTGGCCCATGCTTGGACATTTCCCCGTCGCGCGGCAAGTGCCGGATACACCGCATCCGGCACTGCGCGTGAGGGTTGGAGCAGCGTCCCGGCAGGCGCGCTGCCGGGACGCTCGGTGCTGCGGTTACATCACCAGAACTTGTAGCGCAGACCCAGCATGTAGCGCGGGCCGGTCTGGGTGGCATAGACGATCTGGTTGGGATGACGGCCGTGCTGACGCTGCACTTCGTCGGTGAGGTTGATCGCCTCCAGACTCAGCGACAGGTTCTCGTTCCACTGGTAGCCAACGCTCAGATCCAGCTGACCATAGGCTTCGGTGTAGACCGGGTTGGGCTGGCCACTGCCGTCGAAGCGCGCAGCCAGGAACTCGTCGCGCCAGTTGTAGGCCGCACGCACCTGCCACTTGTCCTTGTCGTAGAAGCCGACAAAGTTAGCCGAGTCGCTCAGACCTTCCAGCGCGAACTGCTCGCCGATCACCGCATTGTTGTAGGTCAGCCCGGAGTCGACCTTGGTGTAGTTGGCCGACACGCCGAAGCCGCTGGCGCCGAACATGTGCTGCAGATTGAATTCCCAACCGTCCAGCGAAGCCGAGCGCTGGTTGGCCGGCGCGGTGATGGCGAAGTTGGCCACCGGGTCGCCTGGCTGTCCGCTGATCACGCCGGTGGCGTTGCCGTTGGCGTCGTCGGCCCCGCGCACCACGCCGGGCGCACTGCCGCGGTTGCGGAAGATGTAGTTGCGGATGCAGGTCAGGTCGGCCGAGGCGCAGCCGTTACCCAGCGCTTCGTTCCAGTACGCACCGCCGACCGGGGTGTTCAATCCCAGCGAGGTGTCGTTGCGCGTGGTCACGCCGATGTAGTTGTCGATGTTCTTGCGGAAGAAGCCCACCGAGGCGTAGCTGGCATCGCTGTAGTACCACTCCAGCGAAAAATCGACGTTGTGCGAGAGCAGCGGCTTCAGGCCGGGGTTGCCTTCCTGGCCGGTGCCGCCTTCCAGGCGCGCGATCTGGTTGAGCGTCTGCCCGCCCTGGATATCGCCCCAACCGGGACGGCCGATGGTTTCGCCGTAGCTGCCGCGCAGCACCAGGTCCTCGGTGAGCTTGAAGCTCAGGTCCAGGCTGGGCAGCCAGTATTCGTACTTGCCGCTGCCGCCGGCGAAGGCCGAGTCGGCCAGGCGGATCGGCAATTCGTTGTTGGCGACCCAGTCGATGCCCACCGCCACGGGCACCAGCGCCTGCGCGTCCACCTTGGTTTCTTCGTAACGCACGCCCGCGGCCAGGCTGATCGGCACGCGCAGATCGTCCCAGCTGTTGTTCCACTGCAGGTAGGCGTTCTTGGATTTCTCGGTGACGCGGCGGTCGGTGGTGAACACCGGCGAGATGCGATACAGCGCGTCATCGCCTGCGGCTTGCGCCGCGGCCTGACGTGCGCGCTCGAAATCGAACAGGAACAACTGGTTGAACTGCGCCGGATTGCCGCTGCCGTCGATCGCATCGAAGTACTGCGCAAACGAGCTCGGAATCCACAGATCGTCCGGATAATCGGCCGCCGTGCCGTTGCCGCCCCAGGTATCGCGCTGCACGTTGGAGAACGCGGAGCGGTTCTTGACCTCGGTGCTGCCGATGCCGAACTTCAACTGCGAATAGTTTTCGAAGGTGAAGTCGCCGTTGACCTGGGCCTGGTCGATCTCCGACTTCATGTAGCTGTTGCGGAAGGCCGAGCCGGTGACCAGCGTGCGCGACGGGTCCAGCCCGTTCAGCCCGAAGCCCAACTGCTGCTGCAATACCGGGAAATCCTTGCTGAAATCCACCACCGAGGTACCGCGGTAGAAGCCGGACACGCCCAGCGAATTGCTCGACCCGTACGGGCTGTCTGCGCCGGCTTCGGCGGTGGAGCGGTGGATGTCGAAGTTGAGCTTGAACTGATCGTTGACCGCCCAATCCACGTTGAAGCCCAACGACTTGTTCTGGTTGCGCGTGGCCGCATTGGAGCCGGCAGTGGCCAGATCGCTGGTGGCCGGGTTGACGAATTCCGAGTAGGTGATCGGACCCGCCACCGGGCCGTTGGTCCAGGCGCTGGCGGAGGGGCCGTAGTTGAACCACACCGACATTTCGTTGCGCTGCTGCTGGATCTTGTTTTCCGAGTACGTGTAATCCAGCGTGGTGGTGATGTTGTCCAGCGGCTTGTACTGCAGCACCAGCTGCCCGTTGGTGCGCTGGCGTTCGACGCCGACCACACGGTAGTTGAGGTTCTGCGGCACCGAATAGATATCGTTCGGGCCAGGGCGGTTGACGATGTTTTCCGAGCCCGCCGTGCCCGGCTGCGGAATGGTGCCGTAGGCGGTGGAATCGCCGCGGAACGAGCGCCAGCCGTTGGGCACGCCGACCTGGCTGTAGCCGAAGTCGCGTTCCTGGTAGCTGCCGCTCAGCGACACGCCAAAGCGGCCATCGTCCGAGGTGGTGCTGAAGATGCCGGAGATCTCCGGCGTCAGCGAATCGCCCTGCAGGCGGCCGGGCAGGTTCTCGTTGGACGCATCGTGCACGCCCTTCAGCCCCACATTGGCATGCATGCCCGGGTTGTCCAGCGGCCGGGCGGTCTTGATGTTGATGGTGGCGCCGATGCCGCCGGTGGGGGTGCTGGCGCGGCTGGTCTTGAACACCTCGATGCCGGAGATCGACTCGGACGCCAGGTTGGCGAAGTCAAACGCGCGCGAGTTGGACGCATTGGATTCTTCGATACTGGCGCCCGGCATCTGCCGGCCATTCAACAGCACCAGGTTGAAGTCCGGGCCGACGCCGCGCACGGTGACGCGCGAGCCTTCACCCAGCGAGCGGTCGATCGACACGCCGCTGATGCGTTGCAGCGACTCGGCCAGGTTGGTATCGGGGAACTTGCCGATGTCCTCGGCCACGATGCCGTCGACGATGCCTTGCGCGTCGCGCTTGACGTTCATCGACGAGGTAAGGCTGCCGCGGATACCGCTGACCTGCACGGTATCGAGCGTGGCGGGGTCGGCCTGGCTGGAGCCGGGGACGGTCGAGGCCGACTGCGGCGCCGGTGCGGTTTGCGCGGCCAGCGGGGTCGACAATGCGAACAACAAGGCAGACGTCAAGCGCCGCGTGCGCGGCAGGGTGCGTAGCTCTCTCACGATGATTCCATCCCCAAGCAAGGAAAAGCCGGCCCCGAGTGGGACAGGCAAAAGGTCGATACAGCAATCGCGCATTTGTTAGCGCTGGCTTAACAAAGTCAATTTGCAGTGCAGCATCGACCGCTAGCCAATCGCGTCACACATCGTTCCAATGCGCGCATCGTTTGATGTCTCTGCGGCCGATCGCTTGGCCTTACCATCGAGCGTCGATGGCACAGTGCCACCTACATCAATGCGCCGATGCCACTGCGCGTATCCCGGCAGCGGCTTCGCGCAGCTTGGGCGCGTCGGTGCCGACCTGAGGCGCGTTGCAAGCGTGTCGAAGGTTGCGTGCCGTCGGCCGCGCTGATCACCCCTTACGCACCGGAGCGAACCGAATGATCGACCTGTACTACTGGCCCACCCCGAACGGCCACAAAGTCACCTTATTCCTGGAAGAGGCCGGTCTGGACTACACCCTCAAGCCGGTCAACATCGGCAAGGGCGAGCAGTTCGAGCCAGCGTTCCTGCAGATTTCGCCCAACAACAAGATGCCGGCCATCGTCGACCACACGCCTGCCGATGGCGGTGCGCCGCAGGCTGTGTTCGAGTCCGGCGCCATCCTGCTCTACCTGGCCGAGAAGACTGGCCGCTTTCTACCGCGCGATGCCCGCGGCCGCATCGCTGCACTGGAATGGTTGTTCTGGCAGATGGGCGGGCTGGGACCGATGACCGGCCAGATGGGCCACTTCAACGTCTACGCGCCCGAAAAGATTCTCTACGCAATCGACCGCTACAACGCCGAGGTACGCCGCCTGCATGGCGTACTCGACAAGCGCCTGGCCGACCACGCATTTCTTGCCGGCGACGATTACGGCATCGCCGACATGGCCAGCTATCCCTGGCTGGAAGTCTATGGCGACCTCAAGCCCGACTTCGCAGCATTTCCCAATCTGCAACGCTGGCACGCCGCCATCGCCGCTCGCCCGGCCACCCAACGCGCGTATGCACTCAAGGAGAAGGTCAACCCCGACGCAGGCAAGCCGCTCAGCGACGAAGAGCGCAAGCACCTGTTCGGCAAGCGCTGAGGCAACGTCGTGGGAGCGGTTGCGCAACTGTACAGACGGCGAAAGCGGCTGCTGCTGCGACTGCACAGCAAGCAGCAAGCAGCAAGCGGCAATAGCATCACCACTCGCAGTGGTAGCAGTAGCAGCGCAGTAACCGCACGCGACATCATCGCGGCGGCTCAAGCCCCTCTCCCACCGGGAGAGGGGTTGGGGTGAGGGTACGCAAGTAGCGCCAGACCTACCGCGCCCTGCAATCATGCTTCGCATGAAATGCGCATGCAGCAGCTGCAGCGCGCCCATTGCAACCAGCTCGCGCGCACTTTTGCCGCACAAAGCAGAGCAACCACACCCTCAGCGCACCCCTGCATCGCACGCACACAACCACGCGTACAACTCTGATCTCGCACACGCATCATCGCCACGCTTCTCAAACGCTCCACGCGCCCGCATCCTGTGCGCTGTCTCCAGACAGGATCTTCAATGCGCGCCCTGTTCGCCGCCCTTGCCCTCATGCTCACCACCGTCCCCATGGCCCACGCCGAAAAACTCACCCTGGAGGCCATCACCGGCCCGTTGCCGCTGTCCGGCCCGACGCTGATGAAACCCAAGGTGGCTCCGGACGGCTCGCGCGTGAGCTTCCTGCGTGGCAAGGACAGCGACCGCAACCAGCTGGACCTGTGGGAATACGACATCGCCAGCGGCCAGACCCGCCTGCTGGTCGATTCCAAGGTGGTACTGCCCGGCACCGAGACCTTGAGCGATGTCGAAAAGGCCCGCCGCGAGCGCCAGCGCATCGCCGCGCTCACCGGCATCGTCGATTACCAGTGGGCGCCGGATGCGCAGGCGCTGTTGTTCCCGCTGGGTGGCGAGTTGTATCTGTACGACCTGCACAAGACCGGTGTCGCCGCAGTGCGCCAGCTCACCCACGGCGAAGGCTTCGCCACCGATGCCAAGCTCTCGCCCAAGGGCGGCTTTGTCAGCTTCGTGCGCGCGCGCAACCTATGGGTGATCGACCTGGCCAGCGGCAAGCAGCTGCAGCTCACCGGCGATGGCAGCGACACCATCGGTAACGGCGTGGCCGAGTTCGTCGCCGACGAAGAAATGGACCGCCACACCGGGTACTGGTGGGCGCCGGACGACTCGGCGATCGCGTTTGCGCGCATCGACGAATCGCAGGTGCCGGTGCAAAAGCGCCCGGAAGTCTATGCCGACCACACCGAGGTGGTCAGCCAGCGTTACCCGCAGGCCGGGCAGCCGAACGTGGCCGTGCAACTGGGCGTGATCGCGCCGCGCGCCGGTTCCGCGCCGAAGTGGATCGACCTGGGAAAGCACCCGGACATCTACCTGGCGCGCGTGGATTGGCGCGATGCGCAGCGGCTGACCTTCCAGCGGCAATCGCGCGACCAAAAGACCCTCGAGCTGATCGAAACCACGTTGGCCAGCGGCAAGCAACGCACGCTGATCACCGAGACATCGCCGACCTGGGTGCCGCTGACCAACGATCTACGGTTTCTCAAGGACGGCCGCTTTGTCTGGAACTCCGAACGTAGCGGTTACGAACACCTGTACGTCGCCTCCGAAGACGGCGCCACGCTCACGCCGCTGACGTCCGGGGCCTGGGTGGTGGATGCGCTACTGGCCGTCGACGAGCAGGCTGGCCTGGTGTACTTCTCCGGCAGCAAGGACTCGCCCACGCAGACCCACATCTACGCGGTGCCACTGGCTGGCGGCGCGATCGAAAAACGCTCGGCATCCCGTGGCACCCATGCGGCCAGCTTCGCCAACAACGCCAGCGTGTATGTCGACACTTGGTCCAACACCACCACACCGCCGCAGATCGAGCTGTTTCGCGCAAATGGCGAAAAGATCGCCACCTTGCTCAAGAACGACCTGGCCGATCCGCAACATCCGTATGCCAGATACCGCGATGCGCAGCGCCCGATCGATTTCGGCACGCTCACCGCAGCCGATGGCAAGACGCCCTTGCACTATCGGCTGACCAAGCCGGACAACTTCGACCCGGGCAAGCGTTACCCGGTCATCGTCTACGTGTATGGCGGCCCCGCTGCACAAACCGTGCTCGATGCCTGGCCCAGCCGTGGCGATGCGTTGTTCGATCAATATCTTGCCCAGCGTGGCTATGTGGTGTTTTCGCTGGATAACCGCGGCACCCCGCGACGCGGCCGCGACTTTGGTGGCGCGCTATACGGCAAGCAGGGCACGGTGGAAGTGGACGACCAGTTGAAGGGCGTGGCCTGGCTCAAGCAGCAACCCTGGGTCGATGCCAAGCGCATCGGCGTGCAGGGCTGGTCCAACGGCGGCTACATGACGCTGATGCTCCTGGCCAAGCACAGCGATGCCTATGCCTGCGGCGTGGCCGGCGCACCGGTCACCGATTGGGGCCTGTACGACACCCACTACACCGAGCGTTACATGGACCTGCCGGCCGGCAATGCCGATGGCTATCGCAACACGCGCGTCGCCACCCATCTGGACGGCCTGCATGCCAAGTTGCTGTTGATCCACGGCATGGCCGACGACAACGTGCTGTTCACCAACTCCACCGCGCTGATGAGCGAGTTGCAGCAACGCGGCACCGCATTCGAGTTGATGACCTATCCAGGCGCAAAGCATGGCCTGTCCGGCACCACGGCATTACATCGTTACAAGACCGCAGAAGCCTTCATTCAGCGCTGTTTGATGCCGTAATACAGACATCGTGTGGCTGCGCGTTGTCGCAGCCACACGCAATGCCATCGGATTCCAAGCCTGATCGACGATGCGCGCCACGCGTGCCGTATTCGGAGAAAAGCGACGACGCCCTTGCTTGGCATGTAACGTGCTTCGGCTATCGCATCTGGGTCGTTGTCGGCGTGCTCTTGGCCGGTACACGCGGTGTGCGCCCGGCCACACGCCTCATCGGTTGCTCACTGCGCTGCAAAGGATCTGCCATGTCACTTCCGCCCCCGCTTCCAGGGTCACCGCAACGCGGCGTGCGAGCGCCCGATTTCTGGAGCCGCAACTGGAAATGGATCGTGCCCGGTATCGGGTTGGCGCTGTTTCTGGTGTTGGCGTTGGTGGTCGGTGCGCTGGTCTACGTGATCACCGGCGCGGTGAAATCCAGCGATGTCTACCGCGGTGCGCTGCACATTGCGCGCGCCGATACACGGGTCATACACGCGCTGGGGACGCCGATCGACGAGGCGTTTCTGCCCGATGGCAGCGTCAGTTACGTCGGTCCACTAGGGGAGGCGCATTTCAGTGTTGGCCTGCACGGGCCGCGTGGGCAGGGCAGTGTGCAAGTGGACGCCACACGCAGGCACGGCCGCTGGACGTACCAGAGGCTGACATTCGCCAGCACACAGGCCGCCCCGATCAGTCTGTTGCCCACCGCGCAACCGCCACCCTGCCCACCATGACCTAAGACGCATTGCCGCCACCGCTGCAGATGGGTAGGGTCGCGCTACTTCTCCTCGCAGATGTTCTTCCATGAAACCACTTGTCGTTGCTGTCGCGCTCGTTCTGGGCACCGCGTTGCCGGTGTCCCAAGCCCCGGCCCAGAGCCAGACGACCAAGGCCGCGCCGGCCCAACGCCCGACGCCGGCCTGGGTGCAGACCAGCAACGGCTATGCGCAGATCCTGCTCAACGCGCAGGCACCGTTCCAGCCCGAGTACGCCAGCTTCTTCGGCGTGCCTGGCTATGACGATCATGTCGTGGACCTGGGCCCGGACAACGCCGCGCGCTATCGCGATGCCATGCGCAAGGCGCGTGCCGCGTTGCAGGCCAAGCTGGCGACCGAGCGTGATGCCAACGTACGCCAGGACCTGCAGATCATGATCGGCGCGGCCGAGCAGAATATCGAAGGCAGCGAGCTCAACGAGCGCTATCTGCTGCCCTGGAGCGACGCCCCGGAGGCGGTCTTCAGCGGCCTCAATGGTCTGCTGTCCGACCAGACTGTGCCCGAGCGCCGCGCCAAGGCGCTGGACCGCCTCAAACGTTACGTTGGCCTGGTGCCGGGCAGCACGCCGACCACCACGCTGGCGCGCCAGCGCTACGAGGAAAAGCTGGGCAACGCCGCGTTGCTGCAGCCCACCCAGCGCGAAGTGGAGCAGGCGCTGGCCAATGTGGACACCTACGTCGCTGGCATCGGTGAGCTGTTCGCCAAGTACAAGATCGCCGGCGCCGACGAAGCGCTCAAGGCCATGTCCACCCAGCTCAAGGACTACGCCAATTGGACCCGCACCAAGGTACTGCCGAAGGCACGCAAGGACACCCGCTTGCCCGAGCCGCTTTACGCGTACCAGCTCAAGCAGGTGGGCATCGATATCGCCCCGCAACAGTTGATCCAGCGCGCGCAACTGGAGTTCATGGAAACCCGCTCGGCGATGCGCCAGTTGGCCCCGCTGGTGGCCAAGGCCAAGGGCGTACAAGGCGATGACTACGTGCAGGTAATCCGCGCGCTCAAGGGCAACACCATCGCCGACGACCAGCTGGAAACCCATTACCGCGGCGTGATCGACCAGATCGACCCGATCATCCGTCAGCAGCGCATCGTCGATGTGCCTAACCGTCCGATGCAGATGCGCCTGGGCAGTGCCGCCGAAAGCGCCGCACAACCGGCGCCGCACTTCCTGCCCGCACCGCTGATCGGTAACACCGGCCAGCAGGGCCAGTTCGTGCTGCCGCTGGGCAACCCGACCGCTGACGGCGGCAAGAAGGAGCAGTACGACGACTTCAATTTCGGCTCGGCCGCCTGGACGCTCAGCGCGCATGAAGGCCGCCCCGGTCACGAACTGCAGTTCACCGCCATGGTCGAACGCGGGGTCTCGCTGGCGCGCAGCCTGTTCGCCTTCAACTCGGTCAACGTCGAAGGCTGGGCGCTGTATGCCGAAGCCGAAATGGTGCCGTACGAGCCGCTCGACGGCCAGCTGATCGCCTTGCAGTTCCGCCTGCTGCGCGCTGCCCGCGCCATGCTCGACCCGATGCTCAACCTGGGCCTGATCGACCGCGAACGTGCGCGCCAGGTGCTCGAAGACGATGTCGGCCTTTCGCCGGCCATGACCCGCCAGGAACTGGACCGCTACACCGTCCGCGCGCCCGGCCAGGCTGGCAGCTACTTCTACGGTTACACCCGCATCCTCGAATTGCGCATGCGCACCGAACTGGCCCTGGGCAAGAAGTTCGATCGCCTGGCCTTCAATAACTTCCTGCTCGACCAAGGCCTGCTGCCACCGGATCAGCTGGCCAAGGCGGTGGAGACGCAGTTCATTCCGGCGCACGCCAAATAGCGGCAGAACGGCTGCCGGGTTCAGCGGCTCAGGACCCTGCTGCACTCTCCAAGCCGGAGTATCGAATGCCGTTGTGCGTCAGCATTGCGACATCAGGCAGTCGATGGAGATGCGTTTGCGCAAATATGCGTTAACGCGCCTTCGTCAGCGTTCGTTTCTGGAGTAGGTAGGCAAGGTTTCGGCTCATACCGCTCGGGCTGAAATCAATGCTTGAACGGAACCATGTCCGCAGGCTTTTTACCGGTCCAGTCGCCCGTCTTGTTAGCCTTGGGGCAGACGCTGACGTACTGGAAATACGCCGTGAAGGCCCGTTGCGACCAGCCCTTGCAGTAATTCGTATCCGCAGTCGTCGGAAACGGACAATAGGGCGCAACGGGTTTTATGGTTGCCTGGATTGGGTCCAGTGGTGCCCAGTGGTGGTCTGGGTCCGCACAGCCGTCCGAGCAAAAAAGAAAAGGATCGTTCATGCGGCATACCAACGTTACACCCGTGGTCTGTGCCGCCGCCTGTCCAACAAAGCATCCCGCCAACATCAATATCCCTATCCAGCTTTTCATGGCTATTCCTTAGGTGATTGAGATCAAGGGTGACGCTTTGCCAAGTGCGAGTGATGTCTTGCGAGTCAGCAGCAACCCTGTGGTGAACCATCGCCTGGCCAGCTCAACCTGTCCGCCGGCGGAGGATACTGCATCCGATTTGGCGTTTCACTACAAGCCGGCCTAGAGCGCTTTGTGGCTAAAGGCAGAAAAAAGGCTAGTCCCTGTTGGTACTGGCGTCTTGCGGGTCGAAAGCGTCTAAATCCAAGTCGAGCGGTTTACTGGTTAAGCGGTGAGCGAGAAGCATCGCTCGCCCCCGCCGGCACCCAGATCGCCATGCCCGCTGCGCGTTTCTGCGTGGTCGGAATGCCGATGCCCAAGCCGCCGCCTACGCGGCCGCCGTAGCTGCCGCCGCCGACCGACAGGCCGCCGCCGGAGCGCTCGGAGCCGACGCCAACGATGACCACGCCGTTGGCGCCGAGCTTGGCCGCCTCGCGCTTGAGCCGCTGCACGGCGGCATCGGTCTGGCCCTGGGTGCCGAAGCCGGCGGCGCTGGTGGATTCGAGTTGGGCGATCTCCACCGAGCCGACCGGCGCGTGCGAGTAGACCTGTACCTGGGCGGGGTCGATCGGTGCGCGTGCCTGGCCGAGCATCACCTTGGAGCTGCTGGCGCAACCGGCCAGCAGCAGGGCCAGTGCAGCGCCGACGACGAAATGCCTGTTCATGATATGGCCCCCTTGAATGATGGTGATGACGGCGATGATCCGGCGCCCGGACTGAAGAGTGGCTAACACGGGCTAGCGCCGCCGTCAGGCGGGTGCTGGCCACGCGGAGTCGCCGAAATGGACGAACGGTCCAGTTCGCGCGGGCACCCGCCGGGCCACCTAACGGCGGCTGCGCAATGGGGCTGTCGGCCACACTGCGTCGCTCCGGACCTTGTCGCACCCTAGCCACGCCCATGTGAGGCTGCTGCCAAGCCGCCATTGGTCAGGGTGACCACCCGCCCACGGCATCTTGGCAGGCCGCCCGTTAAGCTTGGCCTTTCTTCGACGGACGAGGTGGCACGTGGGATTGATCAGCCTGCTGTGGGGCATTGTGGCGTTGCTGTGGATGGTCCTGGCCTTCATCCCGTTGTTGGGCTGGGGCAACTGGTTCCTGATCCCGTTTGCGGCGGTGGGCGCGCTGATCGCGGCAATCGCGCTGTTGTTCACGTCGGCGGGCAATCGCGGCCGGGCCAAGACCGGTCTGCTGCTCAACGGTCTGGTGATCGTGGTCGGGGTAATCCGCCTGAGCCTGGGCGGCGGGGTGATCTAGCCGTTGCAGCGCTGCGACACTGCGTCGCAGCGCGTTCTGCGTGGGATGGCGGGCGTAAACTGATGCGTTGTCTAAAGGAGCCGCGTCATGGCCCATCCGCACTATCGTCCTCGCCGCATGCGCCACGACGCGTTTTCGCGTCGGTTGATGCGCGAAAACACGCTGACCACCGATGACCTGATCTGGCCGGTGTTCGTGCATGAGTTGTCCGGCCGCGCGCCCATCGCCTCGATGCCGGGCGTGGAGAGGCTGTCGCTGGATGAGTTGCTGCGCGAGGCGGAAAACGCGCTGGAACTGGGCATCCCGGTGATCGATCTGTTCCCGGTGATCGACCCGGCCGGCAAGAGTCTGGATGCCGCCGAGGCCTGGAATCCGGACGGCCTGGCGCAACGTGCGGTGCGCGCGCTCAAATCGCGCTTCCCGGAGCTAGGGGTCATGACCGACGTGGCGCTGGATCCGTACACCACGCACGGCCAGGACGGCATCATCGATGACACCGGCTATGTGCTCAACGAGATCACCGTCGAGGCGCTGGTCAAGCAATCGTTGTCGCATGCGCAGGCCGGCGTGGACATCATTTCGCCGTCGGACATGATGGACGGCCGCATCGGCGCGATCCGACGTGCGCTGGATGCGCAGGATCACCTCAACGTGCGCATCATGGCGTATTCGGCCAAGTACGCCTCGGCGTTTTACGGCCCGTTCCGCGATGCGGTGGGCAGCGCCGGCAATCTGGGCAAGGCCGACAAGACCACCTACCAGATGGATCCGGCCAACGGCGACGAGGCCATGCGCGAGATCGCGCTGGATCTGGAAGAAGGCGCGGACATGGTGATGGTCAAGCCAGGCATGCCGTACCTGGATGTGGTGCGCCGGGTGAAGGAAGAGTTTCGCGTGCCGACCTTTGCGTATCAGGTCAGCGGCGAGTACGCGATGCTCAAGGCGGCGGCGGCCAATGGCTGGCTGGATGAGCGCAAGTGCGTGCTCGAGGCACTGATGGCCTTCAAGCGCGCCGGTGCCGATGGCGTGCTGACCTATTTCGCGCCGCAAGTGGCGCGCTGGCTGCGCGAAGGCTGAGCGCCTCATACATGCCGAGTGACTGACGTTGTGGTGGCATCTCTCGTGGATGCCGCTGCAGGTGCATCCGGTGCGGTGAACCAGGCGCCGATGGTCTTGTCGGATCTTCGGCAATTTGCATGGACCTGACGAGCCGGACGCGCGTCCAGGACACCCGCCAGCACGCCGTTTGCCGGTGCCGCGGGGGCGGCCGAAGCGGCCGGCGTTGCCTGCCGCTGCAGTGGCACTGCGTCATCAGCACTGCGCATGCCGCGCGACATCGCCGACGATGCGCTGGCAGTGAGCACCACCGGCTGCGGCGCGGTCGCGGTGGCAAGGATTTGATCTGATTCGGCACGATTGGCTTCCTGCACCTGCCACGTTGTCGGCCTGACAACACAGGCCGACAATCTAGAGTTGGATGCCGATGCGCAGGCATCGTGGTCGGGCAAGGACGTCGGCGCAATCGCACCCGATCCACTCGCCGACTGCGATAACGATTCTCATCTACAATAGCGAGCCCTGCTGCTTCAGGTTATTCGCGCGTGTTCAAGACGGTCGTGTTCCAACTGCACTGGTTGCTCGGCATCACTGCCGGTCTGGTGCTGTCGGTGATGGGCGTGACCGGCGCGCTGATGTCCTTCGAAAACGAAATCGTGCAGCTGGCCAACCCGGCCATCGCGCAGCTGGCGGTGCGGCATGCGGCCGGCGAGCGTGCGTTGCCGGTGAATGTGTTGCTGCAGCGGCTCGACCTGCTGCCGCGCGACGCAGGAAAACAGCAGGCAGTGACACGCATGCTGATCGATCCCACTGGCGCGCGGCCATCCAACGCACGCTTGGCGGGCAAGGGCGGCCGACGCGTGTACTTCGACCCTTACACCGGTGAGCGTGTCGCCCCACCGCGCCTGAGCGGCGCGTTTGCGTTTATCGAAGACCTGCACCGCGATCTGACCGCGGGCAAGCGCGGCCAGGCAGTGACCGGGGCGTGCACCTTGATCCTGGTGTTTTTTTGCGCGTCCGGGCTGTATCTGCGTTGGCCGCGGCGCTGGTGGAGCCTGCGAACCTGGTGGGTGGTGGAATGGCGGCGGCAGGGGCGCAGTTTTCTGTGGAGCCTGCACGCGGTGTTCGGCACCTGGTGTCTGCTGGTCTATCTGCTGGTCGCGCTGACCGGACTGACCTGGTCGTACGAATGGTACCGCGACGGCATGGTGGCCTTGCTCGGCAAGGAACCCGCCATGCGCGGCGACGGCGGCGATCATCGGCCGGCGACGGTGGATTTCGCGCGTGTGCAGTGCACCCTGGACGGCATCCCGGGCACCCATCACGCCGCGTTGGATCTACGCGTCCCCACCCGTGCCGGGCAGCCGATGAGCGTGCGGTTCTTGCCGGACCGGCCCGACCACGACCGCGCCTACGACAATCTGGAAATCGATGCCGCCAGCGGCGCGCTGCTGCGTCGCCAGGATTACGCGCAGCTGCCGCGCGGCCAGCAGTGGCTGGTGAGCATGTTCCCGCTGCATACGGGCAGTTTTTTCGGTTTGCCGGGGCGCATCGTGGTGATGCTGGCGAGCATCGGCATGTCGGTGTTCTTCATCAGCGGCTGGATGCTGTACCTGGATCGCCGCCGCAAGAAGCGCGCGTTGCGCGCCGCACGCGTGGTGCTGCAGAGCGCACCGCCGGCCTCGCAGGCCGAGCCTTGGTTGATCGCCTTCGCCAGCCAGAACGGCTTTGCCGAGCGGTTGGCCTGGCAGGCGGCCGGGCATCTACAGGCGGCCGGCCTGCCGGTGCAGGTGCGCGCGCTGGCGCAGGTGGATGCGCAGCAGCTGCAGGCCACCCGGCGCGCCTTGCTGGTGATCAGCACGTTCGGCGATGGCGAGCCGCCGGATGCCGCGCGCGTGTTCGAGCGCGAACTGCTGCGCCAACGCATCGCCTTGCCGCAGCTGGCTTATGCAGTGCTGGCGTTGGGCGACCGCCAGTACGCGCAGTTTTGCGGGTTTTCGCGGCGCATCGAGCAGTGGCTGGACGCGCAGGGCGCACGCGCGTTGTTTCCTGCCGTGGAAATGGACAACGCCGATCCGCAGGCGCTGGCGCAATGGCATGCGCAGCTGGCGCAGATTGCCGGTGCGCCGGTGGCCGCTGTCGCGCTGACGCGGCCGCGCCTGACGCAGTGGACGCTGTCTTCGCGCACGCATCTCAACCCCGGCAGCGAGGGTGCGCCGATCTGGCGCATCGACCTGCAGCCACCGCTCCAGGCGCACTGGCAGGCGGGCGATATCCTTGAAATACAGCCCGCGCAAGCCGACGTGCAGGTGCGCGCATGTCTGGCAGCGTGGGGCCTGTCGCCCGATGCGTTGGTGCATGTCGATGCCCAGTTGCTGCCGCTGCATCAGGCCGCCGCCGAGCGCGTGCTGCCGCTGACGCCGGCCACGCCGCCGGTGCCGTGCCCCGATCCACAGGCCTGGCTGGATGCCTGCGACTGGTTGCCCACGCGCGACTATTCGCTGGCCAGCGTGCCGGCCGATGGCGTGGCCACGGCGGTGGTGCGCCTGACCACCCGTAGCGATGGTAGTCCGGGGCTGGGCTCGGGCTGGTTGATCTGCCATGCGCCGATGGGGGCAGGGGTGCGCGCGCGGTTGCGCACCAATCCCGGCTTCCACCGCGTCGATGCGGCGCCAATGGTGTTGATCGGCAACGGCACCGGCATTGCCGGTTTGCGCGCCTTGTTGCGCGAGGCCGAGCTGGCCGGCGTGCACGGGCATTGGCTGCTGTTCGGCGAACGTCATGCCGCACACGACCGGCTGTTGGCCGATGAACTACAGGGCTGGCAGGCGAGCGGTCACCTGCAGCAACTGGATTGGGTGTTCTCGCGCGATCAGCCGCACAAGCGCTACGTGCAACATCACCTCCGCGATGCCGGCGACGCGCTAAGGCACTGGATCGATCGCGGCGCAGTGATTTACGTCTGCGGCAGCCTGGACAGCATGGCGCGCGAAGTCGACGCCACGCTGCGCGAGCTGTTGGGCGACACCCGCGTGGACACGCTGACCGCGGCGGGTCGCTATCGGCGCGATGTGTATTGAGCGCGGTGATGGCCGCTGCATCACCGCCTTAGCCCGGCTAGCAGAGCGTGGTGACTGAGCGTCAGGCCGGTGCGCAGAGTGCAGAACCGAAGGCCGCAATGCACGACGGAGACATACCGATTTTGATCATTGGCCGCTCGTCGTTGGTCTCGCATCTACGCGGCGGTGTGTTGGTCGCATCTGATGGATGAGTCGGAAGCCTGGCGTATCGCGTGCGCGGTGCCCGCGCCGCTTGCAGGACACGCCGTGACCCGACCCTGGGAGCTCGATGGCGGCATCCATGCCGCCAACGGTCCTGCAAGCGACGAGGACGCCGCGTCGGACCGTTCGCGGGCGAACGGTCGAGAGGGGGCGGCGAACGGCTAGTGACCGAACGCATCCATCCACCTCAACGGCAGCTCGCGTCGCCCTCTGCTGCAGGTGCCTTCATCCGATAGATATCCAGCTGCCCTGCACGGGGTGCGCGGGCCCTGCCGGTCACCAGCAATTCGCCTGGCTTTGCCGCATCCACCACCGCGCCGAAGGTGCGCTCCTGCGGCCCGTTGAACGATAGCGGCACCGGTTGGCCCTGGGCGTAGTGCCCGTTGCTGCATGCGGTCAGCAGCAATTGGCTGGGGCCATCGATTGCACCGCGCGCCCACAGCAGGCCACGCCCGTCGCCGAGCCAGGCCGCATCCAGTTCGTCGTCGGCGGTATTGATATCGCGCAGCGGCGCAGGTGCGGCGAACGCGCGCCCGTCCCAGTGCGCCACGAACACATCCAGGCCACCGGCGCCGCCATGGCCATCGCTGGCGAATAGCAGGCGCGTGCCGTCCAGCGACAGGCTGGGTGCGCGCTCGTTGCCGCGGCTGTTGATCGCGATGCCCAGCGATTGCACCGCGCCCAGGCCACCTTGCGCATCCACCGGCACGCGGTACAGATCGCTGCCACCGGCGCCGCCGGACCGCGACGAGGCGAACAGCAGCCAACGTCCATCGGCACTGAACAGCGGCGTGATCTCGTCCTGGGCGGTGTTGAGCGACAGCGGCTGCGCGTCTTGCCAGCGCCCGCCTTGCAGATGCGCCTGCCACAGGTCCCAGCCCCCGGCGCCACCGGCGCGGTCGCTGGCCCAGACGATACGTTGCCCATCCGGGCTGAGCGTGGCGTGCGCCTCGTTGGCCGGCGTGGAGACCACGCCCATGCCCTCGATGCCGAACTCGGCAAGCCCCGAAGCAGACGGGACGAAGAGTAAACTCGCCGCCAGCGCGAGCGGCGTCCATCGAAGTTGCATGCGGTGTTCCTGCTCCAAGTCGCGCACAGTCTAGTCAACCAGAGAGCGTTTCATGCCCGTATCCCGTTATGCCGTGTTCGGTCACCCTGTCGCCCATTCGCTGTCGCCGGCCATCCATGCCGACTTCGGCAAGCAGACCGGCATCGCGCTGGACTACACCGCCATCGATGCGCCGCCGGAGGCGTTCGCCAGCACGCTGCAGCGCTTCGCCGACGAAGGCGGCAAGGGCGCAAACGTCACCTTGCCGTTGAAGGAGGCCGCCTTTGCGCTGGTCGCCAGCCTCAGCGATCGCGCGCAGCTTGCCGGAGCGGTGAACACGCTGGTGCGTAACGACGGCCAATGGCAGGGCGACAACACCGACGGCGTCGGCCTGGTGCGCGACCTCACCGATCGCCATGGCCTGGATCTGCGCGGTCGTCGCGTGTTGCTGCTGGGTGCCGGCGGTGCAGCCCGCGGGGTGGCGCCGGCGCTGCTGGACGCAGGGATCACCGAGATGGTGGTGGTGAATCGCTCGCCCGAGCGTGCCGACGCGTTGTGCGATGCGCTGGGCGAACCCGGCCGGGTGGTCTCGCGCTACATCGAAGACCTGCGCGAACTGGGGGACTTCGAACTGATCGTCAATGCCACCGCCGCCGGGCGCGACCGCGATGCCGGTGCATTTTCGCTGCCGCTGGGCCTGGTCAACAGCCTCACCGCCGCGGTGGATCTCAACTACGGCGAAACCGCCATCGCGTTCCTGGCCTGGGCACGTGCGGCGCACTGCCGTTACGCCATCGACGGCCTGGGCATGTTGGTAGAGCAGGCGGCGGAAAGTTTCGCGTTGTGGCACGGCGTGCGCCCGGACACCGACCGGGTCTATGCCGCGTTGCGCGCGCGCGATGCCGTACTGATCAGCGCGGACTGAGCCGCTGGCCATGACCACCACCGACATCCTGCTCAGCCTGATCACCAGCCTGCTGTCGCGGGCGCCGCTGCTGATCGCCTTGTTACTGGGGCTGGTGCTGCTGTGGCGCGCCCCGCACGGGCCGCTGCGGCGCGACGCGCTAGCCGGGCTGTGGTTGCTGCTCGGCTGCGTGCTGGCCGAGGTGGCCCTGCAGGCGATTCCGATGCTGTTGATGCAGCAGGGCAACGTGCGCCAGATCGGTCTGGTGATGGGCATCGGCCGCTTCGTGCTGACGGCGGTGCAGGGCGTGGGCATCGGCGTGCTGGTGTGGACGCTGGCGCGCAGCCTGCAACGGCTGCCGCCTGCTTCCGGTCCGCACGCATGATTCCGCTCAAGGCGCTGGCGCTCACCCTGGTCGGGCTGATCTGCGCAGGGCAGGGCGGTTGGACATTGCTGCATCCGCAGGCGCTGGCGACGGTCAACCGGGCCGGCTTGCTGTACGAGCACTTTGGTCCGGCGGGTGTGGGCATCGGCATGCTGGTGCTGGGCGTGGCCATGGCGGTGATCGGCGTGGCCTGGGCGTGCTATGCCTGGCCGCGCCGCAGTTGAGCGCAGCGCTTCGGCAGTCGGTTGCGCGTCATGCCGGTCGGTTGCCAGTCATCGGCACAGCCAACGCCTCGCTACTGGCCAGGGTCGCTCGATAACCAAGGCGCAGCGCGCATGCGGATCCCCGGCGTAGCACGCGCTCCGTCCCGCCGACGCTGCAGGTCGTTGGCCGCATTTGGCACTGGTCGCTCCACCGTGTAACGGCAGCCGACAAACAGGTTCAGCTGACGCGCGTATCGGTCGCAGGCGCTGCGTCGGTCCGTGCGAAAATAGCGCGATGAGTGACCTTGCCCCACCGGCCGCGCCGTCCGCGCCCCTTCCCACGCAGCGTGTGCTGACCGACCCGATCAAGGCCGGCATCCGCGACGCCTACGCCAAGCTGCAGGCCAATACGCCCGGCTTCGCCACCCGGCGTGCGCAGAGCCAGATGATCGGCTTGGTCTCGCGCGCGCTGGCCACCTCCGGTGGCATCGGCATCGCCGAGGCGCCCACTGGCGTGGGCAAGAGCCTGGGCTATCTCACCGCTGGCGTGCCGATCGCCCTGGCGACCAAGAAAAAGCTGGTGATCAGCACCGGCACCGTGGCGCTGCAGTCGCAGCTGGTGGAGCGCGACATCCCGGCCTTCCTCAAGGCCACCGGGCTGGAAGCGACCGTGGCGCTGGCCAAGGGCCGCACCCGTTACCTATGCACGCGCAATGCCGCAGAGCTGGAAGGCGACACCAGCCAGAACGCCATGTTCGAAGACGAGCAGGCGCTGTACGACCGCCCGCTCAGCCCGGTCGATGCGGATCTGGCCAAACGGCTGGCCAAGGCCTACGCCGCGCGCACCTGGAACGGCGACCTGGACGATGCGCCCGAGCAGGTCTCGGTGCCGCTGCGCATGCGCATCACCACGCCGGCCTCCGGCTGTGCGGGGCGTCGCTGCAGTTATGCCGCGCAATGCCCGGTGCTCAAGGCGCGTACCGACGTGCGCGAGGCGCAGATCGTGGTCACCAATCACGCCCTGCTGCTGTCCTCGCTGTCGCTAGGCGATGCCGAAAACGGCCAGCCGCTGATCGCCCCGCCATCGGACATGCTGCTGGTGCTCGACGAAGGTCATCACATTGCAGGCGTGGCCATCGACCAGGGTGCAGCCAATCTGCCGCTGGACGAGATGGCCAAGCGCACCGGCCGCATGCAGATCCTGATCGCCGCCGCATACCGTGCGGTGGACAAGGACAAGATCGGCAATTTGCTGCCCAACGAAGCCATCGAGGTGGCGGCGCGGGTGTCCAAACTGCTCAAGGCCTTCCATGCCGAAGTCGAGCGCGTGTGGAAGCCCGAGCCCGGCGAGCGCGATCCGTTGTGGCGTGCTGCCAACGGCAAGCTCCCGCCGCAGTGGGGCCCGGCCATCGAAGAGCTGGGCGAAGAAACCCGCGCGCTGTTCAACTGGGTGCATGCCGCACATGGCGCGGTTGCAAAAGGCAAGCAGGACGATGCCGCACGCGAACGCCTGCAACGTAATCTGGGCCTGGCGCTGGAAATGGCCGAGCAGCAGCACAATCTGTGGAGCGGCTGGCGCCGCGAGGACAAGGAGGGCCAGCCGCCGATGGCGCGCTGGATCACCCTGTCGCGCGACGGCGATCTGATCTGTCACTGCTCGCCGGTATCTGCCGCGCAGGTGCTGCGCACGATGATCTGGAACGAGGTGGATTCGGTGGTGATGACCTCGGCCACGCTCACCGGCGGCGGCGATTTCCAATCCTTCGCTATCGACAACGGTCTGCCCGATCACGCCGAAATGGCCTCGCTGGCCTCGCCGTTCGACCTGCCCAATCAGGCCGAATTGATCGTGCCCAATTTTCCGGTGACCCCGGACGACCGCGAAGGGCATCCCAAGGAAGTAGCCAAGTACCTGGTGCGCGAACTGGACTGGAATGCCAAGGGCAGCATCGTGCTGTTCACCTCGCGCTGGAAGATGGAAAAGGTCGCCGACCTGATGCCGCTGGCGCAACGCAACCGCGTGTTGGTGCAGGGCGAGGGCAATAAGTCGCAACTGATCACCGAACACCTGCGCCGCATTGCCGCTGGCGAGGGCTCGGTGTTGTTCGGTTTGAATTCCTTCGGCGAAGGCCTGGATCTGCCCGGAGACGCCTGCACCACGGTGGTCATCACCCAGGTGCCGTTCGCCGTGCCGACCGACCCGCAGACATCGACCTTGAGCGAATGGCTGGAAAGCCGCGGCCACAACGCCTTCAACCTGATCGCGATTCCGCATGCGTTACGCACGCTGACGCAGTTCGCTGGCCGCCTGATCCGCAGCTCCAACGACCATGGTCGCGTCATCATTCTCGACTCGCGCCTGCTCACCCGTCGCTACGGCAAACGCATCATCGATGCCTTGCCGCCGTTCAAGCGGGTGATCGGGCGCTGAGGGCGTCGGCACGTGGTGTGCCAATGCAGCGCTCAGAGATCTCAGGCGATCAATGCTATCGATTGCCTGGTCTCGGTCGATAAAGGGTGCATGAGCACTAGATAGCGAATGCCACGCAGGGCAGCGCCGTCGTCCGGCATCCGTCGCCTCACGCACTGACCATCTGCTTGCCAGGTATCGAGTTGATTGCTGTAGATGCAGTGCGTTTCTCGTGCCGCATCGTCTTTGCAGTGCAATATCGGTGTACAGATTTTAGCTGCGATGTCGTGTGATGCGATCACGCGCGGGACGCTTGCACATCGCACATGTCCGTTATCTGCAACGCGCTGCCACACGGAAAGCGATGCATATCACGTAACGCTGTGGTGATCATGTTCACCTATCGCTGCGATCAGAACTAACGACTTCTCACGCTACGGCCCGCTAGCCATGATTCAGCACCTTCAACACGAGCTGACGCCATGCGCCCTGGATCCCTCATGGTGCTAGCCCTGCTAGCCCCCACACTGATCGCCCCGCCGGTCTTTGCCCAATCTGTGCTGACCCGCGACAACGGCGCCAAGGTTGGCGACAACCAGAATTCGCAGACGGCCGGTGCCAACGGCCCGACCTTGCTGCAGGACGTGCAGTTGATTCAGAAGCTGCAGCGTTTCGATCGTGAGCGCATTCCTGAGCGCGTCGTGCATGCGCGCGGTACCGGTGTCAAAGGCGAGTTCACCGCCACTGCCGATCTGTCCAACCTGACCAAGGCCAAGGTGTTTAGTGTCGGCGAAAAGACACCGGTATTCGTGCGCTTCTCATCGGTGGTGCATGGTAATCACTCGCCTGAAACGCTGCGCGACCCGCATGGTTTCGCCACCAAGTTCTACACCAGCGAAGGCAACTGGGACTTGGTCGGTAACAACTTCCCGACCTTCTTCATCCGTGATGCGATCAAGTTCCCCGACATGGTCCACGCGTTCAAGCCGGACCCGCGCACCAACCTGGACGACGATTCGCGTCGTTTCGATTTCTTCTCGCACGTGCCCGAATCCACCCGCACACTGACCCTGCTGTATTCCAACGAGGGCACGCCGGCCGGCTACCGCTTCATGGATGGCAATGGTGTGCACGCCTACAAGCTGGTCAATGCGCAGGGCGAGGTGCATTACGTCAAGTTCCACTGGAAGACGCTGCAGGGCATCAAGAACCTTGACCCCAAGCAGGTTGCCGCCGTCCAGTCCAAGGACTACAGCCACCTGACCAACGACCTGGTCGGCGCGATCAAGAAGGGTGACTACCCGAAGTGGGACCTGTACGTGCAGGTGCTCAAGCCCGAGGACCTGGCCAAGTTCGATTTCGACCCGCTCGATGCCACCAAGATCTGGCCGGATGTGCCGGAGCAGAAGGTCGGCCAGATGGTGTTGAACAAGAACATCGACAACTTCTTCCAGGAGACCGAGCAGGTGGCGATGGCGCCGGCCAACCTGGTGCCGGGTATCGAACCGTCTGAAGACCGTCTGTTGCAGGGCCGCATCTTTTCCTACGCCGACACCCAGCTGTATCGCATCGGTGCCAATGGCCTGAGCCTGCCGGTCAACCGCCCACGCGTGGCCGTCAACAACGGCAATCAGGATGGCCAGGGCAACATCGGTCAGACCAGCAGCGGCGTGAACTACGAGCCGAGCCGCCTGGAGCCGCGTCCGCAGGACACCGCGGCGCGCTACAGCGAACTGCCGCTGTCGGGCACGACCCAGCAGGCCAAGATCACCCGCGAGCAGAACTTCAAGCAGGCGGGTGAGTTGTATCGTTCCTACAGCAAGAAGGACCGCGCCGATCTGGTGCAGAGCTTCGGCGAGTCGTTGGCCAACACCGACACCGAAAGCAAGCACCTGATGCTGTCGTTCCTGTACAAGGCCGACCCGGAATACGGCACCGGTGTGACCCGTGTTGCCAAGGGCGACCTGGCCCGCGTCAAGCAGCTGGCCTCCAGCCTGCAGGACTGATCCACCCGACGGCATCGCGGCCTCCGCCGCGATGCCGTCCTTTTTGAGGAGAGCGACATGCGCACTCTGATGTTGATCCTGCTGAGCGCCCTCAGCGCGACAGCCATCGCTGCCTCGCCGTCAGCCACGCCCGAAACGACCACCTCATCCACGTCCAGCCCGGAGCAGATCAAGCTGCAGCTGCGTGAGTACTTCTTCGATGCCGCACGCGAAGGCCGCCAGGACATGCTGGCCGAGTTCATTCGCTCGCATTACGACCTCAACACCCGCGACGAGAAGGGCTATACCGCGCTGATCCTGGCCGCCTACCACGGCCAACGCCCGGCGGTGGAGCAGTTGCTGAGTGCAGGAGCCGACCCTTGCGCGCAAGACAAGCGTGGCAACACCGCCCTGATGGGTGCGATCTTCAAGGGCGAGCTGGGCATCGCCAAGCGCCTGATGCAAGCCGACTGCGCCCCAGACCAACGCAACAACGCCGGCCAGACCGCGGCGATGTACGCAGCGCTGTTCCAGCGCACCGACGTGCTCAAGGACCTCGCCGCCAAGGGCGCAGACCTCAGCCTCAAGGACGGGCAGGGCAACGACGTGACCAAGCTGCAGCGCGGCGAGTTCGCCACCGCCCCGGCACGCTAAGACGTTCGATTGCGTGACCGGCATGCCATGCCTCGCAGGCTTGGCCAGTTGCGCGTGTGCTGGAGCCGCTCTGGGGAATGCGTGACACGCCGGGGGGCCCGACTATCGTCCGTAGCAGCCGTCCGCAGCAGCACTCGCCAGCCGGACCTCTGCCGTCACGTGTGCCGATGCTTCGGGCGGCATCGACCTTGGCACGCGCAGGCGGCCACATGGCCAGCGCATCGCACTACCGCGTAGCCTGCAAACAGGCGTGGCGGATGTCCAGATTCGGCATTGATGGCGCAGACGCCGCGGTCGCTCCGTCGCGTACGTCTCTCTCCGATCCCGGAACGCCGGCTCGCACGGAAGGCGCCGCATGGCAACAGCCACGATGTCTCGCGGTGCCTGCAAGCGCCCGGCGGACATGCCTGTTAGCGGGCGAGTGCTCGCATCTGGCAGTAGCCCGGCACGATGCTCCGGTTTTCTTCCGCATGCACCAGGGCAGTGACAGCCAAGATCGCGACGCGCGTGGCCTCGTCTGCACCTCGCCAAACCGTGACGTCCACCCCGTCGGTTTTCCGCCGCGCCTGCGCTGGAAGTCTGGCACCGGTGATGATTTTTCCACCATCCGGTCAGGAGATTTCTGACGTCAAAACCCTTGTGCGCCAAGGCTTTGACAGAAAACTGAGCGCGCGCTGACTTGCTTGAAAGTCGTGAGAAAAAAGACGTGGAAAACAGTTCAAGAACCCGCCGGGAACGCCGATGCTGGAGCTATCACACCTTGGAACCCCCCGGCCATGAAGCTCGATCCTTCCATCCCTTTTCTGATGTCCCTGCTTTCCATGGTGCTGTGCACCGCTACTGCGGTGGTTGCGCTGGTGTTCGGCCAGGTGCATGTGCTGGCGACCTCGTGGACCTTCTATGCAGTGATGGGCACGTCCCTGATCACCCTGGCTGCTTCCTACCACGCCCTCGGCAAGCCGCTGAGCGCCGAAGAGCGCGTGGGCTTCCGCAACCCGTAATCGCAGCCATGTCCGGTAGCGCGGCCTTACGCCAGCACCGGACGCAAGAAGCTGCGCTCGTAACTGACGATGCACCGCGTTCGCTCCGCATAAGCGAACGCCGACAGGCACTCCGCATCCTGTAGCGATGCCGCCCGATAGTGCTCGTACTCGGCGAGCGAGGGAAACGAAAACAGCGCCAACGCGATGTTGTTCGCCCCTTCCGAGGGCAAAAAGTAACCGTGATGCTGGCCGCCGAAGCGCGTCACCAGCGGGATCCACAGCCGCGCGTAATGTTCGAATGCGGCCAGTTGGTAGGGGTCGATCACGTAGCGCAACGAACAGGTAATCATGCGGCGGAGCCCGGCGGTCGAGGGAAGCCTCAGCATGCCATGCCGCACTGCCGCAGATTCATCGGCGCCCGTGTAAGCTGTTGATCCTGCTTCGCATTCCAATGGCCGCTCGCTGCGGCCACCTGTCGATGACCGCTTCCGCCGATCGCTACGCCGCCTCCCTGCGCCTGTCCGTCGCCCCGATGATGGATTGGACCGACCGGCACTGCCGGGTGTTCCATCGCCTGCTGGCACCGTCCGCACGCCTGTATACCGAAATGGTGCATGCCAACGCCGTGATCCATGGCGATCGCATGCGGCTGATCGGTTTCGATCCGGTCGAGCACCCGCTGGCCCTGCAACTTGGCGGAAGCGATCCGGCGCTGCTGGCGCAGGCGGCCACCATCGCCCAGGACTGGGGCTATGACGAAATCAACCTCAATTGCGGCTGCCCGTCCGACCGCGTGCAGGCCGGACGCTTCGGCGCTTGCCTGATGCGCGAGCCGACGTTGGTGGCCGAGTGCGTCGCCGCCATGTGCGCGGCGACCGCCTTGCCGATCACGGTCAAATGCCGTCTGGGCGTGGACGACGATGACGACTACGCGGTGTTCGCCCGCTTTGTCGATCAAGTCGTCGCGGCCGGCGCGGCGATGGTGGTGGTGCACGCCCGCAATGCCTGGCTCAAGGGTCTGTCGCCAAAGGAAAACCGCGAAGTGCCGCCACTGCGCTACGACTGGGCGTATCGGCTCAGGCAGGAGCGCCCAGGCTTGCCGGTAGTACTTAATGGCGGCATCGCCGCTGTCGACACCGCGTTGGCACACCTGCAACAGACCGATGGCGTGATGCTCGGTCGTGCCGCCTACCACGACCCGTATGTGCTGCATCAGCTCGATGCCGCATTGACCCAACGCCCGGAACAGCCGCGCGAGGCGTTGCTGCGGGCGCTGCGTCCCTATGTGGAGTCCCAGCTGGAACAGGGGCTGGCCCTGAAGCACATCACCCGGCACGTGCTGGGCCTGTTTCATGGGCAGCCGGGTGGGCGTGCGTTTCGTCAGGTCTTAAGTGAAGGCGCACACCGCCCAGGCGCTGGCTGGGAGCTGGTGGAGCAAGCATTGCAGCGCACCGACAGCCGGCCCTGGCGCACCGTTGCCTGACTGGCCCGGCGCTTGCATTAGCTGAACACGCAATCTGGGTGGCTTGGATCGCGTCGTCGGCAGCCGAGATCGGGCGTGAAAGCCTGGTTGGCAAGGCGTCTTCCCCTTCGCGGCATTCATTTCACTGAACGGCGTTAACACGAAGCTAAAAAGTTCAGATCGGATTCACCCCCAAAAATCAAGAATTTGGCTCGATTTCCGTTGTCCGGCTATTTGTGATGCATCGCCGGTTTTACGAATTTTGAATGTTCCTGAACAACCCGCTAGGATCCCGTTGTGACCCACTCGCTCAGCCGCGCTCGCTATGTCGTCCTGGTCGCCCTCTGGGGTGTCCTGGCCGCGCCGTCGGCATGGAGCCAGGGGTATCCAATGGCGCAGGGCGGCCGCGAGGGCATGCCGGCATCGGCGCGCGGCAACAGCCGAACCTTGTCGGACACTATTCGCCACGTGCAGCGGTCTACCGGTGGGCAAATTTTGGGTGCAGAGCGAGTGCCGTTTGATGGCGGCAACCTCAACCGGGTCAAGTACATGAAGGACGGGCGCGTCCACACGGTTTACGAACCGGAGCAGACGCAGGCAGCACCCCCGCGTAGCCCGCCGCCTCCCGACGCGCCACCACGCGACGATAACCACTGAACGTAGATAGTTTGGCGTTCAGTCTCATAAATTCCCCGGCCGTGGGCCGATAACGTTACTAGGGAGAGTGCATGCGTATTCTTTTGGTCGAAGACGAAGCTCCGCTGCGCGAGACCCTTGCCGCGCGTCTGAAGCGTGAAGGCTTTGCTGTCGACGCTGCACAGGACGGCGAAGAAGGCCTGTACATGGGCCTCGAAGTGCCGTTTGACGTCGGCATCATCGATTTGGGCCTGCCCAAGATGTCGGGTATGGAGTTGATCAAGGCGCTGCGCGACGAAGGCAAGAAATTCCCGGTGCTGATCCTCACCGCACGTTCGAGCTGGCAGGACAAGGTCGAAGGCCTCAAGCAGGGCGCCGACGACTATCTGGTCAAGCCCTTCCACGTCGAAGAGTTGCTCGCGCGCGTCAACGCGCTGCTGCGCCGTGCCGCCGGCTGGAGCAAGCCCACGCTGGAATGCGGCCCGGTGGCCCTGGATCTGGCGGCGCAGACGGTGAGCGTCAACGGCGCCAATGTCGACCTGACCAGCTACGAGTACAAGGTGCTCGAGTACCTGATGATGCATGCCGGCGAACTGGTCTCCAAGGCCGACCTCACCGAGCACATCTATCAGCAGGACTTCGATCGCGACTCCAACGTGCTGGAAGTGTTCATCGGTCGTCTGCGCAAGAAGCTCGACCCGGATGGTGAGTTGAAGCCGATCGAGACCGTGCGTGGTCGGGGCTATCGCTTCGCCATTCCGCGCACCGAAGGCTGAGTCCGCGCGTCGGCAAGCAGAAGACTTAGGTGCCGATGCGCTCCAAATGGTACAAACGCTGGCGCCCGCGTTCGTTGCAGGCGCGCCAGCTACTGGCCGCCAGCCTCAGCCTGGTGGCGTTCCTGGCGTTGGCCGGTTACGCGCTGGATGTCGCCTTTGCCGACACCGCCGAAAAGAATCTGCGTGAGCGGCTGAAGAACTACGCCTCGGCCTACGCCGCCAATATCGATTTTGTCCGCGACGGCTCGATCTACATCGGCGGGCAACCGCCCGACCCACGCTTCGACGTTCCCGGTGGCGGTTTATATGTGGAAGTCGTGCGTCCGGACGAAAGCTGGACTTCGATGTCTGCAGAAGGGCCGAACATCCCGCATGGCCGCATGCTGGAGCCGCGCCAGGAAGAATTCATCGGCCCGCTGGAGATGACCCAGATCGATGGCAGCCTGGGCCAGTTGTATCGTTATGGACTGGGCGTCAGTTACGTCGAACGCGAGCACGGCGGCGAGATTCCCTACACCATCTACGTGATGGAAGATGCGCGCTCGATGGGCGCGCAGCTGCGCGTATTCCGCGGTGCGGTTTGGTTTTACCTTGGCAGTGCCGGCGTGGTGCTGCTGGTGCTGCAGGCGTTCATTCTGCAATGGAGCCTGCGCCCGCTGCGGCGTGTGATCAACGAGCTGACCAAGGTGCAGCGCGGCGAGATCCAGCGCATGAGCGAGCAGCATCCACGCGAGCTGGAGCCGCTCACCGACAGCATCAACGCCTTCATCGAGAGCGAGCGCGACAATCTTGAGCGCCAGCGCAACACGCTGGCCGATCTGGCGCATAGCCTGAAGACGCCGATCGCGGTGCTGCGCACGCAGCTCGACAGCGGCGCGTCCGAGCACGACCTGCACAAGGAGATGGACGTGCAGCTGCGGCGCATGAATGACCTGGTGTCGTATCAGCTGGCGCGTGCGGCCTCCAGCGGCCACAAACTGTTTGCCGCCCCATTGCCGATCGAGCCGTCCGCCGAAGAAATCGTGCGCGGGCTGGAAAAGGTGTATTCGATCAAGGGCGTGCTGTGCGAGTTCGATATTTCCCCGGATGCGCGTTTTCATGGCGAACCGGGCGATCTACAGGAACTGCTCGGCAATCTGCTGGAAAATGGCTTCAAGTGGGCGCGTAGCCGGGTGCTGCTGACCGCGCAGCCCGGCCCGACCACCGGCAGCCGACGTGCCGGTCTGATCCTGTCGGTGGAAGACGACGGCCCTGGCATCGCGCCGGAAGATGTCGCCAAGATTCTGCAACGTGGGGTGCGTGGCGATGAGCGCGTGCAGGGCCATGGTATCGGCATGTCGATCGTGCAGGATCTGATCAAGGCCTACCGCGGCGAACTGCAGGTGGTGCGCTCCCAGGAACTGGGCGGCGCGCGCTTCGATGTGACGCTGCCTCCGGGGCTGTGACGACTGAATGCCCGGATGAACCCGTGGGCAACGGCCTATACCGCTCCGACAACCGATTAACGCCTCGATCGTTTGCTTGACCATACTGGTCCGGCTGCAGGCATTGCGATGGAGAGCCGCATGATCGAGCGTGTTGCACAGGTCTCTTGCGCGCAAACGCGCCCTTTGCCACGGCGACGCTCGCGCGCTTGGGGCCTGGCGTTGCTGCTCGCCGGCTGCGCCTTTGTTGTCGTCGGCAACGCTGCCGACGCGCCGCTGACGCCCACCCAGACACGCTGGCTGCAACGCGCCACCTATGGCGTGAATGCCGATACTGTTGCGCAACTGCAGCGGCTTGGCGCCAAGCGCTATGGCGCGCTGTTGCTCCAGCCCAGCGACGATGCTGGGTTGCCGGCGCCGGTGCGCGCGCAGCTGCAGGGCTTCGATGCGTTGCATACCCCGCTGGAAACCTTGCTGACGCGCTACGAGGCCGACAAGCTCCGGCTGCAAGCCATGCCAGATGGCGATGAAAAGGTCGCCTTGCGCAAGGGCTGGCAGGCGCGCGGCGGGCAGATGATCACCCAGGCGCGTCAGGCGCAATTGCTGCGCGCGGTCTACGCACCGGATCAGCTCCGCGAGCAACTGGTGTGGTTCTGGCTCAATCACTTCAGCGTGTATGCCGACAAGGGCCGCGTGAAATGGATGGCCGCCGATTACATGGAAAACGCGATTCGGCCCAATGCCACCGGCAAATTTGCCGATCTGGTAATGGCCACGCTGCAAAGCCCGGCAATGCTCGAATATCTGGATAACGCCAAGAATGCCAAGGGCAAGGTCAATGAGAACTACGCGCGCGAACTGATGGAGCTGCATACCCTGGGCGTGCACGGCGGCTACACCCAGCAGGACGTGCAACAACTGGCGTTGATCCTCACCGGCGCAGGCCTGGTGCCGATCAAGGCCGATGGTGCGCCGCCGGTGCGGGCGACCGCACCTGGTCAACCACAGGTGGTGCGCAAGGGATTGTTCGAATTCAATCCGTCACGTCATCAGCCCGGCGACAAGATGCTGCTGGGCCAGCGGATTGCCGGCGGTGGCCTGGATGAAATCGAACGCGCGGTGCAACTGTTGGTGCGCCAGCCGGCTTGTGCGCACTTCGTTTCGCAGCGCTTGGCCGAGTACTTCGTCAGCGACACGCCGCCACCGGCGCTGGTGGCGCGCATGGCCAGCACCTTTCAGCGCAGCAACGGCGATATCGGCAAGGTCATGCAGACCATGGTGAGTGCTGCGGAGTTTGCACAGCCGCAACCGCGCAAGTTCAAGGATCCCAATCGCTTCGTGGTGTCGGCGATGCGACTGGCCTACGAAGATCAGCCCGTGATCAATGCCGGCCCTGTGGCCAGTTGGGTGCAGCAACTGGGCGAGCCGCTGTTCGGGCGCATCACACCGGATGGATGGCCGCTGCAATCGCAGGCCTGGACCAGTTCCGGGCAATTAGCGCGTCGGTTCGAGGTGGCGCGCACGCTGGGCAGCGGCCCCAAACAATTGTTCCGGCGCGATGGCGACAACGACACGCCAATTCCGCCGCTGACGCGCATCGACGCGCGCGCTGCGTATCGCTGGATCGCACCGTCGCTCGCGACAGGCACGCAGCAGGCGCTCGAGCAAGCGCGCTCGCCGGCGGAATGGAACGTGTTTTTGTTGGCCTCGCCGGACTTCAACTATCGCTGATCCACCGACACTGATCATGAGGTGCGATGCAGTCATCGCCGTGGGAGTACACCATGCAACGACGTCAATTCCTGCTTGCTTCTGCTGCCGCAGCCACGAGTCTGCCTTGGGCCGGTCGCCTGTTTGCCGCGCCTCGCGATAGCGCGCGCATGCTGGTGGTGTTCTTGCGCGGCGGCTACGACAGCAACAATTTGTTGGTGCCGCATGGCAGCGATTTTTATTACCAGTCGCGGCCCACACTGGCGATTGCGCGGCCGGATCCGGCCAACCCCGACAGTGCCGTCGCGCTGGACGCGCAGTGGGGCCTCAACCCGGTCATGCGCGATGCCTTGCTGCCGTTATGGCAACGCAATCAGCTGGCATTCGTGCCGTTTGCCGGTACCGATGATGTCTCGCGCAGCCACTTCGAAACCCAGGACGACATCGAATCCGGGCAAGCCGCCAAGCACCGCGACTATCGTTCCGGCTTCATGGCGCGGTTGTCGGGTGTCCTCAGCGGCGTGCCGGCGATTGCTTTCACCGATTCGTTGCCGTTGACGTTTCAAGGCGGCGGTGATCTGCCCAACGTCTCGCTGCGCGGCATCGGCAAGGGCGGGCTAGATGCGCGTCAGTCGCAAATCCTGTCGCAGATGTACGACGCCACGCCGCTGGCGACGGCGGCGCGCGAAGGGCTCGCGTTACGCCAGCAGGTCACCGCGCAGTTGCGCGAAGAGATGGAACAGGCCGGCCGTGGCGCCGCCAGCGCGCGCACCTTTGCCGATGAAACCCGGCGCATGGCCAGCTTGATGCGCGAGCGGTACCGGCTGGGATTTGTGGATGTCGGCGGTTGGGACACACATGCCAATCAGGGCAGTGTGGCGGGCGGATTGGCGAACAACCTGCGTAATCTCGGCGAAGGGTTGGCTGCGTATGCCGATGCCTTGGGCCCGGCCTGGGACGACACGGTGGTGGTGGTGATTTCCGAATTCGGCCGCACCTTCCGCGAGAACGGCAGCAAAGGCACCGATCACGGGCATGGCACCACCTACTGGGTGTTGGGCGGCGGCGTGCGCGGCGGCCGCATCGCCGGCGAGCAGGTGGCGGTGGATCAGGCACACCTGCTGCAAAACCGCGATTATCCGGTGCTCAGCAATTACCGCAGCTTGTTCGGTGGCGTGTTGCAGCGCTTGTGGGATTTGTCGCCCGCGCAGCTGGAACGCGTGTTTCCAGGCGCGATACCGCGTGATCTTGGATTGGTGTGAGCGCTACGGATCAGGTCTGCTGTGGCGACGTCGCACCACCAAGCGGTGCGACGTCGCATCTGCCCCACTAGCGCGCCGCGTGTTCCTGCAGTGCCCGTGTGTAGGTGACGATCACTCGTGCGGGTGGTCAAGCATTGCGCTGCAGCGGGGCGCTAATGCTCTGGTGCAGTGCGCAAGTGCAAAGACGATCAAGTTCATGCAACACGCGATTGGCGCAATCGTCTTGACGCAAACAATAGCTGCGCCATCACACATCCAAACATCCTGCACGTAAACCAGTGCGCAACCATTACGCGACGTAATCAACCATGGCCGTGCCCAGCGAACGGCGAAGGTCCGTAGACGCTGACCAGGTGCGCAGCGACCTCCGGCATCAACCGCTGCAGCACCTGCGGCGCGGAGAAGTGATACTCGCTGACCACCGCGAAGAATTCTTCCGGTGCTTCGGCTCGTACGGGTCGATCTCGGTGTCGTGGCCGGCGTCCACGCGTTGGCAGAACGCATCGAAGGCTTGCTGGAAATCGCGTGCCCAGCGGCGCTGTCGATCGCGCGGCAGCGGCGGGGTGCCGTCGAGCGCGCCGTCAAGTGCATCGAGCTTGTGCGCCATCTCGTGCACGATCACATTGAAACCGGCCTGCGGGTCGTCCAGATCGGCTTGCACATCGGCCCAGCTGACGATCAACGGACCTTGTTCCCAGGACTCGCCGATCAAGGTGTCGTCCCATGCATGCATCACCCCGGCCGCATCCACATGGGTGCGCTGCACCCGAAAGGCATCCGGATAGACGATCAGCTGCGACCAGCCGCGCCATCCCGCTGCGCCGATTTCCAGCAGCGGCAGGCAACAGGTGGCAGCCAGCAAGATGTGATCGTGCGGCTGCAGCTGCAATCCATCGACCGGCGAAATGGTTTTTTGATGCAGGAACTGCGCGGTCAGTGCACGCAGACGTTGTTGGCGCTGCGCATCGAGCGCGCCAACCCAGGCGCAGCGGTCGCACACCGGTTGCCAAAGCGCATCAGGAATCTCGAGCGGCGGCCGGCATAGCCAGCGCGTTAACCACTGGATCAGCGGAACATGCCCGGCAGAAAACTGTGCCAGCGCGGCATCATGCGCATGCGTGGGAACAAGCCGTCGCCATCGCTACCACCACCGCCGGTTGCCGGTGCAGGCTTGTGCTGCGGGGCGCGTGCCGGTGTTGCCGGTTCGGCATTGGGCGTTCTGCCGCGTGCGGCCGAGTTGGTGCTGACGCAGCTCTCATGATCGCCGTCGACCAACTGGTCCGATGCCAGGGCGGCAAGCGGAGCCAACAAGAACAGCAGGCAAACCGTGAGTCGGCGCATCGTCCACATCCAGGGCAAGCGGCGTGAGTCACCGATCATAACGCGGTTTTCACTCCATCACGCAAGCCGCGCTGGGCGGCTGCGTAGGCTTGGCGCATACTTTCACGGATCGATTTGGGAACCGTTGCCGTGGATGACCGCGCGTTGCTGGCCAAACTTGCGAGCGGCCGGCTGTCCGGCGATGCGCTGGCACGCGATGCCGGGTTGACCCGTGCCGCGGTGTGGAAGCGCATCCAGAATTTGCGCGCCGCCGGTGTCGACATCGACGGGCGGGCGGGCGATGGCTACCGCTTGGCCGCGCCGCTGGACCTGCTGGATGTTGCGCGTATCCGTGAAGCCATGGCGACCGACGCGGTAGCAAGCCTGGCCGCGCTGGAGGTGGCCTGGACGCTGGAATCCACCAACACCACCCTGCTGGCGCGCCCGGCGCCGGAACACGGCGTGTCTGTGTTGCTGGCCGAGCGACAGACCGGCGGGCGCGGTCGACGCGGCCGCCAGTGGACCTCGCCGCTGGCCGCGCATCTCTATCTGTCGGCATCGCGCCGGTTCAGTGGCGGGCTGGGTCAGCTCGCCGGGCTGAGCCTGGCGGTAGGCGTGGCCGTTGCCGAGGCGCTGCGCGGGTGCGGGTTTGCCGATGTCGGTCTGAAGTGGCCCAACGACCTGCTGGCGCGTGAGCGCAAGCTGGGTGGTCTACTGATCGAAGGCGGCGGTGAGATGGCGGGTAACGCGCGCGCGGTGATCGGGCTGGGCTTGAACGTGCACATGCCGCCGTCGGCGGCCGCCACGATCGACCAACCCTGGGTGGATCTGGACACATTGGCCGGCCGCGCCGTGTCGCGCGACGCCGTGGTCGCAGCGGTGCTGTCCGGCCTGCTGCCGGCACTGGACCTGTTCGAAGCGCAGGGGCTGGCGCCGTTTCTGGCCCGCTACGCGGCGCTGGATGTCTTGAATGGGCGCTCAGTGCAGGTCGAGGAAGCCGGCACTCTGCACCACGGGGTGGCACTTGGCCTGGCCGCCGATGGTGCGTTGCGGGTGCAATTGGGCGAGACGGTGCGCCTGTTTCACTCCGGAGAAGTCAGCGTGAGACCTGCATGAGCGAGTGGTTGTTCGACCTGGGGAATTCGCGGTTCAAGTACGCGCCGCTGCACGGCAACCGCGCTGGCGACGTGCAGGCGTGGGCGCACGGTGCCGAAGCGATGGACGCGGCTGCGTTGTCGGCACTGCCGTCCGGGCGCGTTGCGCACGTGGCCAGCGTGGCGGCGCCCGCCTTGACGCAGCGGATGATCGCTTGCCTGCAGGAGCGCTTCGAGCAGGTGCGCATCGTCCGGACCGCGGCCGAATGCGCCGGTATCCGCATTGCCTATGCCGACCCGAGCCGCTTCGGTGTGGATCGGTTTCTGGCCCTGCTGGGCGCGCGTGGCGACGCCCCGGTGCTGGTGGCCGGGGTGGGCACCGCGCTGACCATCGATGTACTCGGCGCCGATGGGCAGCACCACGGCGGGCGGATCGCTGCCTCGCCCACCACAATGCGCGAAGCGCTGCATGCGCGCGCGGTGCAGTTGCCGGCCAGCGGCGGTGACTATGTCGAACTGGCCAACGACACCGACGATGCCTTGGCCTCCGGTTGCGACGGCGCGGCGGTGGCGCTGATCGAGCGCAGCCTGCACCACGCACAACGCAGCCTGGGCGTGCCGGTACGCCTGCTGTTGCACGGCGGCGGCGCGCCTCCGCTGCTGCCGTTGTTGCCGGACGCCACCTTCCGCGCGGCCTTGGTGCTGGATGGACTGGCGACCTGGGCGATGCATTCGTCTTCGCTGTAATGCGTTGCCCTGTGCGGCTTGGGTAAGAGGCGTGGGCCACCGGTGGGTCGAGTGGATGCGCGGAAGATGTAGGCTTGGTTGGCTGACGAGGTTCTCGGCACCAGGATGCCTGGCACACCGGCGCCATAGCCGTCGGCAGAGCTGCCGGGGACACGTGTTGCCTCCGGCCGGCGCAGGGGGCGTCCGGTGGCGCACCGGGAATGTGCCGTGCGCCTGGTCGCGTCGCGGCCACTTCTTACGCCCCCAAGCCACATGACAGGCTCTAAAATCGGCGCATGTACGTACGCGCGCTCATCGTTGTCCTGATCATCCTCAATGCTGGGGTGGCCCTGTGGTGGGCGGTGCAGCCACCGGCGGCGGCGCCGGCTGCACCGCCGCAACCGTCCGGTGTTGCTCGACTGGACTTGCTGCCGGTGTTGCCGACCAAGGCAACAGCGGCAGGGCCGCATCCCGAAGTGATGACAGCCGCAACGCCGGATGCCGGTGCAGCGCTCGCCTCCAATACGCCGGCCCCTGCGCCGACGGCAGCGACGGCGCCTGTGCCCAAGGCTGGGTCAGCGCCGGCAGTTGCCGAGCCGGCTCCGCGTCCGGCCACCGCGGCAGCGGCAGCGAACAGCCCTTCCCAAGCAGTTGAGGAAAGCGCCGCCGTCGCAAAGCCGGCTCCAGTGCCGACACCGCCGGCCGTCCCGGAGCGCTGCCTCAGTGTCGGGCCGTACACGTCACGTAGCGAAGCCGATGCGGCACTCGCACGTGTTCGCGGGCAGGCCAGCCGCACCAGCGTGCGCGAGGATAAGGACGCCGGAGTCAGCACGTTCCGCGTGATGTTGCCCAATGTGGGCGACCGCGCCGCGGCGCAGGCCCTGGTCAAGCGCATCGCGGCCGCCGGCATCGGCGACTATTACGTGATTGCGCAGGGCGAGGACAACACGGTGGCGCTGGGGCAGTACCAGAGCCGCGAGCGCGCCGAGCGTCGCCAGGCCAGTCTGGTCAGTGCAGGGTTTCCGGCGCAGTTGGTACCCAGCGGCAACGGTCAATCGCGCTGGTGGATCGATGTGCGCAGCACGGCGGCGGCCGCTGCCGTGCAGAGTGCCGCAGGTGCGACGCGTCAACGATCGCTAGATTGCTCCGCGCTGCGCTAGAATGCGCACCGGCGCGCAATGCGCCTGCCAGTGCCGGCATAGCTCAGTTGGTAGAGCAACCGCCTTGTAAGCGGTAGGTCCCCAGTTCGAATCCGGGTGCCGGCACCATTTCCAGACACTCCCATCGACGTTTCGGTCACGCGTGTTGTCAGCGCTAGCTACGTTGTGTGCGTTTTGCACGAGCGTGGTCGTGCCTGCGGGCAAGTGGGGTGCAGCGTTGAATGCGTAGTGGATCGATGTAGTCGCATCGCCATCCCCGCATCGCAAGATCTATTCCGGCCAGGAAAAGTCGGCCCGCGTTCCGACCCTTTTCGCCGGGGAGGAGGGCTGGTCATGGTTTGTGGATGTGTGTCGATCAGCACGTGTTGGCCTGCGGGTCGCGAGGCCCATCGCAAGAAACCTTCCGGATGCGACGACATTTGCGGTGACATCAGCTGCGTCGTGGTGGCGTTGACGCCGTCGCATGGCCGCCCAACCCCTCTCCCAGGCGGGAGAGGGGTTGGGTCATGAGTGTGGACGTGTTATCGCTGGAACCACTACGGTGACGCGGCTGTTGTGTCGCCCTGTCTGGTTGCGCCTCTGAGAGCACGCGATGTGTACCCAGAGTTGCGCGCAGCGATCAGGCAAGGCGGCCCGCTGACAGCAGGTCGAGCGCGGCCTTGCCGGCGTCGGTGTGCGTGCCGTTGCTCAGGCGCTCGGCCAGGGCGGCGATGACAATGGTGAGTGCTTGGCGCAAGACGCTATCGGCGTCGGCGCTGGCGTCCAGCACCTGTTTGCCGGGCAGCTGTAGCGCGTTGAAGATCGCGCGGCAGCGTTCCAGGTTGTCCTGGGTTTCGAAATGGTTGGGCGCGTCGCCGCGGGCGCGGATGCGGGCCAGACCGGTGGGCGGCGGCAGGTCGAGCAGCAGCAGTACGTCAGGGCGCGGCGCAAAGGCGTTGCGTTCCAGCAGCGCGTCCAGCGGCAGGCCGGCGGCGCCCTGGTAGGCCACCATCGACGGAAAGTAGCGGTCCAGGATCACGATCTCGCCGCGCGCCAATGCCGGCGCGATCAAGGTCTCTACATGTTCGTGGCGGTCGCGGATCAGCAACTCGGCTTCTTCGTCTGCGCTGAGGCGGCCGGTGGCGGCGGATTGCCGCAACTGGGTGCCCCAGTGGCCGTTGGTCGGCTCCTTGCTGGATTTCACACGTGCGCCGGCTGCTTCCAGGGTGGTTGCCAGGTTGCGCGCAAGCGTGGTCTTGCCGGCGCCGTCGATGCCTTCGATCGCGATCAATAGCCCGCCGGGCTTCAGTTCGATTGTCATCGCGCTACTTTATCTGATCGTGGCAATGGAGCAGTAGCTGGCGATTTAGCAGTGTGGCCGGCAGCCAACTGCGACCGGCGGTGGACCCAGCAACCGCCTGGCAATCACGTGCGCGACGACCTTAGCCACGCATGAGCATGTAAGGCATGCCACTGGTTCCCAGAGTGCGGCGCAAACAGCGGTCATACGCTGGACACATCTGCCAACCGGAGTCTTCGTCCAATAGTCGAGTTCGTGCGCAGGTCGCCGAGTCTTCAGAGACTCCGCGGCTCGGCTCACCTGCCGTTCCCGTTCGTCCCATTGCAGACATCGCCATCGCCATTGCCGCTGCTATGGCGAATGTCGTATCACGGGTATGTCCTGCGCGATGTCGGGAATGTCCTGATGCCCACGCTTCCGTCCGCTGGGCATACTGAACAAGTCAGTTCCAGCGGTCGCTCGTATTACGATTGAGTCGCGTTTCTGGCTTCAAGGAAGAAGGACGCGTTCGCCGCCACCCTAGAGGCGGCATCCCCCGCGTGACGCCCGCTCAGGCCCGTCGTGACCGGATTCCTTGTTTATCCTTGCGCCGCTTCCGGCAAAGCTGCCGCACCACGACCTGCGACGGCGATCAGCTTGTCGAGGTATAGCGATAGGACAGCAGCGACTTCACCAGGAAGGTGATCTGAGTCGCCGAGCGCGCATCCACGCGCATCACCGGAATGCGGAAGCCTTCGGCCGCCAGCGCATCGCGAAAAGGCGGCAGCAGAAAGTCTTCGACCTCGTCGGTCATGGTGATGCCCACAGCCAGGCTGGCATCCGCTGCGATCTGCGAAAACTCACGAAGCAGCGCCAGGGTGGCCTCCAGCATCTGCGGGTCGCGTGCATTGGTCAGCACGATCACACCCAGTGCGCCATCGCAGACCAGCGGCCACATGAAATCCAGATACTTCTGGCCGGGCACACCGTAGACGTGCAGCAACTCGCCGTCTTCCAGCTCGATGGAGCTGTAGTCCAGCGCGACCGTAGTGTAGGTCTTGTCGCCATAGGCATCCTGGCTGAGCGGCATTTCGGTGCTGACCGGCTCTACGTCGGAGATGGCGCGTACCGCGGTGGTCTTGCCGGCGCCCATGCCGCCAACGAACACCAGTTTGTTGGCTGGAAGACTCATGACTGCGCCTGAGAAAGAGAGAGGCCAAACCGACGTGCGACCCAGGAGAAGAACCGGGAGTTGCTGCTTTCCGGACGACGTGGCGTTGAAGGCACGGACATCTCCGCAGTCTGGGCAAGGCCGCTGGCAAGTGCGGCGGCGAACAGGCATTCCACCGTCTGTAGCGGCAGCTTGCAAGCATTGGCCAGCGCCTGGGGGCGCCACGGACGCGCATGCAGGTGGGCGATGGCCAGCAGTTGCGCAGGCGAGCTGGTGTCGGCGGTGAGCTCCGGCCACTGCCGTAGCTGCAAGGCATGGCTGGGTTCCACCGCCGGCAGCGCGGGGCGCAGGTGCTCGGGCAGCGCGAAATACAGCGCTTCGAAGGAGATGCGTTGCGTCAGTGCGGCAGCGGCGTCGTCGGCCACGCGTTGCCAGCCGGGACGATCCAATGCGGCAACGAGTTCGGACAGCGACGCGGCGGATGGCAGATGCAGGCAGCGACTGGATGGGTCCACGCGCACCTGCAGGGTGGCGTGGCGCAGAAGTATTGGGCTTGCGCCGAATTCACCGCTGCAATGGCGCAGCAGCAGCGCCGGCTCGGCCACCGGAGTGGCATGTGGCGATGACAGCAGCAGGCGCATCTGTTCGTTGAGTTCACGCACGGTGGCGCCGTGCTTGAGCCAGGCGCCGGCGACCGGCGTGCGCGAGACCACCAGCACGCGCATCGGCTGGCCTTGCAGTGCCTGCCATGCGGCCAGGCCGTCAGCAGTTTCCAGACCCAGCACCACCACATCGGCTGCATGTTGCGGCCATTCGCCCAACTGTACGTCGATGCGTTCGGCAAGCAGCAGCGAGCACGCCAATTTCAGGCGCGTGGTATGCAGCAGATCCAGGCCGGCCGTGGCGACCCGCATGGCGTGAATGGGTGTAGTCATGAGAGGGCGCCGTCGCGGCGCAAGAGAACGACAACGCCTGCCGGTTCGCACCGGCAGGCAGAGGCGGCGACGCGGATGCACCGCCGGACAGGCATCAACCGAAATCCAGGGTCTTTTCGAACGCCTTGAGCTCGTGACGCGCCATGGCCAGATTGGCCTTGGCGCGATCCAGCACGACATACAGGAACAACGTGCCGTTGCTTTCGAGCGGACGCAGCAGGTGGTATTGGCGCGACAGCGTGATCAGGATGTCTTCGATGGCGTCGTTCAGACCGAGCTGCTCGGCAATGCGGCGCTTGGCACGCACCACTTCGGTATTGCCGGCTGCAGCCAGCTCAAGGTTGAGCTCGGTGCCGCCGGTCATGCCCAGGGCCATGCCGCTGTCGCTGTCGACCAGCGCGGCGCCGACGAAACCGGCGAGAGAATGCAGTTGTTCCAGATTGAGTTTTGACATCGGTGGTCCCCTTCCAAACGGTGAGAAAAATCGGTGCGCACGTGCAAGCACGAACAATGCCAACGACATCAGCCGGGCGGTTGTGCCAGCGCAGCGGCCAGGCGGCCGGCGCAGTCGCGCGCGTTGAACAGCAGCGCAGCGGCATTGAGGTGGTCGCTGCCTACGGCGGTCAGCGTCAACGGCTTGTCGGCGCGGATGCGGATCAGCACCAGCTGCCCGCCGCGGGTGCTGATGGTGGCGTAGTCGGCTTCACTGAGGCTGGATTCGCGCGCCAGGGTCTCACCCAGGGTCAGAAACGAATTGGCCATCGCGGCCAGGCGGCGCCCGTCCACATCCAGGCTGGATTGTTCGGTAATGGCGCGGCCATCGGCGGTGGACAACATCAACAGCCGGATCCCCGGCTCGCGCTCGATGGTCTGCGCGAACTCGCGCCCGATCCGGGGCAGGTCGTACTGATGCGACGCCCGCGCGACTTCGCCCACGGCAGCCTTGACGACCTGGTTGACGGCGTTATGCGGCATGAAACTCCCCTATTGCTGTTGGCCCGAGCGCGTACGTGATGCGTGTGCTGCGCTGGCCGGCGCACCATACCATCGCGGTATTAGTGCGCAGTCACACCAGCCTCAGGCACTTAACTGGGCGGTCAGACAAGCAGAATCTGCAAAGTCCAGCACGCCACAAACTGCCGTGGCACGTCACTGTAGCGGCGCGTCCAGGCAGATCTAAACCCGTCTGTTTTGCCTGCAGACAGATGCAAACTGCATGCCGTGCTGCGCTGCCGCGCGTCAGTGCGCGGGCGCGCCACTAGACTGCACGGCTTTATCGACGCTGGAGCAATGCATGGCAACGCAGTACGTGCCGGTTTCCCTGATAGGCGTTCCCACCGACATCGGTGCCGGCCACCGTGGCGCACGGATGGGGCCGGAGGCGCTGCGTATCGCCGGCTTGCAGGAGGCCTTGGTCGGCCGTGGCGTGGAGGTGCGCGATCTGGGCAACCTGGACGGCCCGCGCAATCCCTGGCAGGCGCCGCAGGCCGGTTACCGGCATCTGGACGAAGTGGTCGCCTGGAACCAGGCGTTGATGGACGCCAGCTACGCCGAGCTGCAGGCCGGTCGCATGCCGATCATGCTGGGCGGCGACCACTGCCTGGGCATCGGTTCCATTACTGCGGTGGCCAAGCATTGCCGCGAGCAGGGGCGCCCGCTGCGGGTGCTATGGCTGGATGCGCATTCGGACTTCAATACCAGCGATGTGACCCCGTCCGGCAACGTGCACGGCATGCCGGTGGCCTGCCTGTGCGGGCTGGGCCCGCAGGCGCTGACCCATCTAGGCGGCAGTGCGCCGGCACTGCTGCCCGAACAGGTGCGGCAGATCGGCATCCGCTCGGTGGACCCCGAAGAGAAGCGCCTGATCAAGCAACACCGCATCGACGTCTACGACATGCGTTACATCGACGAAGCCGGGATGAAGCGCACCATGGAAGTTGCGCTGCAGGGCATGAGCGCCGACACCCACCTGCACGTGAGCTTCGATGTGGACTTCCTCGACCCCAGCATCGCGCCGGGCGTTGGCACCACCGTGCCGGGCGGCCCCAACTACCGCGAGGCGCAGCTGGTGATGGAGATGATTGCCGACACCGGGCGAATGGGATCTTTGGATATCGTCGAGCTCAATCCGGTGCTGGACAACCGCAATGCCACCGCCGAGCTGGCGGTGGATCTGGTCGAAAGCCTGTTCGGCAAGTCGACCTTGATGCGAGATTGATCCAGCGCTGAACAAGTCACGCCTTCGTTCACATCAAATCCACGTCCGCGCAGTCAGATTTATCGCCAAGCGAGGTGCATTGGCACCGGGCGCAGACCGAGGAAGAGCAATGAAGCGACTGCTGACACTAATGGTGCTGGGCCTGTTTTCGGCCGGCGTGATGACTGGTTGCAACACCATGGCTGGCGCCGGCAAGGACATGCAAGGTGCGGGCGACAAGGTCGAAAAGACCGCCGATAAATGCAGCGACGGTAAGTGCTGATTCGTCACCGTCGTGTGGCACCTGTTTGATGTGATTGATCTGCGGCAATGCGCCGCTTTACCCATGAAGGAGTCTGTTATGAAGCGTGCAATTGTGCTGCTGGTGCTGTCGATGTTCTCGGTCGCGATGTTGTCGGGTTGCAACACCGTCGCAGGTGCCGGTAAGGACGTGCAGGGCGCCGGCGAGAAGGTGGAAGACGCAGCGCGTAAGTAATCCGACGCCGCATGCAACAAAAACGGGCCGCAAGGCCCGTTTTTTTTGTGTGGCATTTTGTATGCGTAACCTAGTGCAGCGGGTCCACGCCGGTGGAAGGTAGAGGTGCGCCCATTCAGTGCGGTGATTGCCGGCTTGACACCTCTTGATGCATAGCAAACGTGTGCGAAGGCACCCTGCTGACACGGTCAATAGCGACCGCAAGCAGCGGAGAACCGCAATGAACAAAGACATCATTTCCGGCAAGTGGACCCAGCTCAAGGGCCAGATGCAGGCCAAGTGGGGCGACCTCACCGACGATGACTTCAAGGTCGCCGAGGGCAATGCGGAATACCTGCAGGGCAAGCTCCAGGAACGCTATGGCTGGGACCGCGACCGCGCCCAGACCGAAGTCCGCGCCTTCGAAAAGTCGCTGCGTGACGACACCTGATGTACGCCTAGCATCGCTCCCGCAACGGTGAGCGATGTCAGCGAGCTTCGACGCAGAGCGGGCCGCCATGTGCGGCCCGCTCTGCGTCTGGCGGTGCGCAGCCGGTGATGGGGCAATGGGCGGCACGCGGAACCGTTAAACTTGCGCGCTGACTCCCTGGCATTACCGCAGATGACCACTCGCGTTCTCACCGGCATTACCACTTCCGGCACCCCGCACCTTGGCAACTATGTCGGTGCGATCCGTCCGGCCATCCAGGCCAGCGCCGGCGACGATGCGGAGAGCTTCTATTTCCTGGCCGACCTGCACAGCCTGATCAAGGCACAGGACCCGGCACGCACGCAGCGCTCCACCCTGGAGATCGCAGCCAGCTGGCTGGCCTGCGGCCTGGATCCGGACAAGGTCTGGTTCTACCGACAATCGGATGTGCCCGAGACCACCGAGTTGATGTGGTTGCTCACCTGCGTGGCCGGCAAGGGCATCCTCAATCGCGCGCATGCCTACAAGGCGGCGGTGGACAAGAACCGCGCCGACGGCGAGGACGACGATGCAGGCGTGAGCGCCGGCTTGTTCATGTACCCGGTACTGATGGCGGCGGATATTTTGATCTTCAACGCGCACAAGGTGCCGGTGGGACGCGATCAGATCCAGCACATCGAAATGGCGCGCGATTTTGCGCAGCGCTTCAACCATGTCTATGGCCGCGACTTTTTCACGTTGCCCGATGCGGTGATCGACGAGCAGGTGTCCACCTTGCCGGGCCTGGATGGCCGCAAGATGAGCAAGAGCTACGGCAATACGATTCCGTTGTTCGCCCCGCGCGAGGAACTGCGCAAGCTAGTGTTCTCGATCCTGACCGACTCGCGTGCGCCGGGCGAAGCCAAGGACATGCAGGGGTCGGCCCTGTTTCAGCTGTATCAGGCGTTTGCCACGCCGCAGGAAACGGCTGCCTTCGCGCAGGCGTTTGCCGATGGCATCGGCTGGGGCGATGCCAAGCAACAGCTGTTCGAGCGTATCGATCAGGAGATCGCACCGCTGCGGACGCGTTACGAGGCACTGATGGCCGAGCCGGCCAAGATCGAAGCGATTCTGCGCGCCGGCGGCGCACGCCTGCGTGCGCGCTATGCCACGCCACTGCTGGCCGAGCTGCGCAATGCGGTGGGTCTGCGCGACCTGTCCGATCAGATCGGTTCTGCAGCCGCGCAGGCAGGCGAGAAAGTCGCCTTGCCGGTGTTCAAGCAGTACCGCGAGAACGATGGCCAGTTCTATTTCAAGTTGAACGATGGCGGCGGTGCGTTGCTGTTGCAGAGCGACGGGTTTGCCTCGCCGCGCGATGCAGGCCAGTTGATCGCACGGTTGAAGCAGGCCGAGCAGGCCAGCGATCTGCAGCTGCCTGGCGTGCATGGGCAGGTGCACGCGGATGCGATCCTTGCGGCGATGCGCGCATTGCGCGAGGCGTGATCGATGCGGGTGCGCAAGGCGCGGCGACCGCCTTGCGCGCGAGCGGAGTGCGTCGCACATGCAGTGCCAATATCCGGCAAGTGCTTTCGTAGTGCGTGAGGCAACCGTGTTCATTCATCGTTGCCTGGAACCACGGGCACACTCCGCCCGCACTGCCTGCGCCTACACTGCCGCTGCCCTCATCGCCACGGAGTAGGAATGACAGCACTGGCCGATCCCAGCATCCACACCATCGATACCGGTTTCGGCGGCGTGCAGTTCGACGCGGCGTATCTGATTGTCGAGGCGCAACGCGGTGCATTTGTCGATTGCGGGACCTCGCTGTCGGTACCGCACATGCTGGCGGCAGTGCAGGGCGCCGGGCTGACGCCGTCGCAGGTGGAGTGGTTGATCCTGACCCATGTGCACCTGGATCACGCCGGTGGTGCCGGTGCCCTGCTGCAGCACCTTCCCAATGCGCGCGTGCTGGTGCATCCACGCGGCGCGCCGCATCTGATCGACCCCACACGCCTGATTGCCGGTGCTACCGCGGTGTATGGCGAGGCGGAAATGGCGCGCAGCTACGGCGAGATCGTTCCGGTGCCGGCCGAGCGTGTGGTGGAAGCGGTCGATGGCCAATCGGTGCTGCTGGGCGAACGCGCGCTGCGCACGATCGAGACGCCCGGACATGCGCGCCATCATCTGTGCGTGTGGGATGTGCGCAGTCGCAGCTGGTTCACCGGCGACACCTTCGGGCTGTCGTATCGCCAGCTCGATAGCGCGCAGGGCGCCTTTATTCTGCCGACATCCTCGCCGGTGCAATTCGAACCGGACGCGATGCTGCAGTCGATCGCCCGCTTGATGGAAGCCGCGCCGCAGGCGATGTATCTCACCCATTACGGCCGCGTCACTGCGCCCGAACCGTTGGCGCACGCATTGACGCAGCAGATCCATGCGATGACCGAGATTGCGCTGGGCTGCGCGCCGCGTGCGGACCGCCACCGCTGCCTGGTGGCGGCGCTGACCGAGCTCTATCTGGAACGTGCGCGCCAACATGGTTGCCGCCTGGACGACGCGGCGGTGGAGCAGTTGCTGGCCATCGATATCGAGCTCAATGCGCAGGGCCTGGCGTGCTGGCTGGATCGCGCGACGCGTTAGCGCTCTTGGAGCAGCCAAGCACTGCAGCGTGTCCCGCGATGGTGGGCGGGCAAGGGCTTGCAGCAAACTCACAGGGTCGAGTGCGCGGTGCCCTCACCGCTCGCTCGACACGCCGTGAACCCGTCCATGGGGGCTCGATGGCGACGTCCATGCCGCCAACCGTCCCGCAATCGGCGAGGACACCGCACCAGACAGTGCGTCGGTGACCCCTCTTCAAAGATCGATCGTTGCTCGGCGCGAAGGGACGTTCGTTGGGAGCGACACCAACAATGTCAGTGATGACTAGCTTGCCAACCTGCGCACCGTCCATCTCGACGGTCCTTGTTCGCGCGCAATCCTGTCGTGACGTACGGGCGAGGCGTTCTGCGATGGTGCGCGGGCAAGCGTCCTGGCGCCAGATCGGGGATCGTCCGCTGTCGGCCAAGCCTGCAGTCCCTACGGTGATTGGATGCATTGTCGTGGCATGGCCGTCCAGTGTTGGTCGCGCGCTTGTAAACTGTGTGTCATCACCCTGTTGCAAGGCCTTGCCGTGAACCCGATGCGCATCCTGTTGTTGTCCGCCTGCCTGTTTGTGGGAGGAGTGGCGCAGGCCGCCAACGATCTGCCCGGTGGCGGCATCGATGCCGAGGCATTGTCGCGGCACGTACGGTTGCTGGCATCGGACGAATTCGAAGGCCGTGCGCCGGCCAGCGCGGGCGAGCAGCGCACCGTCGATTATCTGATCGAGCAGTTCAAGGCCGCGGGCGTGCAGCCGGGTGGCGAGGAGGGCGGCTGGACCCAGGCCGTGCCGCTGGTCCGCGCGCAGGTGGATGGCCCGGTCAATGCCACGTTGCGTGTGGGCGGCAAGACGCAGACCTTGGTCAACGGTACCGATGTGACCTTGCAGAGCCTGCGGCCGATCGACAAGGTGGCGTTGAAGAATGCGCCGCTGGTGTTCGTCGGCTACGGCATCAGTGCGCCGGAGCGGCAGTGGGACGATTACAAGGGCGTGGATCTGCGCGGCAAGATCGCGGTGGTGCTGATCAACGACGCCGACTTCGACACCGCACAAGCGGGCGCATTCGACGGCAAGGCGGTCACCTATTACGGCCGCTGGACCTACAAGTACGAAGAAGCCGCGCGCCGCGGCGCCGCCGGTGTGCTGATCGTGCACGAGACCGCGCCGGCCGCGTATGGCTGGGCCACGGTGCAGAGCTCGGGCCTGTCGCCGCTGTTCGATATCGAACGCAGCGATGCCGATGCCCGCGCGCAGCATGTGCCGGTGCGTGGCTGGATGCAGCGTACGTTGGCCACGTCGTTGTTCAAGCAGGCCGGGCTGGATTTCGACCAGGCCAAGCAGCGTGCGCAGCAGCGCGATTTCGCACCAATGGCGCTGGGCGATGCCACGTTGTCGGTGGACTTCAAGCTCAAGCGCGAACGGGTGGTCACGCATAACGTGGTGGCCAAGCTCACCGGCAGCCAGCACCCGGACGAGACGGTGATTTTCTCCGCGCACTGGGATGCGTTCGGCATCGGCAAAGCCGATGCCAGCGGCGACACGGTGCGACGCGGTGCGGTGGACAACGCCACCGGCGTGGCCAGCGTGCTGGAACTGGCGCGCGTGTTCGCCGCCGGCCCCAAGCCGCAGCGCACGCTGTACTTCATTGCATTGACCGCCGAAGAAAAGGGCTTGCTCGGTGCCAACTACTACGCCGCCCATCCGCTGGCGCCGTTGGACAAGACGGTGGCGGTGCTCAATATGGAGATGTTCAGCCCGGATGGCCCGACGCGCGATATCGCGTCGTGGGGGCGCGGCCGCGTGTCGCTGGAAGGCGATCTGGAACAGGCCGCCAAAGCGCGCGATCGCACGTACTCGCCGGACCCGAATCTGGAAGCGGGATTCTTTTACCGCGCCGATCATTTCGCCTTCGCGCGCATGGGCGTGCCGGCGATTACCGCAGGCCCGGGGCTGGACATGCGCAAGGGCGGCGTCAAGGCGGGCAAGGCGTTGCGCGATCAATACTTCGCCGACTGCTACCACCAGCCCTGCGACCGCTGGACCCCGCAGTGGGATGCCACCGGGCATGCGGCCGACACCACGCTGGTCTACGACGTGGGCGTAGCGCTGGCCAACGGCCGGCAGTGGCCGAGCTGGCAGGATGGCTCGGAGTTCAAGGCCATCCGCGCCAAGAGCGATGCCGCGCGCAAGTAACGCCTGAGTGGTGGAGCCGCATCCGCTGCGGTTTTTGCCCGCCCGGGCGTCGAATCATTGGCGATGGCCGTGCCCAGCGCATCCAGCCGCCAGGGCGCGGAGCAGCGGCTGCGGTTTTACGGCGTGCGTTTGCCACATGGATAGCGCTTGCGCAGCGCCTCGACGATCAGGCCGGGAGCTGCTTCGTCCAGGCGCGCATCGGGTAGCGCGGTCAGGTCGGCTATGATCGGCTGCAGGTCCGGCGGGCCTTGCTTGCCCGCAGGCATGCACCATTGCGTGCGATAGCTGGTGCTGGCCACGCCGAGCACATAGGCGCCGGCGCGGCTGGCCGAGACCATGACCTTGAGTTCGGGCTGGTGCGGCGCATCGATCTCTGGCGCCAGCGAGCCATCCAGCCCGGCCTCGATCAATTTGCGTCCGCTGAGTTCCCACGGCTCTAGGGTGCGTGCCGTTGCCGCGGTGGAGAGGACGATCAGGGCGGCCATGGCCAGCCAGGGAAGGCGACGCTGCATCTGCGCTCCGGAACGAGGGATAAGCTGCACCATAGCGCGCAAGGCGGCCGAAGCGCATGTAGGCAACGACAAGGCCCGCACACAAACCAGCGTGCGCACCGGCAGGCGGGTGCCGCCAGCATGGACCAGTCGTACATTTCGGATCTGGGCGCCGTCCACAGCGGCCTCGCGAGTACTCGCGATGTTTTGGTAGTCGCTTTAGAGCGGCCAGCACAAAGAGTGCGCGACGAGCAGCACGCGCGGCCGGTGCTCGGCATGGGCATGGCGACGCCGAAGTTGCACTCCCTGTGCAGCTCCACATCGCACCTTGCACCGGCTCTTGCGTCGCGGCCGAACAGATGTGGCCGTCGTCCATCATCGCGCCAGGGCTGCCGCGGTGCCGCCGAATGCCATCCTTGCGTCTGGTGCGTGCTTGCCTCGTGGCTTCAGCCGTCTTTGGGCTTGGGCGGGTGCTCTAGCTAGAATGGCGGCTTCCGCTGCACTTGGCTCTGTTCCGATGTCTTCCTCTCACGGCGCTGCCGCGCCTGCGCGCAGCGGGTTGGTTGTTGTTGCGTTGCTGCTGGTCTATGTGGTCTGGGGCTCGACCTATCTGGCAATCCGCTTTGCGCTGGAAGGCGGCGCGCAGCCGCTGACGATGGTGTCCGGTTCGCGCTTCATCATTGCCGGCAGCGTGCTCTACAGCGTGCTGCGTTGGCGCGGTGTGGCAGCACCGACGCGTGCGCAGTGGAAGAACGTGGCCTTGATGGGCGCGGCGTTGCTGCTACTGGGCAACGGCATGGTGGTGCTGGCAGAGCGCAATGTGTCCTCGGGCCTGGCGGCCACGGCGGTGGCGTCGGTGCCGTTGTGGATGGCCTTGTTCGGCGCCTTGCGCGGGCAGCACGCCAGCGGCGGCGAATGGCTGGGCATCGTGATCGGATTTCTGGGCGTGGTGTGGCTCAATGCCGGCAGTAGTCTCACTGCAACGCCGGGGGGATTGGTGTTGCTGCTGATCGCACCGATCGGCTGGGCATTCGGTTCGGTGTGGTCGCGCGGACGCGATCTGCCATCGCCCTTCATGACCGCCGCCGGGCAGATGCTGTGCGGTGGCGTGCTGCTGGTCAGCACTGGCCTGCTGATCGGCGAGCGCCCGCAGGCCTGGCCAACGCCGCATGGCCTGATGGCGGTGGCGTACCTGTGCGTGTTCGGCTCGATCGTGGCATTCACCGCCTATGTGTGGCTGCTGCACCACGTGCGCCCGGCGCTGGCCGGCAGCTATGCCTACGTCAATCCGGTGATTGCGGTGGCGTTGGGTGCGTGGCTGGGGCATGAGCAGTTCACCGCGCACGATATCGGCGCGATGGCGGTGATTCTGGGCGGCGTGCTGGTGGTCACCCTGGCCAGGGCGCGACGATGAGCGCGGCTGTGCCGGTGTCGGCGGTGGAAGCGCGGCGCGGTCTGCTGATGACCGCCGCGAGCTTTGTGATCTGGGGCCTGGTGCCGCTGTACTGGCACCTGCTCAAGGTGGTGCCGTCGCTGCAGATCATCGCGCACCGCATCGTGTGGAGCGCGGTGCTGGTGGTTGTGTGGCTGGTGGCGAGCTCGGGCCTGCGCTGGTGGCGCACGATTGCTGCGCAGCCACGCGCGCTGTGGATGCTGGCCGCCAGCAGCGTGGCGATCGCCTTCAATTGGGGCCTGTATATCTGGGCCATCAATGCCGGGCATGTGATCGAAGCCAGCCTGGGCTACTTCATCAACCCCTTGCTGAGCGTGTTGCTGGGCGTGCTGGTGCTGAAAGAACGCCTGCGCGGCATCCAGTGGCTGGCGGTGGCGTGCGCGGCAATTGGCGTGCTGTGGCTGACCATCGATGCCGGTGCGCCGCCGTGGATTGCGCTGGGGCTGGCGGTCTCGTTCGGACTCTACGGGTTGCTGCGCAAGCTGGTGGCGGTGGACCCGGTGGCCGGCCTGGGCGTGGAAAGCGTGTACCTGTTCGTGCCGGCACTGCTGCTGGCGGCATGGGGTGAGCAGGGCCATGGCGGCGCATTCTTCAGTGGCTGGGATCTGCGCACCGATCTGCTGCTGATCTTCGGTGGCGTGGTGACGGCGGTGCCGCTGATCGGATTTGCATACGGCGTGCGGCGCATCCCGCTGTCGCTGGTGGGCATCCTGCAGTACATCGGGCCGAGCCTGCAGCTGTTGCTGGGCGTGTGGTTCTTCCATGAGCCGTTCGACCAGGGGCGCGCGATCGGATTCGCTGCGATCTGGGTCGGGCTGCTGCTGTTTGTCGGCGATAGCGTGTTGCGCGCGCGGCAGCCGCTGGCGGTGCGCTGAGCGCGCCGGGCTGCGTCTGTGCGAAGGAAGCAGCGCGTGCAACGATCAGCTACTGGGCACCGGTACCGGCATCGCAACCGCCAGCGTGGAGGCCGGCAGGGCCTGCGGAGCGGGGCAGTGGTCGGGGGCCTGTTGAACCTGTGCCAGCCATTGGTCGATCGGTGCGCCGAGCAGGTCCAACCGCAGCGGCAGGCTCAGATGATTTTCGCCGCGCAATTCGACGTAATGCGCGCGGGTGCTGGCCAGCGCCAGGGCGCGGCCATGCGCCACCGGAATGTGTTGATCGGCATCGCCATGCAGCAGCAGCACGCAGCTGCGCGTGTCGGCTAGCGCCTGCGTCACATCGACATGGTCAAGATCCAGCTTGAGCTGGGTGTCGGCGGCGGCGATCACCGCATCCAGATTCTGGTCGGCATAGCGCCAGCGTGCGTACGCCGCCACCGCCTGCCCGCGCCAGCCGCTGGGCTGGCTGGTCAGCAGGTGCGGCACCATGTCGCGGATGCCGCGCCCGGCATTGGCGAAGGATTCCATCGCCACCACGCCGGCCACGCGCGGGCCGAGTTTGTCGGCGGTGAACAGCGCGGTGGCCGCACCGTAGGAAATGCCGAACAGGTACAGCGGCCCGTGGATCTCGCCGCGCGGCTGCAATGCGTTGATGACGTCGATCACATCGTCGGATTCGCGTGTGCCATAGCCCGACGGCCCACCGCCGGAATGGCCGTGGTTGCGCAGATCGATGGTGATCACCCGGTAGCCAGCCTGTGCCAGTTGCAGCGACCACGGCAGCAGCGAATCGCCGTCCATCATCCAGCCGTGCAGCAAGACGACGGTGCCACGCGGCGCCGGCGCCGGCACGCGCGGGACACTGAAGCTGAAGTCCACATCCAGCGCATGCGCCGCGTCGTTGCGCTGGCCCAGGTAGCGGTAATGCATGGCGTATTGGCCCGGATCGATCGCACGCCAGAAGATCGGCACCTGATCACGCGTGGTCACGTGGCCGCTGCGGCTGGGCACGGTGGCGATGGTGGCGGCGATGCGTTCTTCGTCCAGCAACGGCGACACGCCACCGGGCGCGACCAGGCGCTCGCTGAGCGAGGTGGAGGACGAAGAACAGCCGGCCAGCCACAGGCAGGCGCAGGCCAGCAGAAACAGGCGCTTCATGGCGGTATATCGTTGAATCGAACGGCCGAGCAGGCTACGGCCTGCCAAGCCCGCGCATCTACCTCACTGCGGTGACAAAACGATGACAGCCTGCACTATGTTCAGTTACTGCAGGTAGCGGCGGGCGGCGGTGCCGGGTCCCGGCGGCCCAACACCCGCAAGAACTCGGATCCTCCACGAGGCCGCCGCCACCGGCATCGCGCTTTGTTGCTACGAATTCCCGCTCCCCACTCCCAAATCCCAAATCCCGGCAGCCCACTGGGCTGCCTACACCTCACGCAATGCGGTGGTGATCGGCAACCGCGCCGCGCGCAGTGCCGGGAACAGCCCGCCGACCAGGCCAATGCCCAGCGCCCACTTCAAGCCGCTCCACAGCAGCTCCGGTGACACCTTGAACTGGAACACCACCTGGCTGAAATTGTTGCCCAGCGTGGAGACCGTGTAGCCATTGAACACCGCCCAGGCGATCAGCCCCCCCAGCAGCCCGCCCAGCAGTGCCAGCAACATGGTTTCCAGCATCAGCGCCATGATCACCGGCGTGCCGCGAAACCCGATCGCACGCATGGTGGCGATCTCGCGCGCGCGCGTGGCCACCGCCGCATACATGGTGTTGAGCGCGCCGAACACCGCGCCCACCGCCATGATCGCGCCGATCACCGTGCCCAGGATGCTGATCAACTTGTTCAAGCCGCCACCTTGTTTGCCGTAGTAGGCGCGCGTGGTTTCCACATCCAGTTTGAGCCGCGGGTCGGCGGCCATGGCGGTCTTGAACTGGGCGAAGCCGGCCTTGCCACTGGTGCGCACGCTGATGGACTGATAGGCGCTGCGGTTGTAGGTGGTGGCCAGGGTCTGCGCGTCGGTCCACAGCTCCGAATCGTGCGCATCGCCGGAGGCGAACACGCCCACGACGGTCCACTGCTGGCTGCCGAGCGTGAGCGTCTTGCCCAGCTCCAACCCGCGGAACTGGTTCAGGGCGCCCTTGCCCACGACCATCTCGCGCAGGCCGGTGGTGAAGCGGCGGCCTTGCACGATCTTGACCTTGTCATGCACCGCCCAGGCCTGTTCGCCCACGCCACGCAACTGCGCGTTGACGTCGGTGCCATCGGAGCGGGAGGCGATATTGACCACTTGCGAGAGTTCCGGCGACAGCGTCGGGCGGCCGTTGGCATCGGCGGCGATGCCGGGCAGACTGCTGATCAGCGGCACCAGATCGCGGGTGATCACCGAGTTGGTCTCCGCCTGCGAACCGCCGCGCAGGACGATCGCGGTAGTGTCGTCGCCGGTGCTGTTGAGCGTGGCCTGAAACCCTTGGCCCATCGCCAGCATCGCCACCAACACGCCGACCACGCCGGCAATGCCGACCACGATCACCGAGCTGGACCCCCAGCGTTGCGGCAAGGTGGCGATGCCGATGCGCGCGGCGGCCAGCGAAAGCCGGCCACTGCGCGTGACCACCAGCCACACCGCCAGTAATCCGCCGATCGGCAGCAGCAGCATCCACGGCAGTGCGATCCAGGCAGCCAGTCCGATCGCCAGCAGCAAGATCGACAGCAGGTTGATGCCACGGTCTTTCCATTTGCGTTGCATGTGCATGCTCCTGTCAGCGGCCGGCGAGGGCATCGACGATCTTCAAGCGCTGCGCGCGTAACGCCGGCAGCACACCCACCACGATGCCGATGCCGGCCATCAGCCCAAAGGCCACCAACCAGGTCTGCAGCGGCACGCTTTGCGTTGGCATCAGGCCACCGCTGCGTGCTGCCACGGCCGGGATCACCAGCGCCGCGAGCCCCATGCCGATCAGGCCACCCAGGCCGATCAGCAACATCGATTCCACCATCACCAGACTCAGCACGGTGCGGTCCTGAAAGCCCAGCGTCTTCAGCGTGGCCAGCTCCGGGATGCGCTCGCGCACGGCCTGGGCCATGGTGTTGCCGGTGAGCAGCAGCAAGGTAAAAAACACCGCAGCCATGATCGAGGTGACGATCAAGCCGATATCGGCAAACTGTTTGACGAAGGCCTGCTGGAACGCCGATTCGGTTTGCGATTTGGTTTCATGATCGGAGTTGGCCGACAGCGCATCGATCGCCTGCGCCACGCGCGAGGCCTGGTCGGGATTGCGCAGCGTCACCGTGTACCAGCTGACCTTGCTCTTGATGTAGTCATTGGACTCGTCGAAGTATTTCCAGTTCATCATCAACTGGCGTTCCTGGTTGGCGGCCAACGTGCGGTCTTTCATGCGGAAGATGCCGACCAGTTTCAGCGGCCAGTCGTTGCTGCCGCCGCGTGGAAAGATGGTCGCCTGCAGCGGGATGGTGTCGCCGATCTTCCAGCCATTTTCCTTGGCGAGGCTTTCGCCGACCACCGCGCCAGTGCGGGTGGTCTGCAAGGCTTTGAGCTGGTCCTTGGGCAATTGGTATTCGCTGTAGACATCGAAGAAATTGGGCGCCACCGAAAAGTTCGGAAAGAAGTTCTTCGGGTCGCGGTAGATGCCACCGAACCACATCGCCGAGGTCACATCGCGCACGCCCGGCACGCTGCGGATCTGCGATTCCAGATTGATCGGCAACGATTGGGTGATCGACAAACGCGAGGCCACCACCAGCCGATCCACGCCGCTGACGCTGCCGCCGGAGGTGAAGGCCACACGCACCGAATCGAGCATGCCGAACAATAAAAACGCCGCCACCACCGAGAGTAAGGTCAGCAGGGTGCGGGTCCTGCTGCGGAACAACTGGGCCCACACCAACGAGAGATACTTCATGGCCGCGCTCCCTTACAGTGCAAGCGGCGCATCGGCCAGCTCGCCCTTGTCCAGGTGGATGGTGTGGGTGGCGTACTCGGCGGCCTTGGGGTCATGGGTGACCATCACGATGGTCTTGCCGTGTTCGCGATTGAGTTCCTGCAGCAGGCACAGGATTTCTTCGGCGTTGTGGCGGTCCAGATCGCCGGTGGGCTCGTCGCAAATCAGGAAGGTAGGGTCGGAGACAATCGCGCGCGCAATCGCCACGCGTTGCTGCTGCCCGCCGGACAACTCGCTGGGCTTGTGGTTGCGGCGCTCCTGCAGGCCGATCAGGGTCAAGGCGATTTCTGCATTGTGTTTGCGCTGCGCGGCATTGAGCGAGGTGAGCAGCAATGGCAGCTCCACGTTCTTCTGCGCGGTGAGCATCGGCATCAGGTTGTAGAACTGAAACACGAAGCCGACGTGATGGCTGCGCCAGGTGGCGAGCTGCCCACCACTCATGCGGTCGATGCGCTCGCCTTCGATTTCGATCTCGCCACCGCTGGGGGTGTCGAGCCCGCCGATCAGATTGAGCAAGGTGGTCTTGCCCGAACCGGACGGACCCATCAACGCAACGAAATCGCCCGCGGCAATTTCCAGGTCGATGCCGTGCAGCACCTGCACCTGCTCCGGGCCGCGTTGGTAGGTTTTGGTGATGTTGCGCAAACTGACGAGAGCAGACATGGCGACTCCTGGCGGTGCAATGGGAAGAGATAACAGCGGTGCGGCAGAGCGACTGCGGACGTCTGATGCGGCGCTGCAGTGACACGACGAGGTGGTGTGCGGTGGAGCTTGCGTGCTGCTTGCAGGTCATCGACCGTGACTGCGGCAACGCGCCGCACGCGCCATCAACGACTGAAATGCGTGCGCTTCTACAACGGTTGAGGTGATGCTGAAGAACATCGCGATGGCGCATGCGCTGCCGTGATCGAGATCGCTTTACTCCGTTTCAAACGCGTTCGTCGCAGTGCGGCGCAGGCGCCAGCACATCTACCGTTTTCCTCGACGCGCCTGCCGTGCTCCCCTAAGCAGTGGCGCTGCCTGCGCTGTCTTTGGTTCTTCGTTACTCGGCAGCGTCCGGTTCTGCTTCGGCCACGCTGTCGCCTTCCTTCAATTCTTGCGGCGGATTGAGCACCACGCTATCGCCTGCAGTCAGGCCCGACAGCACCTGCCTGTCTTCGCCCATCACCATGCCAGTAGTGACGGCATGCGCGCTGACCGTGTTGCGCTCGCCAACCACAAACGCGACCGTGCGCGCCTCGCGTTCCACCAGTGCGGCGGCCGGCACCCGCACGCCCTGCGGCTTGGCGGCTTCCTGCGGTTTGGCCTGTTCCAGAAAGCTCACCCGCACGCCCATTTCCGGCACGATGCGCGGGTCCTTGAGCTTGAGCGCCACGCGCACCTTCACCGTGGCCTTGCCGCGGTCGGCGGTGGGGATGATGGCGATCACTTCGCCGGGAATCTTCCACTCAGGATAGGCATTGAGCACGGCTTCCACCGGCATCTTCGGCTGCACGCGGCCGATGTAGGACTCGCCCACTTCCACCTCGATTTCCAGCGATTCCATGTCCACGATGGTGCCGATACCGGTGCGCGTGAAACCGCCGCCGGCCGACAACGGCGAGACGATTTCGCCCGGCTGCGCCGCCTTGGCGGTGACTACACCGGCAAACGGTGCGCGCACCACGTTGAAGTCCGAGCGGATGCCCGCGATGGCAAGCTGGTCCGAGGCGACCTGCACGTTGCGTTGTGCATTCTGCAACTGCGCACGCAAGGCATTGCGCTGTGCGGTGGCCTGTTCGTACTGCGACCGAGAAACCAGTTGCGCGCCCACCAGCGACCGCAGGCGCGCAGCATCGGCGTTGGCCACGGCCAGTTGCGCCTGCATGTTGTCGACCTGGCTGCGCGCGGCCGACAATTGCGAGGCCGACAAGGTGCGCTGCGCATCGGCATCCAGCGGGTCCAGCGTGGCCATGACCTGGCCCTGTTCGACGCGCATGCCTTCTTCGATCATCACTTCACGCACCTTGCCGGTGACCTGCGCCGACACCGTGGCCATGCGCCGCGCCACCACATAACCCGAAGCATCCAGTACCGAAGCGCTGCTGCTGCCGGCACTGATCGCCACCACCGGCGCGGTCTGCACCTTCACCACCGGGCGGCGCGTGAACCACCACGCGGAGGCGGCCAGCACGATGACGATGACAATGGCGGCAATGATCCAGCCGCCGCGGCGCGTGGGCGGCGGCGTGGCAGGACGCTGGCGGTCGATGCGGAGTTGCTTGAGCAGATCGGCGGATGTGTTCATCGATAACCAGGACAGAAGGCTGCGCAGAATGTGACCGCCTGCAGGGCGCGCTGCAAGCTGCCGGAAGTCACCAATCGCAGCGGGGCGACGAACGGTCACGCGACCGAAGCGGCTGCGAGGTGCTGCGCAGCATGCGGCGAGCGCGGGCACGCTCACCAGTGACAGCTGTCACCTGAAGTGCATGACAGCGGCGACTGTGCGCCATCGGCGCCACTGCCGATGCTGATGGCTCTCCGGCCACGCGACATCGGCATGCTCCGACTGCAACTGCAACTGCAACTGCACCGCCCGCGCCCACAGGTATCGGCACCAGCAGGCATCGGTGCCGCGGCAACGGTTGACGGTGCATGCAGACGCATGAGGTCGCTCGCCTGTAGTGTCCTGCCACGTGCCGCGCGCAGGCGGGCCCGGCAGTGGCAGAATCCGCTCACCCACACGGACCTTCGCTGATGCGCCTCCGGTTTCCCGCATGGCTTCGCCCCGCCGCCAATTCGCAGGTTGCCGCGCGGCTGGCACAGGGCCAGTCACCGTGGATGGATACTGTGCATCTGCTGTGGTCGGCCTGGGTCTTCGTGGTGCCGGTGTTTTCCGCGCGTGGCTACGACAACACCTGGTTGCTGTGCACACTGGCGTCCTACCCGCTGTTCCTGCTGTTGTACGCGCGCATGCTGCTCGCGCCACGCGGCACCTTGTACCGCTATGCCTGGGCGATGGGCATGCTGAGTGCCGCGTTGCTGCCGATCTATTCGGCGGGCGTCAGCTATTTCGTGTTCGCCTGCCTGAGCCTGCGCCCGCCGACGCGGCACGCGGTGTGGCGCCACTTCGCCATGCTGCTGCTGATGAATGTGTTGTACCTGGGCTGGGCGCATTGGCTGGGGATGCGCCTGCAATCGCTGGTGTGGTTGCCTGTATCGGTACTGGGCATGGCTGCGGTCGGCGCGGTGTACAGCATCAACGAACGCAAGGATGCGCTGTTGCGGTTATCGCAGGATGAGGTCCGCCGACTGGCGGCCACTGCCGAGCGCGAGCGCATCGGCCGCGATCTGCACGATCTGCTCGGCCACACCTTGTCGCTGGTGGCGCTCAAATCCGATCTGGCTGCGCGCCTGATCGAGCGCGATCCGCAGGCGGCGCGCAGTGAAATCGATGCAGTGGCGCAGATCTCGCGCGATGCACTTGCGCAAGTGCGGCGCGCGGTCACCGGCATCCGTGCCGCCGGGCTGGTGGCCGAGCTGGCCTCGGCGCGGGTGCTGCTGGACCTGGACGGTATTGCGCTGGAACAGCAACTGGAGACCCTGCCCCTGCCGCCCGAACATGAGACCGCGCTTGCGCTGGTGGTACGCGAAGCGGCCACCAATGTGCAGCGCCACTCGCAGGCAAAGCGCGTGCGTGTGCAGTTGCGCGCGCAGGGCGAGCAGGCAGTACTGGAAATCACCGACGACGGACGCGGTGGCGTGATCGTGCCCGGCAACGGCCTGGATGGCATGCGCACGCGCTTGCATGGTCTGGGCGGCGCGCTGGATGTCCAAGCCCTGCCACGCGGCATGCGGCTGCGCGCAAGCCTGCCGTTGCCGCGCCAGGCAACTGTTTCAGCGACAGCGCCGTTGCCGGTCGTGCCGCAATCGCATTGAAAGCGGCCAACCAAACATAGCGGGCAATCGTCGGGCGATGTGGACAGCATGCAGGAACCGCAGTGTCCGAGTGGCAGGCTGCACCGAGCCGCGCGCCACGCCTGGCGGTTGCACAATTGGTGCGTTGGCCGCTCTAGGTGTCCTGGCAGATTGCGCGGCCAAGTGCACGACCAAGTGCACGACCAAGTGCACGACCAAGTGCACGACACGCATCGGCGCTGCTATCGTGCGCAACCGTTGCATGCATGCGAGCGCGACCAATGATCCGGGTATTGCTGGCCGAAGACCAAGCCCTGCTGCGCGGCGCGCTGGTGGCCCTGCTCGGGCTGGAAGACGACATCGCCGTGGTCGGCAGCGCTGGCGATGGCGAAAGCGCATGGCGCGAGCTGCAGCGGCTGCAGCCGGATGTGCTGGTCACCGATATCGAGATGCCGGGTCTGACCGGGCTGGAGCTGGCGCAGCGGATCCAGCGCCAGGCGCTGCCGGTGCGGGTGATGATCGTCACCACGTTTGCGCGCCCAGGTTTTTTGCGTCGTGCGCTCGATGCCGGCGTGGCGGGCTATCTGCTCAAGGACGCGCCGGCCGAACAGTTGGTCGATGCGCTGCGTCAGGTGCAGCGCGGCGGCCGGGTGATCGACCCGCAACTGGCCATCGATGCATGGGTGGAAGCGGACCCCTTGAGCGAGCGCGAACGCACGGTGCTGCGGCTGGCGGGCGAAGGCCGCTCGGCCAGCGAGATCGCACAGCAGTTGCAGCTCTCGCACGGCACCGTGCGCAATTACCTGTCCGAATGCATCGGCAAGTTGGGCGTGGCCAATCGCATCGAAGCGTATCGGTTGGCGCGGCAGAAAGGTTGGTTGTAACTGCTGGCGGACGCCGGGGTACGTGATCGCCATCGGCGTGTTTGCTTGCGCCATCTGCACACTGCTGCTGATCGCAAAGCGGGCGCGGCCAGGGCATTCAATCACCATGGTCCTGCCAGGGGTTGGCCGCCGCACTGCAACCATCATCTCGTGCGCGTGCGTGCGGCATCGTGTAAGCAAGCCCACTGTGGCGTTGCATGCAATGCGTGCTTTGCGATCGCGTCGACACGCAGTGGCTTGCCTCGCCCATGCGCTCTACAGCTATTCCAAATGCGTGCGAAGGCATGCCGCCGCCGCGCAGGTACACTGCCCAGTGATCGTCACCATCACGAGTAACTGCATGAAATCTGTGTGGCTGTTGGGCTTGCTGCTGATCTGCGCATTCAATGCATCGGCCGAGCAATTCAAGATTCTGGTGGCGGCCATTCCCAACCAGTATCACCACGATTACATCCCCGTAGCCAAGCCGCAGTTCGAGGCGATGGCGCGAAAGCATTACGTCGAAATTGTGTGGGCATGGAATGCCAAGGCTTTCGACGGCGATCTGTCGCAATACGCGGCCATCGTGTTGCTCAATACCCCGGCTACCGATCTGGATCCGGCCCAGCGGGCCAACTTCCAAAACTACGTGCGCAACGGCGGTGGCGTGGTCGCGGTGCACAAGGCGTTTGCGATCAAGCGCGGCGACTGGGAGTGGTACGACCACATGATCGGCCGCTCGTTCCGCACTCATCCTTACCTGCAGACAGCGATGGTCGATGTGGTGGACGCCAATTTCCCCGCCACTGCGGGCCTGCCCAAGCGCTGGGTGTGGAGCGATGAGTGGTACGAATACGACCCGCCCTACAGCGACGATCTGGTCACGCTACTCACGGTGGATGAAACCAGCTACGACCCCACCCTGATCTGGCCGGGCCAGGTCGCCAAGGGCATGGGCAAACAGCACCCGGTGGCGTGGTATCACCACTTCGAAGGCGGCCGCGTCTTCGCAACGGCGCTAGGCCACCAGGCCGAGGCGTACAACGACCCGCGCTATCTGGAGCATGTGTACGGCGGGATTTATTGGGCGGCGACCGGCAAGGGCATCGCAGCGCCGGAATCTGCGACAAAGGCAAAACGCGCCCGCTGAGCCATGGTGCTTCTGTACACATGCAGGACGAGTTGAGCCGCGCCGCGTCAATGCAGAGCGCAAGGCTGGGTGCGCAGCACTCTGCCAACCGAAGTACGCCGCTTGATAAAGCCCCTCTCCCAAGGGAGAGGGAGAGGGTGAGGGTGAGGGTGAGGGTGAGGGTGAGGGTGAGGGGACAGGCGAAGCGAAGCCACGTGTGTGGCAGCGGCAATACGCTCCATCCGTCCCCTCACCCGCCCTGCGGGGCCCTTCTCCCGGCGGAAGAAGGGCCCTTGGCGCTGTCGCTGCGCGCAGCCGGTCACTGCCGAGCTCTAGAGCTTTCCATCAATTCACGATCAACCCAAACCCATCAACGTGCAGAGCGCTCCCCACGCGCCATGCTGGAAAACACGCCGTCGCGTCGCACCCACGCGTGGAACAGCGCTGTGCTCAGATGCCCCAGCACGGCGGCGAACAATAGATACGCCAACCAGCTATGCGCCGTGCGTAGCCACGCGTACAGCGCCGGGTCGTGCGGGGCGATCGCCGGCAGGTTTGCGCCGGGCCATAACACAATCGGGTAGCCGCCGGCCGACAACATCGCCCAGCCGATCAGCGGCATGCCCAGCATCAACGCATACAGCAGCCAGTGCGAGGCGATCGCGGCGGCCTTCTGCCAGGCAGGCAAATCCGCAGGCAATGCCGGCGGCCGATTGCGCAGGCGGTTGATCAGGCGCAGCACCGCCAGGATCAAGATCGCGATACCCAGCGGGCGGTGCAGATCGATCAACCATGGCCGCTGCGTCACCGAGGCCACCATGCCCACGCCGACGAACAGCATGGTCAGGATCATCGCGGCCATCAGCCAATGCAGCACGCGCGCGGGCAGGTTGAAGTGGGTACGGCGGCTCATTGATGTGCTCCCTGGCCGGTGGCAGCGCTGCCCGTGCCGTTGGCGATCTCATGCTCGCGCCGGTTGAACGATTGCGAATACACCGACGAGCGCGCCGCCAGGATCGGGTCATTGGAGGCGGCAAGGCCCTTGGGCAGAATCAACGGGTCATAGTTGAGATCGCGGCACGGGCCGTTGGCCTGCGGTTGCGCGCGGTCCAGCGACAGCGTACCGGCCACGATCTGTTTGCGATTGGCCGGCCAGGGTTGCGAGGGGTCATCCACCGGGTCGCCCGGCTCGGCCACGGTCAGCACCATGTCCCAACGTAGCGGCCCCTGCGCCAGGCGCGCGTCCAGGTCGGTGGCCAAAAAATCGCCATCGGCTTGTTTGCGCTGTTCGGCGCTCAACTCCTTGAACGGCGTATGCGGGCGCATCGACCAGCGGATGTAGCGCTCGCGTCCATCCGCTGCGATCGCACGGAACGCATTGACGCCGTTGTACTGCGTGTTGGCCCAGCTATCCGACCACGATGCGGTCTTGGCCCACTGCTGGAATTTGGCCGCCTCCGGGTACTGCTTGCCGAACGCTGCGAGTTTTTCCGGATCCGGTTTGCCGGTGGCAGGGTCCGGCTTGGAGGCCACATTCAAGGCCTGAAAGCCGGCCGGGGTCGCCACCACGAAGAACGGAAAGCTGTTCATCGCGGTACGCCATTCCTGCCCATCGTCGCTGCGCAACAGCAGCGCCATGCTGCGCACGCGCGCCGCGCCATCGGCACCGTGCGGGTCGCCGCCGCCGATCGACATGCGTCCCAATACCGGTGTGCTGGCCTGGCTGAAGATGCGCGCCGCCGACACCCAGGTCGCCTTGCCGCTGGACTGGAACTGCCCGCTCACGCACACGCCCTTGGTATGCGCACGGCGGAAGCCCGGATGCGGCGGCCCGCTGGATTCGATGGTGTCGGTCATGCGTGCGGCGGTGAGCCTCTCGCCGCCGATCCATCCGGCGGTCCAGGCAAACGCGAGCGCAACGCCGCCGGCAATCGCGGCAATCCCCAGCAATGGCAGCACGGGGCTGCGTGGGGTCGAGGGAGGTGGCAACGTCATGGCTGGCTCCGGTCTTGGGTGCAATGGGCAGTAGGCGGCGTGCTCACTGTCGCACGGCATGCCTTCAATGCCGCAGTCGAGCACGCCTGATGTCGCATCATCCGGAAGAGGCTGCCTTGGGCGCGTGATGGGCACACGGTGCTTGGAGGCCTAGCGCGATGCGCATATCCCACTGCAGGCATCAACGGAACTCAATAGATTTAGTGCTGATAGGCATTAGCCCAGAGGCCCGTGGCGTCTCAAGTAGACGCTAGGAGTTTCTTTGTTGCTGATTCGCCTTGTGCTGGAGAGCCAAGCTGTAGAGCAGTTCCGGGTTAATAGTTCTGACCAATTCGAAGGCGTCACGGATGATGCGGTCCATGCGCGGGCCACCTCCGCCAAGGATGGCCGTAGCTAGTGTCGGGTCGATCAATCCGAGAAGCTCCGGCACAGTGGTAGCGCAGCGCGCAAGCGCCTGCAGTGCATGCGCGGCGAAGGCTGTGTGGCTCAGTTTCGGCGATGCCACGTAGCTGACGAATTACATCTGCAGCTTGCTCAGTCGACACGTCGGCCATGACCAAGACCGGCCAGGAAGCAACGGTCTCGACGCGATTCGGTTCGTTTTGTTCGCATGCCGCATCGATAGCTGCATTGAGAAGGGCCGCGCGTTTAGTACCAGAGGAGAATCTGGCGGCACGCGACAGCGCCTGACACCGGTACCAGGGATGTTTGATTTTTGAGCGACCGCTGCGGCGGCAACCGGATCATTGGGGGCCATGGCGAAGGCGCGTGCGCGCCTACGTATATCAGCCGTTGTAGGCAACTCACTCAATGAGATCTAACGCCTTAATTAGCCAAGCGGTACTGGGACGAGAGAATTTCGCTAATCCGACCCTCGTTCATTGCGCATCTTCGCTGCGAAGCGGTGAAAACGACCAATCGAACATCGTCAGGAGTTCTTCGGCCAATGGGTCAAACTCAGGGCGATAGTGATGTTCGTGCGGTATTGGAACCACGGTCTTCCCACGGGTGAAACCCATCGCCTGCAAGGTTGTCGAAAACTGCACGAGCGGGCCGTAGGCAAATAACTGGTTGTGGCGGTCCCATACCACCGTCGCTTGGCTAGTAGGCGAATGCGCCCACAGGTCATAGCGCGCATCTGCGGAAAGAAATGCGCCAAACCGTGCGAGGAATGCTTTGACATCAGAACGCTGTAGTGCGGGAGTTTGGTAGCGGCCTGGTTGTGCCTCTCCACGCGATGTGTGAAGCACATACAGCAAGTAGTATGGCGGCTCCATGCACTCGGTCAGACGCTCGAAAATTGCAGGATCCCCGCCGGGAACGCCTGCCACGATGCGGTCTGTAGATTCGAAGACCGCCGGATGCGAGTGAGCGCGCCACTGCCCGTCTTCCAGATGTCCCAGTCGGTACATACGTGTTCATTGCCTTGGTTGAAGCGGCTCGCTTTGGTCTGACCATGATCAGATCGGGCCAGGCCTGGCCAGAGTTTGAACGCGACGTCCGAGTTGAGAAACAACCCGGACACCGCCAGTCAATCCTAGACCCACCGGTCGAGCGAAACGCCTGCTTGCAACGCTATCGCACTCAGCTGCCGTAGCGCTGCTGCAGCATCGCAAACGCCGAGCGCAGCGCCAGCGCCTCGCCGCCGGCAGGGCGGCCGGGGCGGTCGCTGTCGTTCCATGCGTAGACGTCCAGGTGCGCCCACTGTTGCCCCGGTGCCACGAAGCGCTCCAGATACAGCGCGGCGGTGACCGCACCGGCCATGCGCGAGCCGGCATTGGCCATGTCGGCCACGTGGCTGTTGAGATAGCGCAGGTACGGGCGCCACAACGGCATGCGCCAGACCGGGTCGCGGGTCTGCTCGCCGGCGCTGATCCAGGCTTGCGCCAGCGCATCGTCGTTGGCGAACAATGCCGGCAGGTCCGGGCCCAGCGCGATGCGCGCGGCGCCGGTGAGCGTGGCGAAATCCAGAATCAGGTCCGGGCGTTGTTCGGTGGCATAGCTGAGTGCATCGCACAGCACCAGGCGGCCTTCGGCATCGGTGTTGTCCACTTCCACCGTGACACCGGCGCGTGTGGTGATGACCTCGCCCGGGCGAAACGCATCCGGGCCCACCGCATTTTCCACCGCCGCAATGAGCAGCGTCAGGCGCACCGGCAACTGCTGCGCCATCACCAAACCGGCCAGTGCCAGCGCATGCGCTGCGCCGCCCATGTCCTTTTTCATGTTGCGCATGCCATCGGCAGGCTTGAGATCCAGCCCGCCGGTGTCGAAGCACACGCCCTTGCCGACCAGCACCAGATGCGGATGCGCGGCATCGCCCCATTGCAGCTGGATCAGCCGCGGCGCGCGATGCGAGGCGCGGCCGACCGCATGGATGGTGGGGAAGTTCTGCGCCAGCAACGCATCGCCCACGATTGCCTCGACCTGTGCGCCATGCATCTGCGCCACGGCTCGGGCAGCGTCTTCCAGTTGCTGCGGACCCATGTCCTCGGTCGGCGTATTGACCCAGTCGCGCACCTGCAGGCAGGCCGCGATCACTGCACGCGTGGCAGCCGAGGGCGTGGCCGCCAACTCGGCCGGTGCGCGCGGCACCTTGCGATACCGCGCGAAGCGATAGGCGCCCAGCCCCCAGCCCAGATGCAGCAATGCCAGCTCGGCATCGCTCAGGCTGTTGGCCAGCCTCCAGCGGCTGGCGGGCGGCAGCGCCATCGGTGCATGCGCGTAGGCATATGCATCGGCGCGGTCGCCGACACCGACAATCGCGCCTGCCAGGCCTTGCTCGCCGGGCAGCAACAATACGCTACCGGGTGAGGCATCGAACCGCTGCGCCTGCGCCCATGCCAACACCCGCGTGGGTTGCTCGGCGCACCAGCGCACAAAGCCCTCACGGTCGAGCACATACAGCGGCAGCGCGGCGGCGGCGGGATCGGTGAAACCGGTGAGGTGCGACATGGACATCCTTCAATGGCGGTGTGCGCCGTTGGGTTGAACTCAGGCGGGAATGCAGATGCCGTCGCGCGCGGCGCCCGGGTGCGGTTGCTGCGCGTCCAGCCAGTCGGCCAGCCCGGTCATGCTGTCGAACTCCAGGTCCGGCTGCTGGGTGGGGTGTGACCACACCGCGCCATCGCGATTGATCCAGCAAGCACGCAAGCCGGCATCCAGCGCGCCCAGCACGTCCATCCGGATATGGTCGCCCACATGCAGCACCTGTGCGGGCGGAACGTCCAGACGCGCGCACGCGGCCAGAAAAATGCTCGCATCCGGCTTGGCGCTGCCGTGTTCGCGCGAGCCCAACTGAAATGCGAAGTGGTGCATCAGGCCGATACGTTGCAGATCGGCATTGCCGTTGCTGAGCGCGGCCACCGGCACATGCGCGGCGATGCGCGCCAGTGCGTCCAGCGCATCCGGATAGCATTCCACCTGGTTGCGCGCGGCGTAGAACACCTCATAGGCCGGTTCTAGCAGCGCCAGATCGCCGCCGCTTTCGCGCAAGGCCATTTCCAGGGTCAACCGGCGCAGCGCGCTGAGGTCGTGATGCAGGTGCGGGTTGTCGGCAAAGCTGCGCTCACGCAGCTCGCGCATCGCCGTCACTGGAAACCGCTCGGCCGTGACCGGGCTGTGCTCGCGCATCCAGTCGTACAGCACCTGATCGATGCGCGCACCGATCGGTGCGAACGGCCACAACGTATCGTCGAGGTCGAGAGTGATGGCGCGGACAAGAAAGCTCATTGTCTGATTTTACGGCCGTTACGCGGGAATGGGGAATCGGAGTAGTGCATCGGTAGAGCAGCGCAGCTGCGGATAGCGTCACTGCTCTTGCGATTCCCGATTCCCAACTCCTGATTCCCGGCTACTCAAGCAGCCTGGCCCAGCGCTGCATGCCTTCCACCCGGCTCAGCACCATCTTGATGCACACCAACAGCGGCACCGCGAGTAACAAGCCGACCATGCCCCACAGCCAGCCGAACAGCATCAGCGCCAGGATCAGCATCAACGGTGAGATCGCCATGCGCCGGCCCAGCACGATCGGGGTGACCACCTGGCCTTCGATGGTGTGCAGCGCCAGATACAGGATCGCCGGCAGCATCGCCGATAACGGGGTGTGGAATTCCACAAACCCCATCAACAGCATCAGCATCACGCCGATCAGCGGACCCACATACGGCGCAAAATTCAACAGCGCCACCACCGTGCCCCATAGCAGCGCCTCGGGCAGCGGAATCTGCAGCACATACAAGATCCCGGCAAAAATCAGGCCCACCAGCGTGTTGATCACACTGATGGTGAGCACATACCGCGAGACCTCACGCTCGATGTCCAGCATGATCTCGGTGGTGAAGCGTTGTTGCTGCCGATTGGGCAGCAATGCAATTGCATGCCGTTGCAGGCTCTCGCCATAGACCATGAAGAAAAACGTCAGCAGCACCACCGCAAGCACGGAGGCGGCCAGCTTGGGTGTACGCACCAGTGCCTTGTACGGGTCGTCCATCTGCGTGCGCACGATCTGCACACCGCGTTGGCCTTCGCCACCTGCGGCGCGTGCAAAGTTTTCCGCCGCCTGATTGGCCTGCATCATCGGCTTGGTGAAGTCGCGCACGTCGCGTGCGATCTGGCGCATCTGGCGCGGCGCCTGTTGCACCCATTCGGCGGCAGGGCCGGCCAACTGCGCCGCCAAGGTGACGGTGCCGGCCAAGCCCAGGCATAGCACCAGCAAGGCGCCGAGAAAGCGCGGAATGTAGAGCTTGCGCAAGCCGCGCAGAATGGGGTTGCCGATCAGTGCGAAGAACGCGGCTAGCATCACCGGCAGGATGATCGTCTGTGCGGCCCATAACGTGTAACCCACGGCCAGGGTCGCCAAGACCACCAGTGACGCTGGTGCGCGCGGGCGCGGTGCCGGTGGCGGAAGCGGATCTACCGCGATGGCGGCATCCAAAGATTCAACGGGGAGAGACATGCGCGCCCTGACGGCAGACTGGCGTGCTGCCAGCGGTGGCCATTATCAGCACAATGCGTCAACGGCGTGCACAGGCGCCGTGCGCATCGCGTCAGCGCCTGAGCGAACTACTGGCGACCTCAACCGTCACTGACGACGCAATGAGGCCGCCAGCAGGATGCGATTTAGGCTGCGCGCTCGGTGGGGACCTGTACCACCGTGACCGGTGGATCAGACGCAACCTCTTGCGCATTATCCGCAGCGCGTTCGGCCTGCTCAGACGCTTCCTGCGCACGATGGGCCGTAAATAGCGCCGAGATCGTGCTGATCATCTGCAAGATCTTGGGAATGCCGCCCAGCTTGCAGGCAATGCTGCCCAGCGCGGCCTGAGGTTCATTACGGCCGGTCACAAAGCCCAGCCCGAAGCCGACCATCACAATGCGCACCGGCGACCAGCCTGCACGCCAGGTCTGACGTAACTCTCCCCAGTGCGTACGCGTTTCCAGCGCCCGTCCTTCTACCAACAATTCAGCGCGTTCCACGCGCTGACGCAAGGTGCCGAATTTCATGGATGCCCTTCACTGGCAGATGCGGAAGCAGTGTCGTCCTCATTGGAATCGTCGAAGATGCCCAACTTGACCAACTGGCGCCGCGTTGCATTCATGCCGGTGTGATCGAAGTAGAAGAACACCCGCCACGCCGCAATGCCGGTAACCAGCAGACTGGCCAACGCAGTAAAAAACATCGCCTGAAACCACGACAGCCCGGCGCGTTGCAGTAAGGCAATGATGGCGCCTGCCAGCAACAGCCAAGAGGACGCGCCGAAGACGATCGCTACGCACGCCCATGCCAGGCCACGCCCGAATGCACTGCGTGCCAGCCGTAGGTCGGCCGACACCAGGCGCCGCAATGCGCGACTAGCGTCCTTCGCCGATCCCAGCGTTGCGCGGCCGGCAGCGCCGACCGCACGTACGCTTTCGTCCAGTCCCGGGGATTCCGGACGCGCCTCTGGCGCGCCGGAACCGGCAGCTGTAGAAGCCTGATCGCTCACGACTTAGTTATCGTTGCCACGTGCCAGCTTGGCGATGACCCAGCCAGCGGCAAATGCGACACCGAAGGCGGCCAGCGGACGCTCGCGGATCAGGTCGGTAGCGCTGTCGAGCAGATCGTTGCCCTTGGCAACCAGCACATCCATCTGTTCTTTGGCAGCGGCGCCGCCGAACTCTGCTGCGGCCATGCCGGCCAGCGCGGTGTCGGACAGTTCGGCCTTGACGTTGGCACGGCCAAGCTTGAGCTCGTCGCCGGCCGCGCTGGTGGCGCCCTTGACGGCTTCACCGGCTGCGCTGGCAGCCGACTTCAGGTGGGTGCCGGCTTCGCTCAGGTTTTCCTTCAGCTGATCGGTATTGGTGGGGCTCATGCGATATCTCCTTCGTTCATTGATGGCAGCCGCCACTCACGTGCGGTCGAGCAGTAGCAATAGCATCGGGGGGGTGTAGGAGGCGTTAGTGGAAACAGCGGGCGGTACACGACGCGTCAACGCATCAACGCGTCGTACTGCGCATTGCCGCGCAGGATACGCACGACCAGTTGCTGCGGTTTGCGCTGGAAATTGGCACGCCAACTTGCCAAGTCCGCAAACTCGCCCACGCTGCTGGCCACGATCACATCGCCGGAGACCAGGCCATTGGCCGCCGCACGTCCGCCACGTTTGACCTCGCTGACCATGACGCCGGTGATGCCGGACTGACGCAGCGACTCGGGCAGGTCCACAAATGTGGCGCCGCCCAATCGCGGGTCGAGCATGTCGCCGGTGACCGCGCGGTCCTGTTCCTTCAACGTGGCCTTGAGCTTGAGCGGCTTGCCATCGCGACGGATGTCCAGCGTCACCGCGCTGCCAACCGCCTGCAGGCCTTCGTAGTTGTGCAGCGCTTCGGCGCTGTCCACGCGTTGATCGTTGGCGGCCACCACCACATCGCCCGGCTGCACGCCGGCCGCGGCTGCCGCAGAGCCGGGCAATACGCGCGTCACCAACGCACCGCGCAGCGAGTCCACACCCAGGCCCTGCAGCATCTGCTGGGTGAGGTTCTGGGTTTCCAGCCCCAGCGTGCCGCGCACCACCACGCCCTTAGTCACTAGCTGCTCGACCACGTTGCGCGCCAGGTTGGAGGGAATCGCCAACCCCAGGCCGATATTGCCGGCCATGCTGCCCTGCGGATTGAAGCTGGCGGTGTTGATGCCGACCAGCTGGCCCTGCAGGTTGACCAGCGCACCGCCGGAATTGCCGGGGTTGATCGAGGCATCGGTCTGGATGAAGTTTTGATAACCCAAGCCCCGAATGCCGCTACGCCCCACCGCCGACACGATGCCGGAGGTCACCGTCTGGGTGAAGCCGAACGGGTTGCCGATCGCCACCACAAAGTCGCCTACGCGCAGTGCGTTGCTGTCGGCCAGCTTGATGTCGGTGAGCTTGTCTGCCTTGATGCGGATCAGCGCGATGTCGGTGTCGGCATCGGAACCGATGAAGTCGGCCTTGACCGTGCGGCCGTCGCCGAGCGTCACCTGCACATCGTCGGCATTTTCGATGACGTGATGGTTGGTCAGCACATAGCCTTTTTGCGCGTCGATGATCACGCCCGAGCCCAGCGACTCGTTGATGCGGTCCTGCGGAATCTCCGGGAACAGCCGGCGCAGGATCGGGTCGTTGAAGAACGGGTTGCGCACCCGCACCACCTGCTTGGTGTTGACGCTCACCACTGCCGGCATCGCCTGCTGCAGCATCGGCGCCAGCGAGGGCACCGGCTGCCCGGCAACCGCGGCCGGCAATGCGGCAGCTGCCGGCAGGGTGAAGTTGGTCGCGGCGGCCGGCGTGGCCTCGGCGCGGTTATCCAGCCAAGCGTTGATGCCGGTGGCGGCAAAGCCACCGAAGGCGGCGGCCAGGGAGAGCGTCAGCAAGGTGGGAAGCGGTCGCATGGAACGGATTCCGGGTTACGCGGTGGAAAGGGAATAGGGGATCTGACTGCGTAAATCAAGCTGAACGAGAGTGCCAGCCAGCAATTTAACTGCCGGTGAAAGAGCCGCGCATGCCTTGCCGCCATTGCGTTGACAGCCCGTCGAGCCCGGCGTAGCGTCCGCTTGATCCGATGCCTGTTCAGCATTTGCATGCCGTCGCGCATCGCCCGCGGTTACCGCATTGATGCCCTAAGGAGGGTGTATGAGCAACGGCAATGGTGTGACAGCAACCCTGTCCGACGCCGTCGAAAGCGTAAAGAGCACTGCAACCGAGCTGACCGACAGCATCGCCAGCACCACCAGCGAGGCGTTGACCAACGTACAGGAAGCTACTGGCGTGGCAGTAGCAGAGATCAAGACGCGCGTTACCAAGGCCCGCAAGGCGGTGGTCAAGGCGGAGAAAAATGTGGTGAGCAAAGCGGGCGAAGCAGCCACCGCAGTCAAGCGTAGCGTAGCCAAGACCAAGCGCTCATTGGCCGCTACCAAGGATGCTGCCAAAGACAAGCTCACCGCCACCAAGGATGCTGCCAAGCAGTCGCTGCTTTCCAGCAAAAATGCGGCCAAGCACAAGCTGACAGCGACCAAGGACGCAGCCAAGCAGAAGTTGAGCAACACCAGCGCCGCGGCCAGGAAAAAGATCGCCGATACCAAAGCCAACACCAAGCAGAAGCTGGAAACCGCCAAGGCCAACGCCAAGGCCGAAGCCGCCGCATTGAGCGCCAAGACCGCCGCCAAGAGCGCGGCACGCAAGACCGCGGTGGCAACGGTGAGTGCGCGCACGGCCGCGAAAAAAGCCGCAGCCAAATCGGCGTCGCTCAAGAAGTCGGTCGCAAAAAGCATCGCCAAGAAGTCGCCGGTCGCCAGGCAGACCGCAACCAAGCAGGCCGCAGTGAAGAAGGCTCCGCTGAAGAAGGCCGTGACCAAGACGGCTTTGAAGAAAGCGGCCAAGGTCACCAAGACGCCGGCAACGCGCGCCGTGGCCAAGACGACCGCCGCCCGCAAGGCGGTAGGCAAGAAGGCCGTCAAGCGCGTCACGCGCTGACGGTCGAGGGCAACATTGGGAGGGGGCGTGGCACTCGTGCTGTAGGCACCGATGAGCGCGGCAAGTTGAGACGTGTGGGCCTGTTGAGATGTACGTAGAAGGTGATGCGTACTCAAATCGCAAATGTACTTGCAAGCGGAACTTGCCTAGACGTTGAGACGTAGCTGGACCTTGAAGCGGATCGAGAAGGGCCGGCGCTGTCGTAAAGCGTCGGCCTTTTTCATGCGCGTAGCAGATGCGTTCGCGGTAGTAAGGCAGGGGGAAGCTCAATCCCCCTGCTGCGGGAGAGCGATTGGGTGAGGGGACGGGGCCGACTCCTCAAGATGTCTCGACGGCAGCACGTGTAACTCCCGATGAATTCCGAAGACATGTCGTGTCGCCCGAACTGCACGATGCTGCGTACCCTCATCCTGCACGAGTCTGCGCACGTGCCCTTCGCGCCCTGCAGGGCACCTCTCCCGTTGGGAGAGTGATGTGCGCAAGCCCCCTCTGACCTACTCGATCCCTTCGACCAGCTGCTCTGCGCCCTTGCGGATTCCCGCTTTCGCCGCGTCATATGCGCCCAGGCTGGCCTTGATGTTCATTGCGCTGGGGTATTGCTTCTCGACATATGCGGCGAGTAAGCGATCGCTTTGCGCATCGAAGATTTCCACCGCATAGCTGACCGAGCCGGAAAATGCGCCCTCTTTGCCGCGCGCGGCCTGTACGGCATTGTACGAACCGCCGCCCAGATCCACCTTCATGATGGTGCCCAACACGCGCTTGCCCGGCTTGGCGCCGGTCAGGGTGACGCGAACGCGCAAGGTGTCGCGATCGGCCGATGTCGTCGGGCGCCAGCGCCGCGCAATGGCGTTGCCGAAGTCCTGCTGCATGACCTCGGCCAGCATGCGCTTGTCCTGCTCCGGCACGTTTTCGAACTGCGCATCCGGCCCGCGATAAATGGCGACCGGCTCGATGATGGCTGCGCGGTAGTGCGTCCAGTCCACGTCGCTGTGATACGTGTACGGCATGCGGTCGCCGCGGCTGCCGTCATGCGGGCGCAGGTAATTGGACGATGGCAACTGGCGATACGGCATGGGGCCGGTGCTGGCGCAGCCAGTCAGGAGGATGCCGACAACAGCGAGCGTGCAACAACGCGCGATGAAACAGACGGGCATGACAGGGTCCTGTAAGAGACGAAACGTTTGGGGAAAGCGGGGCCGGCATCAATACTCAGTGCAGCAGAAGACGGACCAGCGCCAGCGCAAACAGCGCGCCCGCAGCGGTGAACAGCACGCTGCGCGTGGCCCAACGTTGCAGGCGATGTGTCTGGCGCGCGCTGCGGATATCCGGCAATGCGCACCAGATGTCGCGGTTACGGATACCAGTGCGGCCGCAGCGAAATTCCGCTGCCGGTACCCATGGAGTGCCAGGCGCGACCTCGCTGTCGTTGGCGGCGGCCTGCATGGCCCAGTGCGGCAGCACGGTTGGAGCGTGTGGGGTGGAGCGGGTCGAGATAATCATCACCATGCATCCTGGATGCGTGCGGTGAGTGCACTCTAGGCAGGCAGGTTTAGAAAGTTATTGGAAGCAAACAGCACGCCGCCCTGATTGCATCTGACCTCAAGCGCGGCCCACAAAACCCATGTGCGCCCACCGGACGGACGCTCTTGTCTCACAGCGGCAGCATCGTTGGCGCTGGGTCCGACAGTGCTGCCTGGCTGGTTCGACCCGATTACCTCGCGCGCGAATCGGCGAGTGACGAGCTCGATCGCGGTTTCGACGCGCCCTCTACAGCCGCGCGGCGGCCGTTCGCTAGGTTTCCTCAGCTGCCCTCGGCAGTTGGCGCGCTGTTGCCGGCAAACACCACGCGTACGCACAGGCCGCGTCCTTCGCTGCCATCGCTGGTTTCGATCGTCGCGCCATGCAGGCGCGCAATGCCGGCGACCAACGACAGCCCGATGCCGCTGCCCTGCACTTGGCCGCCGGGAACACGATAAAAGCGCTCAAAAATGGACGCGTGCGCAGCTTCGGGCACACCGGGGCCGTCATCGCTCACCTGGACGAAGGGGTGCAGCACATCGGCACGCAGGCAGTAGCCGCAACTTACTTCCACCGTGCCGCGGATGCGCCCGTAGCGGATGGCGTTGTCGACCAGATTGCGGATCAGGATGCCCACCGCATCCACATCGCAGCGCAACAGGCACGGCGATGCTTCTACCTGCAGATTGATCTGACGCGCATCCGCCTGCACGCTGAACTCGTCCAGTACATGCGAGATCAATTTGCCCATCTCGACCTGATGATAGGCGGCAGTACTGATGCCGGCGTCCAGTCGCGCCAGATCCAGCAGTTGCTCGGCTAGGCGGTTGCTGCGGCGTGCGGTCTCCAGCAACTGATGCAGCGCCGCGTCCTTGGCCTCCAGCGTGGGCGCGCGCAGGGCGACCTCTGCATACGCATGCAATGCCGACAAGGGTGTGCGCAGTTCGTGTGCGGCATCGGCAACGAAATCGCGCTCGACCTGCACGGCTTTTTCGACGCGCGCCAGCAAGGTGTTGAACGAGGCGATCAGCGGACGGATTTCATCCGGCACCCGCTCTAACGGCACCGGTTCGGTATCCAGGCCGGTGCGCTGCGCAATGGCGAGCGAGACCGCACGCAATGGCCTGAGCGAGGTGCGTACCGCCCACCACACCAGCATGCCCAGGACCGCCAGCTGCAAGGTGTTCAGGACAACGGCGGTCAGCGTCTGGTTGAGGCTCATGCGCGAGGACGTTGTGCCCGTCGTCGCGGTGGCGCCATTCGGGGCGCCGATGGCATCGTTGGCCGTGTCGAAGCGCCGTTCCAGCGCATCGGGCAATGCGCTGACCAGGCGGTCGCCAAGCAGGTTGAGGTCCTGCTCAACCACGCTGTGGTGGCCCTGGGTGACCAGCGCGATCAGGATCCACAGCGACGTCGACCAGCTCAGCACAACGATGGCCGCCAACGCCGCCAGCATGCGCGCCTGCAAGGAGGTCATTCCGGTGCCTTGCCGATCATGTAGCCCTGGCCGTAGACGGTGGAAATCAGCTCGTCGCCCAGCTTGCGCCGCAACTGATGCACATACACCGCAATCATGTTGCTGCCGCCTTCGGACGGGCCGCCATACACGCTTTCCTCCAGCTGATCCTTGGTGACCACGCGCCCGGCACGCTCCATCAATGCCAGCAGCAATCGATATTCGTGCGCGCTCAATGCCACCCAGGTGCCGGCGCGGGTGACCTTGCGGCTGCTCGGGTCCACGCAGACATCGCCCTGGCTGAGCACCGGCACCACGCGGCCCTGGCTGCGCCGGGTGATCGCGCGTAGCCGCGCCATCAGTTCATCGAACTGGAAGGGCTTGACCAGGTAATCGTCGGCGCCGGCATCCAGCCCGCGAATGCGGTCGGTGAGCTGGCCGCGCGCGGTCAGCGCGATCACCGGGGTGGCGTCATAGTGACTGCGCAGGAAGCGGATCACCGTCAGCCCGGATTCGCCGGGCAGGCCGATATCCAGCAACACCGCGGTGTAGCGGTGATCCACCAGTGCGGTCTTGGCCGCGTTGGCGCTGCCGACATGGTCGATGGTCCAGCTCTGCTGGCGTACGCCGTCGCAGATGGCATTGGCCAGCATGGTGTCGTCTTCGACAAGGAGCAGGTGCATAAGGGGTCCGCCGGGCATCGGGCAATCCGAGATCCGCAGCACTGTCGAAGATGCGCGTTAGGGAAATATTAGTGCATGCCTCGTCCGCCGCGGTTGCGTCCCCGATGGGCGGCCCCTGCGCTCGGCCCGCCTGGCCCGCCTGGCCACTTAGCGCTGCAGGATCGCGCGTAATGCCGGCTCCAGCTGCGGGTACTGGAAGCGGAACCCGGCATCGAGCGCGCGTTGCGGCAACACGCGCTGACTGATCAGCAGCAGGTCGGCCATTTCACCGAAGCCCAGCCGCAGCAGCCCAGCCGGCAGCGCCAGCAGCGCCGGGCGGTGCAGCACCTTGGCCAGCGTGCGTGCGAACTCGGCATTGTTGACCGGGTTGGGCGCAGTGGCGTTGTAGGCGCCGGGCTGGCCGTGCTGCAGCAGCCAGATCAGCAACGCCACCATGTCGGCGCGATGGATCCAGCTCATCCAGTGCCGGCCGTTGCCGAACGGCCCGCCACCGCCCAGCTGAAACGCCGGCAGCATGCGCGCCAGCGCGCCGCCATCGCGGTCCAGCACGATGCCGGTGCGCACCCAGCTCACGCGAGGGCCAAGTGTACCGATGCGGGCGGCTTCGGCTTCCCAGTCGCAGCACAGCACGGCCGAAAAGTCATCGCCCGCAGCATCTGCTTCGGTCAGGGCGGTGTCGCCGCGCTCGCCGTAATAGCCCACCGCCGAGCCGGAGATCAGCACCGACGGGCGCTGCTCGGCTGGCTGTTGCGCAATCCAGTCATGCAGTTGGCGGGTGATGCCCAGTCGCGAATCGCGAAAGCGTTGTTTGCGGGCATCGGTCCAGCGGCCGGCGGCCAACGGTTCGCCGGCCAGATTGATGACGGCATCGGCCTGCACCCCGGCCAGCGTGTCGACAGCGTTCACGCCGGGCAGGGTACGGCTGGCGCGGCGGGTGTCGCGCGTCAGCACGCTGACCTGATGGCCGGCATGCAGCAGCGCCGGGCACAAGGCCTGGCCGATGAAGCCGGTGCCGCCGGTGATGAGCAAACGCATGGGGGGGCTCCTGGGCCAAGTCGATGCGGCACCATAGGCCAGGGCAGACCGAAGCGGAGTGAAGCTGGTGCGTGGCCGGTAAATGCGCTGTCGCTGTCGGCAGTGTCCTCATGCAGCCGGATCAGGAAGCGGGCGGCCGACCTGTCGCCTGCAGTCCCGCCTGTGGATGGGAGCACAAAAATGTAGCAGCGATGCAGCGCACTCGATGCGCTGCATCGCGCCAAACGCAAACGCGCCGGACAGGCCGGCGCGTTTGCGTGATGCAGGGTGATGCGTTTACTTCGACGACGACACTGCGTGGGCGCGTTCGAAGTGCGCCGATACCACGCGGCGGGTCTCTTCCAGATGCTGCTTGACCGGCGCGCTCTCCGCGGCGGGCAGCAGTTCGGCGTCGATGATCTTGATGGTGTCGCCGTGGTCCATGACCATGTTGCGCATGAAGGCATTGCGGTACGCATCCTTGCCGTCAGGCAGGGTGAGCGTCTTGGACAATGCTTCCACCGCAGCCTTGCCCTTGGCGCGCATCGCATCCGCCCGCGGGCTGTCTTTCGCGCCCAGCGCCTTGGTCTTCTCGAGATTGGCCTCGTGGTCATGCAACATCTGCTGCGCGAACTCGCTAGTCGCGCCACCCAGGTCCTGTTCGATGGCCTGCTTGGCCAGCGCGATCTCGTTCTCGTCGATCGCCGCCAGTACGCCCAGCGCGCCGCCATCTCCCTTCGCCAGTTCTGTGGCGCCGCTTCCGCTCACAGGTGCGGCGGTCGGCTCGGGCGATACGGCAGGTGCAGTGCGCGAAGCGTCGCCACCGGGGCGGTCGCAGGCGGTAAGGGTCAACATGGCAAGCAACGATGCAGCAACAAAAGTGGATTTCATGAATGTCTCGGGGTGGGTCGGCACTGCCGATGGTGAAATGCAAAGGAGCCGCTGCGCGGCTCCGTTGATGCGTTGATCAGGCCCACTGCGGCTGGGCGACCGATGTGATGCCCAAGGGTCTGATCGGAGTGCGGATCGCGTCCTGCGCGGTGCGGCACTGGCGTGCCATACGCGCTGTGCGATCGCGAATCATGGCGTGTTCGCTGGCGGGGGCACTGCCCAGCAGGCTGGCCACATGGAAGCCAAGGATTTCCTCCGCGCGGTCGCCCTGGTCGCTGATGATGTGCGGTACCAACCGCTCCAATCGTTCCAGCTCCTGCTGCACTTGATACGGGGTTTTCATGACGATCTCCAATGAATAACGGGTCTTGCGTACGACGGAGGTGCTCAACTGTTGCGCGCACCCAGGCGCTGCCAGCAGTCGGTCGCCAGCTGTTCGTAGTTGGACTGCGTGCTGGACGAAATGAAGTGATGCTCAAGGCGGTCGCGAAACAGGCGCAGACGTTCCTGATCGCTCGAACGCGGCGCCTGCAGATAGATATCGCAGGCCATTTTCACCACCGGGGACAATTCGCTGAACTTGCCTGCGCCCAGATTTCCTTGGGCGTGGCGCGCCTGCCAATGCGCGATTTCGGCTTGTACATCGATGACGGATGGGTCTCTGCTCATGACTTGGGGCGTTCCGGGGTTAAACAAACTTGACGTGCAGGGTAACTGCGGGTATGTCAACGAATGATCATCGAACGCGACCATTGCGCGCGTCTGCAGCATGCAACGCTTAATTAGTCAGCTTGCTCTGTGTCTCTACACGCCTTGCATGCACTTACGTCGGTGTTAGCTGTGCCGCCACGCAACGTCATGTGCCGGCAATCGCATGCGGTGGATGGGCTGCCGCACACCAGTGCGCTGTGTCAGTCGCCACCGTGCTGACGACCTGACTAGAAAAAACGGCGTGCAACGCCGCATTTTACGGAAGATTCTGAACCGCTCCACACCTGTGTAACGTCTGATCGTTACTGTATGCGATGACGTAATGGAGAGAGCAGACAGGATGCAAGAGAGTGAAAGCAGTCGTCGCAAGCCGCACCATGCCAGCGGCACACCGGAAGCACGCGTGTGGTGGCATGCCTTGCTGGAGCTGCGTGGTGGGCGGATGGCCATCAGTTTGATCGTCGTGGTGCTGATCGTAATCGGCCTCTATCTAGCCTTGAAATGAGCGCAGACGCGTACCCGTAACATGGTATTGCGTCCCTCGGTTGTCGCGAGGCAGGCGCGTGGATGCGGCCTCGCCGCAAGGGGATGTGATGGCGGATCCGCCATATGGACTGGTGCGTGGACACACCACACGCGCCGTGCCTGCGCAGGGTCATGAGCGTGCCACGCATGCGTGGGTGTGTAGCGAGATTGCACGGCTGCTTGGTGCGCGCGATGGCGGGCTAGGGGATAGCGCGATACCCGACGAAGACGCCGAGTACCGCACCTTGCATGTCCCCGACGACACCTTGACCATCGAACAAGCGCAGGCATTAGGAATCGACGATGCGCGCGGCTTGCTTGGCGGCATTGTGCCGCATGCGTTTGTCGCGACCAAGGTCATCGGTCACCCGTTGATTGGCGAGACGGCCGCGCACATCGATGGCTGGAATCAGGCACTGGCCACCGCGCTGGTGCCAGCGACCTTGCCAGGCTACACCGTGTTTTCGCGGGAAGATGCCCTGCACGCTTTGGATCTGTTGTTGGCCGAAGGTGGCGTGCGTTTGAAGCTACCCACCGGCGTCGGTGGCAACGGACAATGGCGTATTACCGGCGCTGCCGCGCTGTTGCAGGCGTTGGACACGTTGCCGGAGGAGTACTTGCGCACCCACGGCGCTGTGCTGGAGCGCAATATCCTGCAGCCGGTAACGCATAGCGTGGGGGAGCTAAGTGTGGCCGGTATCCAGATCGCGTATTACGGCACGCAATGCAGCGTGCGCAATGTGCAGGGCGATGAGGTCTACGGAGGATCATCGCTGCATGTGCATCGCGGCTCCCTGGAAGCGCTGCTGGCCACGACGTTGCCGCCTTTGCAGCGGCGCGTTGTGGAACAGGCATGCCGCTACGATCGCTGCATCGTCGCTGCCACGGCCGGCTTGCATATTTCGAGGCGCAATTACGATGTGGTCAGCGGCGAAGACGCGCATGCCGGGTCTGTCTGCGGTGTGCTGGAGCAATCCTGGCGGATTGGCGGCGCGACACCGGCCGAGCTCGCGGCGATCGCTTGTTTTCAGCAGCACGCCGGCCGGCACTGGGTGCGCGCCTCCACACACGAAATCTATGCAGGCGAACCACCGGCCGATGCACAGGTGTATTACCGTGCAACCCAGCCTGGCGCCGGTCCGCGCTACAAATACCGAAGGGTCTCAACCGACTGATGGAAGCCAAACTTTCCAGCATCGACATTCCGGTCGATCACGACGCGCTCAGCGGCACCTTGCTCACGCCCACCGGCATTCCGGCGGTGCTGTTCGTCCACGGCTGGGGCGGCAGCCAGCATCACAGCCTGGTGCGAGCGCGCGAGGCGGTGGGCTTGGGCTGCATCTGTATGACCTTCGATCTGCGCGGCCACGAAGGCCATGCTTCGATGCGGCAGACCGTCACCCGCGCGCAGAACCTGCAAGACATCATCGCCGCCTACGATCAGCTGGCGGCGCTTCCGTATGTAGATCAACAGTCGATCGCCGTGGTCGGCTTGAGTTATGGCGGCTACCTGTCGGCGCTGCTGACGCGCGAGCGCCCGGTGGAATGGCTGGCGTTGCGTTCCCCCGCGCTGTACAAGGACGCGCATTGGGACCAACCCAAGGTCAGCCTCAATGCCGATCCGGACCTGAGCGCGTACCGCCAACTTACACTGACGCCCGATGACAACATCGCACTGGCGGCCTGCGCTGCATACACCGGCGATGTATTGCTGGTCGAAGCCGAAAACGATGTCATCGTGCCGCATCCGGTGCTGCGCAACTATGCCGATGCTTTCGTCAATGCGCGCTCGCTGACCTCGCGCGTGATTGCAGGTGCGGACCATGCATTGAGCGTCAAGGAGCATCAGCAGGAGTACACCCGCGCGCTGATCGACTGGTTGACCGAAATGGTGGTGGGCCGCCGGATTGCCCTGGCCAAGGAAGTGGTGGCCGCACGCAAGCAGATGCTCAAACAGCAGGGCGATGCGGCACCGGTGGGGCAGGACGCGCTGGCGTTTCGCGGCGATATCCGCGCAGTGGAAAACACTTCGGGTTGAACTTGCATGGCGTTTGCGTCGGTGTGCAGTCGGACGTGGCACAGCACGTGATGCGACGATCCTGGCCATGCGGGACTGGCAACACGCAGTGATATGCAAGGCAGTACGAAAGCCGTAGGTCATCGGCTCACGGCAGCCCACACGCGCAGACGGGTCCTTGCGGACCCGTCTGTTTCGTGCTGATCACCTGCGTCTACCGCGCTCAACGCACCGTGGTTAGACGCGCCCCGGACTACACGCGCGGGTCAGTGGGGTTGCGACGTGCCGCATCGCCATGATGATCCGAATCGAATGCCTCACGCACCGCGTACTTGGCCTTTTCCCAGGTCAAACGTGAGTCCGCCTTGAAGCGGTCCCAGCCATCGCCCAGGTCGCGTTCCAGATGGTCGTCCCACTGGCGGCCGGCATGCTGCTGGCGCGCCTGCATGCCATAGCGGTAAGCGGGGCGATAGTCATCGTAGGAGTATTCGTTGTCACGGTAGCTGGCGCTGTCGAAACGGCCGGCATAGTGGGTGTCGCCATCGCGGTACACGGTGTGGGTGCGATCGGCGCGCTCCCACGCATCGCGTGCGGCCAGGCGTGCTTCATCCCATTCCAGGCGCGATTCGCCACGATTACGTGGCCACTCGCCGGCGAGCGTCGCTTCGGTCTCTTCCCAGGTGCTGGCCGGGCGCGTTTCGCGCGCTTGCAGGCCAAAGCCGTAGACAGTGGCGTAATCGCGGTCGTAGTCGGTGCCTTCCTTGTAGTACGGACGGTTCTGATGCTCCTGGCGCCAGTATTCGGTTTCCACCGTCGGGTCGAGTCGCTCGGCCACACCCTTGCCTGCAGCTGCGCCTGCCACAACGCCGGCAGCCGCACCGATCAAGGTGCCAAGCGGCCCAAATACGGTCCCTGCCAGGGCGCCTGCCGCCGCACCGCCAGCAATGCCGCCCACGCCCACACCAACCGGATGCGAGCCCGGCGCACCGGAGATCGGGTCGCGGTTCAAGTCCTGTGCCTCTGCTTTGCGTTCCTGCTTGTCGAGATTGCTCATGCCGCCTCCGGTTCACTTGTTGGATGCAGCCTGCGAACACAGGCCGCGAATGTGGGGCAACCATGGCGGCGCAAGAGTGAAACGCTTGTGCTTTGATGTGAGTGCCGTCGCGACATGACTGAACTGTGCATGCGCCCATGCGGATGAGGTCGCCGGCCGCCCACACGCAATATCGCTGACAACTACGAAAGAGGGCCGCGACTGCGGCCCTCGTTACCTTCTCTTGGTTATCCCTTGATGCACACCACCTGGCGCAGCGTGTGCATGACCTCGACCAGATCCTGCTGCGCGGCCATCACCGCATCGATCGACTTGTACGCTGCAGGCGATTCATCGATCACTGCAGCATCCTTACGGCACTCCACATGTGCGGTGGCCTCGCGATGCTGAGCCAGCGTGATCTGAGCACGCGCTGCGGTTCGGCTCATCACCCGTCCCGCACCGTGGCTGCAGCTGTGGAAGCTCTCCGCGTTGCCCAGCCCGCGCACGATATAGCTGCGCGTGCCCATGCTGCCGGGAATGATCCCCAACTCGCCGCGACGTGCGCTCACCGCGCCCTTACGGGTGATCAGCAGTTCCTCGCCATGGTGGGTCTCGGTCTGCACGTAGTTGTGGTGGCAGTTGACTGCCAGCTTCTCCAGCTGGAACTTGGGCAGGCGGTGACGCATCTCCGCCAACACCCGCGCCATCATCGCTTCGCGATTTTCGCGGGCGTAGTCCTGTGCCCAGGACACCGCTTCCACGTACTCATCGAACAACGGCTCGTCCTGCATGAAGAAGGCCAGGTCCTTGTCGGGCAGATGAAAGCCCAGCACGCGGTGTGCCAGCTGCTCACGCGCCCGCTCGATGAAGTAGGTGCCGATCAGGTTGCCGGTACCGCGCGAGCCGCTGTGCAACATCACCCACACGGCGTCTGTCTCGTCCAGACACAGTTCGATGAAATGGTTGCCGCCGCCGAGCGTGCCGATCTGGCATTCCAGCTTGTCGGTGCGGATGCGCCGGTGTTGCTGCTTGATCGCATCCAGGCGCTGCACGAGCCCCGACTGCGTAATGCGGGTTTGGATGCTGTCGGGCAGCTTGCGATGCTCGCCGCCGCGACCGTTGCCCACCGGCACGCTACGCTCGATGCTGGAGCGCAGTTGCGCCAGATTGTCGGGCAGGTCGTTGGCACGCAGCGTGGTGCGCACCGCGGCCATGCCGCAGCCGATATCCACACCGACGGCCGCCGGGATGATGGCGCCACGGGTCGGGATCACCGAGCCCACGGTTGCGCCCTTGCCCAGGTGCACGTCGGGCATCACTGCCACCCAAGGCCCGACGAACGGGACGGCGGCGATATTGCGCAACTGCGCATGGGCTTGTTCTTCCAGCGGCACGCCGCGCACCCAGCCCTTGATCGGGGTGGTGCTGCCTTCGGCATGCAGCCATTCGAAATGTTGTGAAGTACTCATGGTGTTCATTCCTTTGCGCCGGTGTGCGGCCAGTCCTTCGCCGCACACCGGCATGACTATCTGAGCGTCACCAACTGCTTCAGCACGCCATCCAGGCCGCCGAACACGGTGAGCCTGTCGATCTTTTCGGTGACCTTTTCCAGCGCCTCCAGCTCCTTCAGTCGCATCAGCACCGGGCTGTCTTCGATCAGCTTGGCGGTGTTGAGCAACGAGCGGGTGGCGTTGGCCTCCTCGCGCCTGCGGATCACATTGGCTTGCGCCTGCTTCTCCGCCTGCACGACCGCATTGAGGATCGCTCGCATCTCACCGGGCAGGATCACGTCCTTGACGCCCACGCCGAGCACGTCGATACCGAAACCCCCGACGCTGCCACGCACGTAGCCGAAGATGTCCGCATCCAGCGATGCCTTGTCGGCCAGCAACTCGTCCAGCGTCTTGGACGCAACCGCGCGGCGCAACCCGTACTGCAGTTCGCGGTACAGGTAGTCGCCCGCCTTGGCCACACGCGTACGCATCGCCACGGCATCGGTCACGCGCATGCTCGCTGCCAGATTGACCCGCAACGACACCTTGTCGCGCGTCAACAGCTCCTGTCCCGATACCTCGACTGACTGCACGCGCAGGTCGATCACCTCGGTGGATACGTTCTTCTGGAAATTCCAGAAGGCGTATGCGCCGGGGCCGAACGGTGCCATCAGCCTGCCGTCGACCAACACCAGCCCTTGCGACTCGGCGGGCACGTCCATGCACGCGGCCACGCGCGACAAGGTGCCGAGCTGACGCAAACGCCGCTGCACATCGCCCGGCACCTGCAACCCATCGCCCAACGGCAGGGTCTGTACCTCGATGGCGGCGTCGCGCCAGTACAGCGCGCGGGTGCCCGGTGGCAGCACCTGGTCCAGCTTGCCGTTGCGGATCAGCAGGCCCACCTGCGCGGTGCCGATGTCGGCCAGCACGAAGTGCTGCGGCAATGCGGCGCCCAGCGTGTCGATCAGCATGTCGGCATCGTGGCCGACCTCATCGTCGCGGTGGATGGTGTGCACGCTGACCTCGGTACGGCTCAGCGGGTCGAACAGGCGGTAGACACCGGGCACGAGCACGCGCTCGAACCGACGATTTCGATACACCAGGCCGCGCTCGCCGTCGCCGATCACGACCCTCTTGGTCCAGAACATGACACATCTCCTTGGGTTGGCTCTGGTGGTCCGATCCGTAGGTAATGCCGTTTTGCCGCCCGGATCGGACTGATGGCCAAACGCGTGCCGATGCAACGCGGCGTTGGAAGGTGGAAACGCCGGTGACGGCGGCGGTGCGGGGCGCCTGCGCTGTTTGCGCCTGCCGATGCGTTGCCGCAGCCGCGCGATGGTTTGCGAAGGCACGGCGGAGCGTAGGGCGACGCGTCCAGGGCAAGCGCCCGGCGACCTCGCCGCTGCCGCGTGCAATCACGCGATGCATTGCGTAATTGCGCCCGGCATGGGCGTTTCCGTAAAGGGACTTGCGTCCCCGAGATGACCGGGAAGGTCATTGCTTGGAGCGGGAGTCGAACCCGCGACTAACAGATCAAGATCTGCTGCTCTACCTCTGAGCTATCCAGTGGTGGGTAATGCGGAATTGAACCGCGCCTGCGGAGATTGCCGCTGCTCGACCACGAGCCGATACCCAAAACAAGAAACACGAGAAAGATGATCGGTATACGCCACGGCACAGCCGCGCGCACCGGCTGGAATAAACTCCAGTCCGCTGATGATCTTTCGCAATGTTTCCGATTACCGTTTTATTCAAACGGCAATTCAGTAAGTGCATGGCCACATACCACCCGTGCCCGAAACCTGGGCACAGCGCTGTCGCGCCTCGTGGCAATGCAACATCCCTATCGTCGGGCAGTCCATCCACCCGTGCCCGAAACCTGGGCACAGCGCTGTCGCGCCTCGTGGTAATACAACATCCCTGTCGTCGGGCAGTCCATGCCCGGGTTTCAACTGCGGTCATCCACAGGTTCGCGACGAACGCACAACGAAAACGCCCCCGGATGCAGCATCCGAGGGCGTTCGCGTGCCTCGGAGATCGGGTGACCGATCTCCTTGAATCAGGACATCAGCCGATGATGGTGCGCACGGCCTGTTTGGCCGTGCACGCAAACGATGCCGCGCCAAGCGCGCCGGGCAGTCGATTGCGTTGGATGAAATGGCTGGTGTGCATGAGCGTGCGTCAGGTCCGGTTGCAGGCAGGGCTGCGTAGGGCGCGAACATTACCTGCTGGTTTTTATTTGTGCAAGCACTTTATGAAAATAGCGATTATGTTTTTTTCGGCGAATGGGAATGTGGCGCTTGAAAGTGCAGGTCCGGATGGAGAAGGAACGGGTCGGTTGGATAATCACCGACACACGTTGTGCAGGAACTGTCGATGCGCGGCTGTACAGGCGAGCGATCTTCCCGGTACGCGGATGCGACCGGGCGTGCAGTGGTACGCGAGACCGATCTTGCGCGTGTAGGGCGCTTGGGAATGCGTGGCCGCAACGTGGATGTGCGGCGGTTGCCGTTGGACCTCGTGCCAATCGCGCGCCTGCCGCGCACAACGGCGTGACCGGTCATTCATTGCGAAAGGCGCAACCCGTGCGTCAGCAGTGGGCTGCCGCACGAAGACTCAGAGCGGCAAAGGAAACCATGGCGCTCAGCGTTAGGCGAGCGCGATGGGTGCGCGATGTGGCATGCGCCGCGCGTCCACTGCCGTGACAAGCACGCCGCCCACACACAGACTGAGCACTGCGCGTAACGCGCTGTGAGCCGCGCTCAGCCGCCGTGCGTGCCCAGCGTGCGCGCGCCGGTCAGGATCATGCGCAGCATCTGCGAGATCTGTTCGATCAGTTCGGGGTCTTTTTCCGGCGGCGAGTCCATCGCCACCGCACCCATCGCAAAGACCAAGCGGGTGATCGCCTTGGACACCAGCGCCGGTGCGTGCAGCTTGGCGTTGTCGGCGGCGGCCAGGCGGATCAGGTCCACGCGCAATTCGTCCTCGAAGTAGGTGAGCTCGCGCTCCACCGCCTGCTTGAAGGCGTCCGAACCTACTGCGCCTTCGCGCAGCAACACGTGCAACAGCTTGTCGTCGGCGCGCAGCTGCTCCATGAACGCCTCCACCGACACGCGGATTACGCTACGGTCGGTGGAAGTAGCGCGCTGCCGGGCCTGTCCGATGATGGTGCGCAGCGAGCGGCCGGCTAGATCGATCAGCGCCACCGCAAGCTCATCCATATCGCGGAACTGGCGGTAGAAGCTGTTGGGCGCAATGCCGGCCTCGCGTGCCACTTCCCGCAGGCTCAGCGTGGACAGGCTGCGGTGCGGGCCGATCAGCGACAGCGCTGCGGCAATCAGGTCCTCGCGTGAGATCGCCGGCTTGCGTGACGGCGGCGCGTCGTGGGAAGGCAGGGCGATGGAGGTCATGGGGCGGCAGCCGGACGTGGGGATGAATCATAGCCCCTCTGGTCGATATACAACTGTATACACGCCTGTGCATGCATGCGTATAGTGCAACCTATGAGCCTGGCACCCACTCCCAAGACCAAATCTCCGCTGCCCGCACGGCTGGCGCGCAGGCTGGTGTCGCCGCAGCTGTTCGATTTCTGGGCAACCCGGATCAATCCGCTGTGGACGCTGGATCGGCCCATGGCCCGTCTGGTCGAACGCAGCGCCGCCAGCCGCGACGCGGTCACTCTGGTATTTCAGGCCAATGGCCACTGGCAGGGCCTGCAGGCCGGCCAGCACGTCAGCCTGGGCGTGGAGATCGATGGCCGCCGCCTGCTGCGCAGCTACAGCCCGACCGTGCTGGCCGATGGCCGTCTGGCGATCACCGTCAAGGCGATCGAGGGCGGGCAGGTAAGCCGTTATCTGGCGCACGATGCGGCGTTGGGCACGGTTGTATCGCTGGACCCGGCGTTTGGCGACATGCTGCTGCCGGCCGCGCCCACCCCGCTGCTGTTGCTGGCCGCAGGTTCGGGCATCACCCCGATGCGCGCGCTGCTGCGTGCGGCCACGCACGCCGGCATGCCGGTGGATGTGGACCTGCTGTACTGGGTGCGTCAGCGCGATGAAGCCTGCTTCCTGGACGAATTCGAGACGATGGCCGCCGCGCACCCACGTCTGCGCGTGCAGCTGCTGACCACCCGCGAAGGTGCAGCGCCGGCCGCGCGCGTGGACCGCTATCCGCTGGAGCAGATCGCCGATCTGTCCGCGCGCCACGTCATGGCCTGCGGCCCGGGCGGATTCGTGCAGGCAGCGCGTGCGCGGCTGGAAGGTCAGGTGGCGGCGTTTCAGGCCGAAGCCTTCAGCGTGCCGACCCTGGAAGAGAACGAGGCTGGGCTGGTGCAGGTCCAGCTGTCACGCAGCGGCCGTACGCTCACCCTGCCGCGCGGCCAGTCGCTGCTGGAAGGGCTGGAGGCGCAAGGCCTGCGCCCGAAACACGGCTGCCGCATGGGCATCTGCAACAGCTGCGCCTGTGCGCGCCAGTCCGGCACCACGCGCCACCTGCTGACCGGTGAGCGCAGCAACGAACCCTCCGCACAGGTACGCCTGTGCATCAGTGCTCCGAGCACTGACCTGATCCTGGATCTGTAAGGAATCTTCATGAGCCGAGTTCATAACCGTGCCCTGTCCGCCGCCGAACTGCAGTCGTTCGGCGACGAGCTCGATGCCATCCGCGCCCGCGTGCAGCGTCAGGTCGGCGCCGCCGATGCGCGCTATATCCGCCGCATCGTGGCGGCCGTGCGCTGGACCGGCGTGGCCGGTCGCACGCTGCTGTTCCTGGGTGCGTTCGTGCACAGCGTGCTGATTCCGGCCTGGATCGCCGGTGTGGTGCTGCTGACGCTGTCCAAGATCCTGGAGAACATGGAGCTGGGTCACAACGTCATGCATGGCCAGTACGACTGGATGGGCGACCCGCAGCTCAACGGCAACACCTATGAGTGGGACATCGTCGCCACCGGCGACAACTGGCGCAAGACGCACAACTTCAAGCACCACACCTATACCAATGTGCGCGGCATGGACGACGACATCGGCTACGGCCTGCTGCGCATCTTTCCCGAGCAACGCTGGCGCCCGTTCTACCTGCTGCAGCCCTTCATCGCGGTGGTGTTTGCGCTGCTGTTCGAATGGGGCGTGGCCATCCAGGACCTGCGCCTGGGCCGCTGGTTCGCCGGCAAGATGAAGGCCGCCGAATTGCGCGCCTCGTTCCTGCCGGTCGGCCGCAAGATCGGCCGCCAGATGCTCAAGGACTACATCGTGTTCCCGCTGCTGGCCGGCCCGTTCTTCCTGACCGTGCTGCTGGGCAACCTGGCCGCCAACGTGCTGCGCAGCATCTGGACCTTCGTGATCATCTTCTGCGGGCACTTCACCGCCGATGCAGAGGTATTTCCGAAGGAATCGATCCGCAACGAGTCACGTGGCCATTGGTATCTGCGTCAGCTGCGCGGCTCGTCGAATCTGACCGGCGGCAAGCTGATGAACGTGTTGTCGGGCAATCTGAGCCACCAGATCGAACACCATTTTTATCCGGATCTGCCGGCCAATCGTTATGCGCAGATTGCGGTCGAGGTGAAGCAGGTCTGTGCGCGCTATGGCCAGCATTACAACACCGGCTCGCTGCCGCGCCAGTTCGGGCAGGTGATGTGGCGGATCGTGCGGCATGCGTTCCCGAGCCGGCCCAAGCCGGTGCGGCAACGCAGCGCTGCGCTGCAGAGCGCTTGAGTGATGCAAAAAAGGCCGCCATTGGCGGCCTTTTTTTATGGGCTTGGGTTTAACGACGGCTGTGGGCCGGGCGCCCCGATAGTGCCGGGCGAGGCCAAGATCATTGCCGCGCAGAATAAACCCCGCGCGTGATCTTCAAGGTATCGAAGCCGCATGCCGGATGCCTCGAAGGCAGCGGTTGCCTACTTGAAGCCGTGCGCGGCCACACTGCGGGCCTGCGCGTGATACGCGATGAAGCCGGTTGCCGGTAGCGCGCGCGAGAACAGCCAGCCCTGCGCCAGGTCCACGCCATGCGCGCGCAGGTAATCCAGTTGCTCTTGGCGCTCCACGCCTTCGGCGATGGTGCGCAGCTGCAGGGTCTTGGCCATTTCGATGATGTGCGCGGTCACCGAGCTGGTGGCCGAGTGGGTGCCGATGGTGTCCACGAACGACTTGTCGATCTTCAGCGCATCCAGTGGCAGGCCTTGCAGATACTGCAGGCTCGAATAGCCGGTGCCGAAGTCGTCGATCGATACGGTGTGGCCGGCACCGCGCAAATGGGTGATGGTGGTACGCGCCGCATCGATGTCCATCAGACTGCGCTCGGTGGCCTCGACCCACAGCTGCCCGCTGTCTACCCCGGTGCCATGCAGGGCCTGGGCTAGCACCGACTGCACACGGCCGCTCTTGATATCGTCGGCCGACACGTTGATGGCCACGTGCAGCGCCGGATCGGCAGCCAAGGTGGGGCCGAGGTCGCGGATGACTTCGGCCACCACCAGATCGGTGATCGGCAGGATCAGGCCGCTTTCTTCTGCCAGCGGAATGAAGGCATCCGGCGGCACCAGCACGCCGTCGGGCTGTTGCCAGCGCACCAATGCCTCGGCGCCGACGCAGCGGCCATCGTCGAGCGCAATGATCGGCTGGTAGTGCACGATGAATTCGCCGCGCTGCACGGCAACCTCCAGCCGTGCCAGCGGCGACAGGCGGCGCCGTGAGACCCACAACACCACGCCGACCAGCAAGGCTGCCAGCACGATGCCGCCTGGCACCACCTGCAGTCGAGCAGCCGCCAGCGGCCCGCGGAGATACGCTATTGGCTCAGTGACCACTGCGACCCAGTCGCCGCGCCGGTCGCGGCCGGACAACACCTGCGGCTGTGCATCGGCGGGGGTCCCAGTAGCGGCGTCGTCGACCGGCGCGACCAGCAACTGCTCGGCCGCGGTGCCGGTACTGCTGAGAATTTGTCCGTCGGGCGTACCGATCGCCAGCTGCAGGCCCGGCGGAATATTGATGTCGGCCAGCGTAGTGGGGTTGATCAGGACGTTGTAGTTGCCAAGCTGCAACGCCATCAATGGGTGCTGCGGATTGGCCAACGGCAGCAGCCGGGTGGTCACCGCGATGCCGCGCTTGACCACGAAGTCCGGCCTGGTCTGCGGAATGCTGGTGGGCAGCTTGCCCCACGAGGTACACAGCAAGCGGCGTTGCTCGAAGCGCCCCAGCTCGACGATGTAGTGACTGGTCAGTACCAGCGCGCGCATCTGCGCCAGATGCGTGGGCGAGCAGGGCGGCGCGTGCGAAGCGGCCATGCTCAGCAAGGCCCCATGCGCCTCGTCGAAGGCGGTTTCGGTGCGCCGGATAGACAGCGCCGCCAGTTGGCTGAGCCTGCTTTCCTCACGCGACAGCGCCAGCCGCCCTGCCAGGTAGTAGGACAGGCCGATGGGGAGCGTTGCGCACAGCAGCACCAGCAGTACGGTGACGCTGATGATGCGTTGACGCTTCACGTCACCACCTGCATCGGCTTGGGGGCCAGCTCATGCGCGCGCCCCGGTGTGCGCGCTGCTTGCCGCTGTCTGCGCCTGCGCCCGGGCGGGGTTGCGGCACGCAGTAGCACGCCGTACCGGCGTGATGGGGACCACAGATATGGACTGATGAGGCTGCACGTCGCGAATGTACGACACACGCGTGCATTGCGCGCGTCTGTCGAGCGAAGTACATGTGATTTTCTGGCGGCAGCTGTCTCTGCGCTGCAGCAATTGACGTAGCCGATGGATTCACGCGCTTGCACGCAGTCGCGCGCTAGGGTCAGTCCGTCGGCGCTAGCCACCGCGGGCTGCGGGACCATCCGGTCCCTTGCAAGGCGCTTTACTGGAGGATTCACCCATGACAACGCAAAAAGAACGCGTCGGCGGTACCGATGCGGTACCGATCTTCAAGATGCACGAAACCACCCGCGACGGCGAACTGGTCAAGTACGTGGTCGGCGACACCGGCGTGGCCTTCGACAGCCTGGAAGGTGCACAGGCCGCTGCCAAGGATCTGGGCACACTCAACGGCTGAGGCGCAACGTGTCACGCGTTGATTGCAACTGACGGCTTAGTGCCGAGGCTGATTGCGACGTTTGCAGCAACAGGCGACCGGGGCGTGCCGCAGTGGCGGGGCCGAGATGGCCGGAGCAGCGAAGGTGCAGCGTGCGAGCTGCTGCTCGCATGCTCCGGCTGTTGTTGCCTCGAACCAGGATCGCCTTGCAGCGCTTGTTCCAGGGCACGGGCACGTCGATGGCGCCGCCACGGTTGAGCAATCGGGTATCTGGCCTCGGTCCGCGACACGCCGGCTCAGCAATGCACGGCTGCTCTTACTCGTGCCTGCGCGCGTCGGGCTACGTTATGCACGCGACGCACAGCGCAGGGCTGCGAGTGGATCCGACCCTGAGACGGACGTTGCGGCGCACGTGCCCGGGCACCGTCGGGCCAGAGCAGCTCACAAGACCACTGCATCACTGCAAAGTAGACGCGGCCGATGCTGTGTGCGGCCTATGCCACCACGCATACACTTCGACGCTTGAGCGCCGTCTACGCTCAGCCGAAGAGCGCTCGCTGTGTTTTGCCAGCCGCTCTTCGCGTGCGTCTTGGCGATGCCCGCCGCCACGCTCAGGGAAGCGGTTGCTCGGTCAGCCGCCCGGTGTGCGGGGTATGGATCAGCGGCGCCAGATCAAACCCCTGCTCGCGTGCATGCGCCAGATAGGCCTGGGCGATGTTTTCGTCCAGCTGCGGCAGACGGGCCAGCAGCCAGAGGTATTTGCGATCGGGGCCGCCGACCAATGCGGCGGTATAGTCCGCGTCGATCTGCATGACCCAATAGTCGCCCTTGGTGAAGGGAATCCAACGCAGGCCTTCTGGCAGGAAGGTCACTTCGAGCCGGGCGTTTGTCGCATCGATGGCGCGTGCCTGGCCAACCGCTTCCTCCAGCTCACCGGCCGCGGTCAGGCAGCGGTTCTGCACGCGCACGGTGCCATCGTCCTCCAGCGAATAATGCGCCGACACATCGGTGCAGTCCGCGTCTTCGAAGCGGATCGGCAACCTGGCGATTTCGTACCAGGTGCCGAGATAGCGGTTCAGATCCAGCGATGCAACGGTGATCAACTCGGGAAGTCGGCTCATGACGGCCTCTGCGCAAAGGGATGGCAGACGTTGTACGTGCAACGCCATGAAGTGGATGTTGGCAAGCGCTGTGCGCAGCAGCCAGGTGCGTGCACTCTTTTGCGCCGTCACTGCCGGTTGCCGGTCCCTGTTTGTTGCTGGCTCGCCGACCGGGTATCAGTTGCTTGTCATCGCTTGCGCCATCACTGTCGACGCCTGTTTGTCGTCGACCATGCGCAGGCTATTGCTTGCTGGTAGCGACGGCGTGGCTTGTCTGCAGTGCAATCATTGGCTGCACCGCACCGGGTGAGGTCTACTCTGTTCTGCGCAGCCAGCCAAGAGCGGCTCGCAAAAATGACCGCACGCCACCAGGTGGGCACCGCTGGCGCTCGCGGCGGCAGGGCCGCTCTTGCGCGCCGGTTTCAAGTTCGCCGCCTACATCCACCTGGCGACTGCTCGCAACGTTTTGTAACCCGCGCTATGCCGCGCTGGCGGCGGTCAGCGCGCGATCCAGTTTGCGATAGCCGATCGCTTCGGTCAGGTGGCGTGTTGCAATCGTGGTGCTGTCGTCCAGATCGGCAATGGTGCGCGCCACGCGCAGGATGCGGTGCATCGAGCGTGCGGACAGCTGCAGATGCTCGATCGCACGCTCCAGCAGCAGTTGGTCGTCGTTGTGCAGTCGGCAATGGCGATCGGTGTCGGGCTGGTCGAGCTGCGCATTGGGTAGGGGCCCGCGGGCGAGCTGGCGCTGCCGCGCGGCGACCACCCGCAAACGTACGCTCGCGCTGTCCTCGCCCAGGTTGCCGCTACGCAATGCTTGCGGCGGCAGACGCGGGACTTCCACATGCAGGTCGATGCGGTCCAGCAACGGCCCGGAAATGCGGCTGCGATAGCGGCGGATGCTGTCACTACTGCAGCGACACCGCCCGCTGCCGTCGCCGGCCCACCCGCACGGACACGGGTTCATCGCCGCAACCAGTTGAAACCGTGCCGGGAAATCCACGCTGCGCGCTGCCCGCGAGATCGTGACCAGACCCGATTCCAATGGCTCGCGCAGTACTTCCAGCGTCTGGCGTTGCCACTCGGGCAGTTCATCCAGAAACAGCACGCCGTTATGGGCCAGCGAGATCTCGCCGGGGCGCGGGTGCGCGCCGCCGCCGACCAGGGCGACGGCGCTGGCGGTGTGGTGCGGGGCACGGTAGGGGCGCTGCCGCCAGCGGGCAAGATCCAGCCTGCGGCCGCTGATGGAGGTAATCGCGGCGGTTTCCAGTGCTTCGGCTTCGCTGGCGTCCGGTAGCAGGCCGGGCAGGCGCGAGGCGAGCAGGGTCTTGCCGCATCCGGGGCTGCCGACCAGTAGCAGATGATGGCCACCGGCTGCGGCGATCTCCAGTGCGCGGCGTGCGTGCGGCTGGCCACGCACATCGGCCATGTCGGGCAGGGCGCGTGCGCCCATGGCTGCAACCGCCAGTTCGGCAGCCGGCGCCTGCTGGGTGCCGTTGAGGGCCGCGCAGACTTCCAGCAGGGTGCGAGCGGTGAAGGCCTGGACGTGCCCGGCGATGGCGGCCTCGGCACCGTTGGCCAGCGGCACGATCAGCCGCCGCCCGGCCTGCGCGGCAGCCAGGGCGGCCGGCAGCACGCCATCGACGCCGCGCAGCTCGCCGGTCAGTGCAAGCTCGCCAATGAATTCATACTCGGCCAGCGCCTGCCGGTCGATTTGCCCGCTGGCAGCCAGAATGCCGAGCGCGATCGGCAGATCGAAGCGGCCGCCGTCCTTGGGCAGATCCGCTGGCGCCAGATTGATGGTGATCCGCCGGGCCGGGAATTCAAACTGGGCGCACAGCAAGGCGGCACGCACGCGTTCGCGTGATTCGCGCACCGCTGCCTCGGGCAGGCCCACGATCTGGGTGGAGGGAAGGCCGCCGGACAGATGCACTTCCACCCGAACTTCGGGCGCGTGCACCCCCACGCGGGCACGGCTGTGCACCAGCGCCAGACTCATGGTGGAGGACCCGGGTCAAGGAGTGTCGGAGCCGGGCGCCGCACTGGGCGACGCGCCCGGTGCGCGCGCTTCCAGCGCGGCGACAGCCTGCTCCAGCGCGTCGAGCTTTTCGCGCGTGCGCAGCAGCACCGCGCGTTGCACATCGAATTCTTCGCGGGTGACCAGGTCGAGCTTGCCCAGGCCGGCCTGCAGTGCGCCCTTGAAGGTGCTCTGCAGTTCTTCGCGTGATTGGCGCAGGCCCGGCGGCACCAGGTCGCTGAGGCGGCGGGCGAGGTCGTCGAGCTGATTGAAATCGATCATGGTGTTCTCCGCAGGTCCGTAGGAAGCCTAGTGCAGGCCGGGACGCGCGGGACATCGGCAAGGCAGTCGGCAGGCGGTAAGGATAGTCCCATTCGGCTGTGGGCCGAGGTGACGGCACGCCGGCATGGGTGAGTGTTGCAGCCGTCCACGGTATGCTGCGCGCCCGTCATGCCCTGGGATCTGCACCGATGAAAATGATCATGGCCATCGTCAAACCGTTCAAGCTCGACGATGTGCGCGAAGCACTCGCCGGCTGCGGCGTGGCTGGCATCACGGTGACCGAAGTCAAGGGCTTCGGCCGGCAGAAGGGTCACACCGAGCTGTATCGCGGCGCCGAATACGTCGTCGATTTCCTGCCCAAGGTGAAGATCGAAGTGGCGGTGACCAATGACCAGGCCGAGCGCGTGGTCGAGGCCATCGTAGCCGCCGCCGGCACCGGCAAGATCGGCGACGGCAAGGTGTTTGTGTATGACCTCGGCACCGTGGTGCGCATCCGCACCGGCGAGCTGGATAGCGACGCGCTGTAAGCCTGTCGTGCGCCACGCTGCGGCGTGGCGGTGGTTGTGCTGGGTGCTGAAAGCCGCTGGCATCATTGACACGCGCAACAGGATTTTTCCGTGCTGGCAGCGCATGCGCCGATTGACGGATGCGCTGGGTCATGCGGTGTTTCGGGCAAAGCGCAACGGCGCGATGGCCGCCCTGCGCTTGCTACGGGCGTAGGGGCGGTGTCGGCCTTGCGATGCAAGGCGTTTCTTCATTAACGCGCATCAGTTCTACAACGCTGATGACTTCTGCGCCGCCGCCGCCGCGCATGCCGATCGAGTGATGCAGGCGGCGACACCGCGTTTACGACAAAACGGCACCGTGGGACAGCTACTCAGGCCGGCAATGGTGGACGCCTACGAATCTGACGCGACTGCTGCCTCAGGCGGCCATGACTCAGATCGGTTAGTGCGCCAGCGTGAGGCCTTGGCAGATCACGTGATGGCAGCCGCTCTGGTCGGGCGTCGAGGAGACTCGCCTCATCCGACGATACGGCCGTCTTGCCCCCCGCTTTCGGGGGCTGCTGTCGCGATCGTGGTCCCGACGGCGCCAAGCGCAGTGCTTTTCATACCATTTCCATACCGCAGCCCATGGCCTGGTCGACTGGTTTCTTCGGTCCAGATAGACCGTCAGCGCGCAGGTGACAAGGCTGAGAGCGGGCTCGACCTTCTAAGACCAAGCTGCGCTTGTCGCCATGCAGCGACTTGCCTACTCTAGGCCGTAATACCATTCCAATACCGGAGTTCGGACATGAAGCGACGTGACAGGAAGCCGGGCTTGCGCCTGCTCTCGGTTTTGGTGGCAGTGGGACTGGCCGCGCCCGCGCTGGCCGAGCCAGTGACCCAGCCGGCGCTGTTCCCGACCCCGGTGTCGATTGCGCTGGATGGACAGACGATCGCCTTGGGCCGGTCGGTGGTGCTGGTCGTCGCGCCGGGCTCGGACTCGGCCTCGGTCGCCTTGGTGCGCAGCCTGCTCAACGCTGCCGGCGTCAGCAAGATCGCGACTGCCTCGCGGTTGCCGGCCACGTTGGACCGCCCGCACATCGTCATCGGCACCGGTGAGACGGCCGTGGTGCGCGATGCATTGACGCGCAGCAAGGCCACCCAGGATACCCATGCCGAAGGCTATACGCTCACCAGCGTCGCGCTGGGAAGTGGCTTGATCACGCTGGCGGGGCATGACAGCGATGGCCTGTTCCATGCCGTGCAGACGCTGCGTCAATTGCTTCAGCGGCCGGCCATGCCGACGCTAACGATCCAGGATTACCCGGCCATGCCGATCCGCGGCACGATCGAAGGTTTTTACGGTGCGCCGTGGTCGATGGCCGATCGCAGCAAACACATCGATTTTCTGGCGCGCACCAAGGCCAACACCTACATCTACAGTCCCAAGGACGACCCGTACGCGCGCGACCGTTGGCGCGATCCGTACCCGAAAGCGACCTTGGAGGCGCTGGGCACGTTGGCGGCCACCGCCAAACGTAACCATGTCGATTTCGTCTATGCGATCTCGCCGGGGCCAAGCGTGTGTTTTTCCGACCCGGCCGATGCCAAGGCGCTGTTGCGCAAGTTCGATGCGTTCCGCGCGCTGGGCGTACGCAGCTTCTATGTGGCGTTGGACGATATCGAATACACCAAGTGGAACTGCGAGCGCGACAAGACCACCTTCGGCGAGTCCGGCGCGCAGGCGGCAGGCATCGCGCAGTCGCATCTGCTCAATCTGGTGCAGGCCGATCTGGTTGCCCGCCACGATGCCGCGTCGGAGCTGATCATGGTGCCGACCGAGTATTACGACGCCAAGGAAAGCCCGTACAAGGAAGCGCTGCGCAAGCACCTGGACCCGAAGATCGTGGTGCAGTGGACCGGTACCGACGTGGTGCCGCCGGCCATCTCCATCCCGGATGCGCGCGCGGCCACCAAGGCGTTCGGGCGCAAGACGCTGCTGTGGGACAACTACCCGGTCAACGATTTCGAAACCTCGGCCGGCCGCTTGCTGATGGCGCCGTATGCGCGCCGCGAAGCGGGCCTGTCGGCCGAGTTGTCCGGCATCGTGTCCAACCCGATGAACCAGGAAGTGCCCAGCCGCGTGGCGGTGATGGGGCTGACCGCGTTTGCCTGGAATGACAAAGGCTATGACGCGCAGCGCACCTGGCACGTGGCGGCGCGCGAACTGGCCGGCGACGACGCGCGTGTCACTGCCGCATTGCTGACCTTTTTCGATACCCAGCATCTGGCGCCCACCTTCGGTAGCCAGCCGTGGCAGGAACAGGCGCCGCGCCTGAAGGGCGTGCTCGACCAGGTGCGCGAGGCCATCGCGCTGGGCGATGCCACGGCACGCAGCCAGGCGATTGCAATGTTGGCGCGCACCGCCGACGACATCGCTGCCGCGCCGCAGATCATTCGCGACGGCGTGGCCGACAAGGGCTTTGCCGAACAATCACGCCCGTGGTTGGAGGCAATGGAGGGCTGGGGCCGTGCGCTGCAGCAGACCGCCGCGGGCCTGGATGCGGCCAATCGCGGCGACACGCAGGCACCGGCGTTGTTTGCCGATGCCGCTGCAGTGGCCGCCATGGCCGCGGCCGTCCCCTCGATTCCCGGCGCCACGCGCTTCGGTGGTCCGGTCAAGATTGCCGATGGCGTGCTAGACCGCTTCATCACCGAGGCGCCGCGCTTGATCGCCTATCGCGTGCCGGCCGTTGCCGAGCCGGCGGCAGTGCACTGATGGTCTAGTAGACAGGCACAGCTGCGCGCATGGGTGACTGTTCGCGTCGCTGTGCCTGCAAACGCGGGAGCGCCATTGCCATCTGCATCGCACCATCTGCATCGCAGCACACAACACGGCATACAGCGCTCGGGCGACGTTGCGCTCTGCGGATGGAACTGACCGATCAGCGCAGCGGTTGGCGTAACACAAGTGGTCAGCCGCTCTCAGTCAGCAGCGTCAGTTACGCATTGCCTTTCAACCGCCGATACAGCCGCTTCCAACCACTGCGAAGCGCATGCACCCAGCGCGGCTCGGCGCTGCGTGCGGCCTCATCGGCGGTGGGTGCGATACCCGCCAGACGCTGGCGCATCTTCTGCAAGTTGGCCACATCGCTGCGCTGCAGCTGACGTGCCAGCGTGCCGCGCCGCAACCAGCGCGGGAATCGCCACGCCGAGGTGAAATCGATCAACACCGGCACCCCGGCACTGACCACCACGTTGGTGCCGTGCAGATCGTTGTGGGTGATGCCGAACGCATGCAGCCGACGCAGCGCCTGCTGCAATTGCTGGAAGACGTCCTGGCCCACCACCGCGCTGGCGCTGAGCGTGTCGCCGGGGATGAACTCCATGCCCAGCGCCAGACCACCCAAGGTGCCGAGCAGCGCCGGGGCATGCCGCCAGCCGTGGAGGCTGCGCAGCATGCGCGCCTCATGGCGGACCATCAGCCGTGCGATGGGTGCCAGCAGCGAGCGGCGATAACGGCCGTAGTCCTTGACCACCGCCAGCTGCCCGTCCAGGTGGGTGCGGTAGACGTCGGGTTCGAGCAGCCGTGTGCCTTGCTTGAGCAGCACGGGAGTAACGAGGCGCAAGCTGGACACATCCAGCGGTTGGTAATGCATGACTGTTCTCCAGACCCTGGCGGCGCGGAGATGTCACGCGTGACGCAGGTCCAAGGGGATCCCAAGGGATCGGAATCACGCAATTTTAGAACTTGCGAGTATTGAAATTACATTTGTTTAACAAATGAAATGTTCCGGACATGGAACAGCCTTGCAATTCAGAGGGTTGAGGCGCCCGGGTCTTGCGGAACATCAGCTCCGACACGATGCGCAAGCGCGCCCCGTGCAATTTGCAGCCACCTATGACCCAACGGTCGCGTTGCGATCTGCGCAAAATCGAAAGGGGAACTTACGATCGGCTCGCGGTCTATCGGTGCGGATGCGGGAAGCAGCACCGGCGCGGCGTCATTCGATGCGCATCTCGGCGCATCTTGACAGCCAATGAGACTCCAGACACTGTGCGCGCTGCGGTCAGGGGGCTGCATCACGCGCGTGCCGCGCACTCCATGCCGGTGTGCCACGCCGGTGCTTTGGCACTGTAGTGATGCGGGGAAGCTCCCGGAGAGATGACGGCACTGCGCCACTTCCAGACGCCGCCGGGTCCGCCTGCGCGCGCACGGATGCGGGAACGAAGGAAGACCACTCATGGGGAATGCGATGAAAAGGACTGCAACACTGCTGTTGGCCTGCACGGCGCTTGGCGTCACGGCACAGGCCTCGGCGCAATCGTTGTCGCGCGGCTGGGACAGCTACCGGCAACAGCAAAAGCAACCGCAGACCGGCACGCAGGGCGCCCCTGCGCCAGCAGCGCCGCCGTCGCGCCCGTCGCAAGCAGTCAACGGCGGCGCGCCCACCGCCATCGGTGGAAGCGGAAGCGCGGGCGTGGCCGACGAAACCGGTGGATTTACCACCGTCACCGCGCAGACGCCTGCGGTGGACGCGCCGCCTGCACCGGCTTACGCAGCAGCTCCAGTACCAACAACGGGCACTGCGCGGACTGAGCAATCGCGTATCGACAGCGGCGCATTTATTAGCGTGCAGCGTGGTAAGGGCGAGGTGTTCAGTGGCTACAAGCAAGACATGCTTGGCCTCAGTGCTGGCTATCGCTGGCGTGCCGGCTCGGTGACGTTGATCGGGCTTGAGGGGGCGGTTGGGCGCCTGGATCGAGGAGACTCCACCGACGATGTTTTTATCCCCGCCGTGAAGTTTTTCGGCATCGGCGGCACGGCCCGATTCAATTTTGGTGACACTCCGCTGTTTGCCGTGGTGCGTGTTGGCTCATGGTATGCGGATGTCGCAGAAATGAGCGATGAAATCTACGGTGGCTATGCGAGCCTCGGCCTGGGCGTAGATATCGGCAAGCACGCGAGTGTGAGCGTGATGTACACCAATTACGTTTACGCCAACGATTACTACGACTACGCCGAAGACACCACCATCAATCGTGCCGATGTACTGAACGCGGCACTCGAGGTGCGCTTCTAATCTGCGCAAACGATCCAGTCAGGGCGGGCGGCAACGCCTTCCCTTATTCGTCAGATGTATTGCAACAGCGACGCGGCAGACGGCAGTGCTGTTTGAAAACCGCACCTTGAAGCCGCATCGCATACGGTCATTGGCGTTGCAGAGGCATCCATGCGGCTTGTTGTAGTGTCACGGCCAACGCATTGACTTAGCCGTTGGCGAGGACAGATGGACGCACTAGCGCAGTTTTTGACAGACGAGCAGGACCCGGCGGCAGTGGGCAAGATTCTGCCCAAGGTCACCGAGTTGCTGACTCGCGACGAGCAGGTCGATTACATCGCCGTGCAGAAGAAGATGGTGATGAACCTGTCGCCGGACGCGGTGGTGCTGACCAACCGCAGATTTATCGTGGTCTACCCAAAACTGTTCGGCATGACGTTTCGCGATTTCCCCTGGCGCGAGGTGCTCGATGTGCACATGAGCGAGCAGATGCTGGGAGCCACTATCATGTGTCGCACCACGCAGGGCGCGTACGCATCCATCGATAGCCTGCCGAAAAAGCAAGCGCGGCGCGTATATGCCTACGCGCAGCAGGTGGAAGAATCCGCCTACGAAAAACGCCAGCAGCTGGAGTTCGATAAGTTGCGCGCGTCGGCCGGCGGTGTGGTGGTGCACGCGCCGCCGGCGCACTTGCAAGCATCCACGGCACCGCAAACGCCGGCGATGGATGACCCGGTGCAGGTGCTGGGCAAGTTGAAGCAATTGCTGGACGCCGGGCTGGTCACCCAGCAGGAATTCGATGCGAAGAAGGCCGAGATATTGGCGCGGCTGTGAGCTGCGTGCTCTGCGCGCAGCCCTAACCGGATGGGTGAGGCTACCTGCGGTAGGCCTGGAAGAGGCCGACAGAACGGAGCGAGCAGTCGTCGTGCGGGCGGGAGCGACACGCACGAAGCCGGCGTGGACGCATGGTAGACACCGATTCCGGGCAGTCCGCGCCCGCCTGGCGGTAAGTGCCGTCGTTCTGTTGGCTGCTCCTCGTGGCCCGGCCGCCCGGGTACGCACGGCAGTGCACTCAACCTTCGTTGCAGCGGTTGCGTCATCGCAACGATCTTCCAACCCGATCGGCCACACTTGGCAGCGCAGTCATCGAAGCGATGGCTGCGCATCCGATGGCCAATAACCACCGCGAGCGCAATGCAGCGCTCGTGGTGGTCGAGGGGTTTACTCGCCCAGCGCCTTGGCCACGAACGGCGGCGCAACCAGCACGCCGGTATGCAGGTGGGCGGTGTAATACAGCGTGTCGAAGCCCTTGGCCTGCGCATCGGCCAGGCGGAACGCGAAGTCGGCCTTGGGCTGCTTGCTGGCCATGGTCACGCTCCACCAGCCGGTGGGGTAGCACGGCTGCGGGAACGGCAGGGTCTTGAACGACTGGAAGCCGGCCTTGCCCATCTCGGTGCGCATTTCGTTGATCAGGTCCAGCAGCGCCAGCGGCGATTCGGACTGCTGCACCAGGATGCCGTCGTCCTTCAATGCCTTGAAGCAGCTCTCGTAGAAGGCCTTGTTGAACAGGCCCTCGGCCGGGCCGACCGGGTCGGTGGAGTCGACGATCACGATGTCCACGCTGCCGGCCGGGCAGTTGGCCATGTAGGCCACGCCGTCGTCGAACAGCAGTTCGGCGCGCGCATCGTGGTTGGAATCGCACAGCTCGGGGAAGTACTTCTCCGACATGCGGGTGACCTGCTCGTCGATGTCGCACTGGGTTGCGCTGTCCACGCCCGGGTGCTTGAGCACCTCGCGCAGTGTGCCGCAGTCGCCGCCGCCGATGATCACCACCCGCTTGGGCGCGGGATGGGTGAACAGCGCCGGATGGCTGATCATCTCGTGATAGAAGAAATTGTCGCGGCTGGTCAGCATCACCGCGCCATCGATGAGCATCAACTTGCCCCAATCGGTGGTCTGGTAGATCTCGATCTTCTGGAACGGGGACTGCACCTCGTCCAGCTTGCCGCTGATGCGGAAGCCGATGGCCGAGCCGGTCGGCTGGAAGTGTTCGATGTACCAGTTGTCGTTGGCGCTCATGCGGACGTCCTAAGCTAGAAGAAGCGGGCTGTTCCTTCCCCCGGCGGGAGAAGGTGGCGCGTAGCGCCGGATGAGGGTCGGGCGTCGCCTCGTGCAGCGCGAACTGCGCAGCGGCTGACCCTTGCTCGGCCCCGTTCCGATCAGGAGCGGGGCGTGAAGTCGGCGCGGATTGTAACGGACCCTGCGCGTGCCAGGCGTTACACTTCACGCCCTTTTTGCCCCAGCCGAGACAACGAAATGAGCGATTGGTCCCTCGACCAAGCCCGCAAGACCTACTCGATCCCGCATTGGGCCGATGGGTATTTCGATGTGAACGCCGCCGGTCACGTGGTGGTCACCCCCACCGTTGACGGCCCGTCGGTGTCGCTGCCCGAGGTGGTGGATGCCGCGCGCGCGGCCGGCGCCAAGCTGCCGCTGCTGGTGCGCTTCCCGGACATCCTGGGCCAACGGCTGGGCAAGCTGCAGGCAGCGTTTGCGCAGGCGCAATCGGAGTGGGACTACGCCGGCGGCTACACCGCGGTGTACCCAATCAAGGTCAATCAGCACCGTGGCGTGGCCGGCACCCTGGCCAGCCATCACGGCGACGGCTTCGGGCTGGAAGCGGGCAGCAAGCCGGAGTTGATGGCGGTGCTGGCGCTGTCGCGTCCGGGTGGGCTGATCGTCTGCAATGGTTACAAGGACCGCGAATACATCCGCCTGGCGCTGATCGGGCGCAAGTTGGGCCTGCAGACCTTCATCGTCATCGAAAAGCCTTCCGAGCTGAAGCTGGTGCTGGAGGAGGCGCGCGCGCTGGACGTCAAGCCGGGCTTGGGCGTGCGCATGCGCCTGGCCTCGCTGGGCGCGGGCAAGTGGCAGAACAGCGGTGGCGACAAGGCCAAGTTCGGGCTGTCGCCGCGGCAGGTGCTGGACCTGTGGAAGACGCTGCGCGACACCGAGTACGCCGACAGCCTGAATCTGCTGCATTTCCACATGGGCTCGCAGATCTCCAACGTGCGCGACATCGCCAACGGCATGCGCGAGGCCACCCGCTATTTCGTGGAGCTTTCGCGCCTGGGTGCCAAGATCAGCCATGTCGACGTCGGTGGCGGCCTGGGTATCGATTACGAAGGCACCCGATCGCGCAGCTATTGCTCGATCAACTACGGCCTGCATTCGTACGCCAGCAACATCGTGCAGCCGCTGGCCAGCGCCTGCGAAGAGCACGGCCTGACCCCGCCGCGCATCGTCACCGAATGCGGCCGTGCGATGACCGCCCACCATGCCGTACTGATCGCCAACGTGTCCGAAGTGGAGCAGGCGCCGGAAGGCCGCGTGCCGGACGCGCACGACGACGAACCGGCGGCGATCCGCCACCTGCGCGAGATCCACGACGAGCTCGACGTGCGCCCGGCAGTGGAACTGTTCCAGGAGGCGCAGCACTTTCATGCCGAAGGGCTGAGCGCCTATGCGCTGGGCCAGATCGACCTGACCCACCGCGCGCGCATCGACGATCTGTTCTATGCCATCGCCCACGGCGTGCGTGCGCGGCTGAGCTTCGACGAGAAGAGCCACCGCCCGGTGCTGGACGAACTCAATGAACGGCTGGTGGACAAGTACTTCGTCAACTTCAGTGTGTTCGAGTCGATCCCGGATGTGTGGGCGATCGATCAGGTGTTCCCGATCGTGCCGATCGAACGCCTGAACGAAGCGCCGCAGCGGCGCGGCATCATCGCCGACATGACCTGCGATTCGGACGGCATGGTCAAGACCTACGTCGAGAACGAGAGCCTGGACAGCTCGATGCCGCTGCACACCTTGAACGCGGGTGAGAGTTATCGCATCGGCTTCTTCCTGGTCGGTGCCTACCAGGAAATCCTGGGCGATATCCATAACCTATTCGGCGATACCGACGCGGTGGAAGTGGCCGTGGATGGTGACGGATATCGCATCGTGCAGCAGCGTCGCGGCGACACCACCGATGTGATGCTCGACTACGTGGGCTATCAGCTGGACACGCTGCGCGCGACCTACGCCGAGCGCATCGCCGCAGCGCAACTGCCGCCCGAGCGCGCGCAGGAATTGCACGACGCGCTGGAGGCCGGCCTGACCGGCTACACCTATCTGTCCGACGAACCGTTGGGCTGAGGCACGTCGCGCGCTGCGGGCCAGTCCTGCAGCGCGCTGATTCTGTCTTCAAACAATGCGGTGCAGGCGTTGAAGCCCGCGCAGGGCACTCGCTCGCGCACTGCCCAACGGCGCAATGCTGCGACCGGCATCCGCCGCGTCGCACGCGATCCCCGATACACAGGCGGCCGCCAGGCACGCCATCGGCCGCGTCTCGATGCCGCAGTCGGACCCGCGTCTAGCAAGCTCAGCCACATTAGGCGCTGCGGTCTGCACAGCATCACACCAGCAAAACGCAGCGACGCTTCATCCAGATGACAGGCAGACGACGTTTGCGTGATTGCGCGATCACCGACCGCATTGCTGCAGAAAACACTTGTTTCATGCGGTGATTTGCGCCATAAGCAGGCGCATCAACGCTGGCGTGCGCACTGGTCTTATGCGTCGCAATCGTTGAAACGGTGCGAACGCTATCCCATGCATCATTGCGCTCGGGAAAATCTGTATCTCATGCACTGTCGTTGCAGATAGCGGGCGCCGCAAAAAACCCGCTGTTTTAAGCAGTGATTCGCACAAAGCGCAGGCGTATCAACGCTGGCGCGCGCACTGGTCTTATGCGTGGCGCTCGCTGCACGTACCGCAATCAACGTCGCGTCTGTTCGCTACCGGGCGCGGCGCGGTTGCGCATTGGGTGCTGTATTTGCGGTGTTTTCTTGCAATGCGCATCGGTGTCGCATCGCATCTGCCTGTGGCTATGCACCCAGAACACTAGTTGAAATCACGCTTCAGCTAAAAAATTTTGCATGTCACGCGCATTTCGTGATTTTTGCACGGTTCTGCGCTCGGACGAATTGTTAGTGTTTGTTTAACTTGTCGGGATACAAGTTGCTCCAATCAGACATCTGCACATCGGGGTTTCGATGGTGCCTGTCGCGTCGTAGTGCGTGTCCATTGTGCGTTTCCACTGCGTATTGCCGGCTTCTGCCGGCAGTCGATGGTGTTTTCTATCTTGCGTTTCATTACCAAGTGCTGATCCGGCGTCACTTTGACCGCAATGCGGTCAAGTCGCTCCGGGCGACCGCGCGCCATACAAAAGGATGCTTGCAATGCACGCCGATGCCGCCCCCCTGGTTCCCTTGACCCGAGCGCAACGCGGCCTGTGGGTGGCCAGCAAGTTGCATACCGACAACACTTTGATGTTGTCCGAAGCGTTGGAGATGTTCGGCCCACTGGATCCTGCGCTGCTGATCCGCGCCACGCTGCAGCTGGCGCGCGAGTTTGACACGCTGCGCCTGTGCATTCACGAGCACGAGGGCGTGCCGCACCAGGTCGTCCTGCCCGAGTACACCGCGCCGGTCCCCTATTTCAACGTCAGCGAAGATCCTTCGCCGCGCAATGCCGCCGAGCACTGGGTGGCCGAGGAAGTCCGCAAGCCGGAGGACCTGCGCAATGGGCCGTTATGGCATTGTGCGGTGTTCCGGCTCGGCGAAGACCATCATATGTGGGTGCAATGCGTCAGCCATCTGGTGATGGACGGCTATTGCGCATCGATCATGATGCAGCGCATGTCGGTGCTTTATAACGCCTACGCCGCAGACGTGGAGCCGGAACCTGCGCACTATGGCAGTGCGTTGTCGCTGGTGGAGATGGAGCAGCAGTACCGCGCCTCCGACCGCTTCCAGCGCGATCGCGAATACTGGATGCAGCAGCTGGCCGATCTGCCGCCACCGGCAACCCTGGCGCGCCCGGGCAACCATCTCTCCACCGGGTTGTTGCGCGGCACCGGGCAGTTTTCGCCGCAGCAGGTGGTGCGTCTGCGCGCGATGGGCAAGGACTACGGCGCTAGCCTGCCGCAGATGCTGATCTCGCTGATCGCCGCCTATTACTACCGCTGCACCGGTGCCGAAGATCTGGTGCTGGCGATGCCGGTGACCGGCCGCATCAATGCGCGCTACCGGCAGACCGCCGGGCTGGTGGCCAACGTGATTTCGCTGCGCCTGAAGATGGACCCGCAGCAGCCGATCCACGCGTTGTTCGCGCAGGTCGCCTCGGTGGTCAGGCATGCCTTGCGGCATCAGCAATACCGCTTCGAGGACGTACGTCGCGACATCGGCATGTTCGGCATCGACCAGAAGTTCGCCCGCCTGGCCGTCAATATCGAAGCCTTCGATTACGCGCTGCGCTTTGGCGAGGCGTATGCGACACCGCATAACCTGTGCAACGGCCCGGCCGACGATCTGACCATCTTCTGTTACGAGCGTGGCAATGGCGCGGCCCTGCGCTTCGATCTGGACGCCAATCCGGCGTTGTACGACAGCGACGAGCTGGCCGAACACTGCCGCCGCCTGACTCATCTTGCCGATGCGGTGCTGGCAAACCCGGAATGCGCGCTGGGCGAAGTAGACGTGCTGGGAGATGCAGAGCGCCGCCAGTTGCTGCACACCTGGAATCACACTGCGGCAGCGCTGCCGGAACCGGCCACGTTGTTGCACGGCATGTTGCAGCGTGCCGAGACGATGCCTGCGGCCGTTGTCGTGCACTACGACAACCGCACCCTGGATTACGCCACGCTATGCGAGCTCGCCTCGCGGATCGCAGCGCAATGGGTAGCCGACGGGGTACGCCCCGGCGATGTGGTCGCAGTCGCCTTGCCGCGCAGCGAGCACCTATTGGTGGCCTTGCTGGCCATCATGTGGAGCGGCGCGGCCTATCTGCCGCTGGACCCGGAAAGCCCCGCGGCGCGCAACCGGCAGATGCTCAACGATTCCGGCGCCATTGCGCTGGTCTGCGAGCCGGCGTTGTGCGACCGCTATCTGCTTGGTGGCATGGTCTGGCTGGACCCACGACCGGCGCACCTGCCAGCGGCCATCGCTCCACTGGCGACCCCGGACGGGACGGCCTATGTGCTGTACACCTCCGGCTCCACCGGCGCGCCCAAAGGCGTGGAGATCAGCCATCGCAACCTGTTTAATTTCCTGCATGCGATGGAACACGAGCTGGCGTTGCGTCCGCGCGACCGCGTCCTGGCAGTCACCACCATCACCTTCGATATCGCCGGGCTAGAGCTGTATCTGCCGTTGCTGGTGGGCGCGTGCGTGGTCATCGCACCGGCGGGCATCAGCCACGACCCGCGCAGTCTGTCGCGCTTGATCGTCCACGAGCAGATCAGCCTGGTGCAGGCCACGCCGTCGCTGTGGCGCATCCTGCTGGCCAATCGGGATCTGGCGCTGGATCGCATCCACGCGCTGGTCGGTGGCGAGGCCCTGGTGCCCGAGTTGGCGACGCAATTGTTGAGCCGCGTCGGGCGCCTGACCCAGTTGTACGGGCCAACCGAAACCACCATCTGGTCGACCATCATGCCGCTGCAGTTGACCGATGCGGCCGCACCGCCGATCGGCAGGCCGCTGCTCAACACACGCGTCTATGTGCTGGATGCGCAGCGGCAACCGCTGCCGACCGGTGCGATCGGCGAGCTGTATATCGGCGGTGCCGGCGTGGCCAAGGGCTATCGCGGCAAGCGCCAGCTCACCAGCGAGCGTTTCGTGCGCGATCCGTTTGCCGACGACGGCAGCACCATGTACCGCACCGGCGACCGCGTGCGTCAGCGTCGCGACGGCTTGCTGGAATTCATCGGCCGCGCCGATGCGCAATTGAAGATCCGCGGTCACCGCGTGGAGCCGGAGGAAATCGAAAATGCATTGCTGCTGCATGCGCAGGTGGCGCAGGTGGCAGTGGTTGCGCACCGCGATGGCGACGGCGCCGTGCAACTCCTCGCCTACGTGGTAGGCAAGCATGGCAACACGCCGTAGGGCGAGTTGCTACGCGCCCATCTGCAACAGCGCTTGCCGGCCGCGATGATTCCAAGCCTGTGGATGCCCTTGCCGGCGTTGCCGCTGACGGCCAATGGCAAGCTGGATCGCCGCGCCTTGCCTGCACCGGGCGCATTGGCCAAGCGCGCGCATGTGGCGCCGCGCGACGCGCTCGAACATCAATTGGCAACCCTCCTGCAGGAGGTGCTGGGTATCGAGGTGGTGGGGGTGGACGATAATTTCTTTGAACTCGGTGGCGACTCGCTGCGCGCGGCAGAAATGGCGGCGCGCTTCCCGCAACTGTTCGGCGTCGAGCTACCGCTGGGCACGCTGTTCCATGCGCCGACGATTACCGGCTTGTCGGAGGTGATCAAACGCAGCGCGCAGGCACCGAACGACCCGCTCGGCGTGCTGCTGCCGATGCGTGCAGGCAGCGCCGGCGCCACGCCGTTGTTCTGCATCCATCCGGTCATTGGCCTGGGCTGGTCGTATCTCACCTTGCTGGGCCAGCTCGATCCGCAGTGGCCGCTGTATGCGTTGCAGTCGCCGGCATTGAGCGACCCGCAGCATCGCCCGGAAAGCATCGAGGCGATCGCCCGCGATTATCTGGCGCGTCTGCGCAGCGTGCAGCCGCATGGTCCGTATCGCTTGATGGGCTGGTCGTTGGGCGGTCTGATCGCGCACGCCATGGCCGCGGAACTGCATGACCTGGGCGAACAGGTGGAATTGCTGGCGATGCTCGACAGCTACCCGCATCTCGAACAGGCCGCCGCGCTGCCCGAAGCGGAAAACGTGCGTGCATCGGTGCATGCGCTGGGGCTGACGCTGGCGCACGACCAACCGATGCCGACCACGGTGGCGCAGCTGGCCAGCTTGTTGTGCGATCACTACGGGCTGACCACCTTGCCGGCAGTGCGGCAGTTGCTGGAGCACCGCCCCACGCTGCTGGACGACCTGGGCGCAGTGACCCAGCATCACCTGCACTTGGCGCGACGTCACCGGCCGCGTGCATTGAATCAGGATGTGCTGTTCGTCGAAGCCAGTGTGCGCATGAGTTCCGGTGGCGACGAGGCGCAATGGGTGGACTACCGGCCGCAGGCATGGCGTCCGTATGTGCGCACGCTGCATCTGCACACCCTGGACAGCGACCATCATTCGATGTTGTCGGCCGCCCACTCGGCAACGCTGTGTGCGCTGCTGCATCAAGCCAGTGCACAGGTAGCGCTGCGCGACGCCAGCATTGCCAGCGCCAACGACGGGGTGGCCGAATATGCCTGAGTTTCTTGCATCGGCCACAGCAAACCGCCCGATCGTCATCGCCACCTTAGGGACGCATGGCGATGTGCGCCCGATCATCGCGCTTGGGCGTGGTCTGCAGCAGCGCGGTTACACGGTGCGGGTACTGACCAGCCCCAACTTTGAAGTGCTGATCCGCGCCAACGGGCTGGAGTTTTTTCCGCTCAGCGGCGACCACCAGAAGCTGCTGCAGGGCAATCCGGACGTCGCAGAAATGCGCGGCGGCTGGCGTGGCATCTGGGGCACCTTGCGTGCGCAGTTGCTGAGCTGGGCGCGCGATTGGGCAGAGCAGGGCAGGGCGGCCTGCGCCGATGCCGGTTTGATCCTCGGGGTGGGCAGTGCAAGTTTCCTGGCGCACAGCCTGGGTCAGGCCTACGGGTTGCCGGTGTGCTTTGCACAACTGCAGCCGCTCACTGCCTCGCGCCATCTGCCGTTGATGGTGATGCCCAACGTACGTCTGCCCGGGCAGGTGAATGTGGCCCTGCACCACGTGGTGCGGTTTGCCGGCTGGCAGCTGATGCGCCCTGCGCTCAATGACATCGTGCGGCCGGCGCTGGGGTTGCCGGCGTATCCATGGCGCGGCCCGGACCGTGCTGCGTTGCGTGTGATCTATGGCTACAGCGCGCAGCTGTGCCCACGCCCGCCGGACTGGCCGCAAAGCGCGCAGATCTGCGGATTCTGGCAACTGCCGCAGCCGCAGTGGCAACCGCCGGCTGCACTGCAGGCGTTTCTGCAGGCCGGGCCGCCCCCGCTGTATCTCGGCTTCGGCAGCATGACCAGCAGCGATGCGGTGCAGCTCACCGCCACGGTCAAGGCCGCCGTGCGCCTGACCGGGCAACGCGCATTGCTTGCCAGTGGCTGGGGCGGTTTGGCAACCGCCGACACCGCAGGCGCAGAGGACGCCGGGCGCTTCTTCCATCTGGAACAGGCGCCGCACGATTGGTTGTTTCCACGGGTGACTGCGGCCGTGCATCACGGCGGCGCCGGTACCACCGGTGCGGCGCTTGCGGCAGGGATTCCGTCGGTAGTGCTGCCGTTCGGCTACGACCAACCGTTCTGGGCGCATTGCCTGGCCCAACGGGGGGTGGCGCCACCTGCGCTTGCACGTGTCGGCCTGCAGCCGGAGACGCTGGCCGAGGCGCTGCGCCAGGCAAGTACACCCACCATGCGCGCGGCGGCACGCGCGCTGGGCCAGCGCATTCGCGACGAAGACGGCGTGCGCAACGCGGTCGATCAGTTGGAAGCCTGGGGCCTGTTGCATCCAGTCGCGCGGGTGACACGGATCGAGCAGGCCGCGGTGGCTTGAGGATGATCGTGCCGTGTCACTCTCAGGCCGCGCGTCGTGCTGGCCGACAGATGCGTGCCAGCATGGGCTAGCAGGACAGGGGCGTCTAACAAGACGCCTGCGCCCACCGTCAGGTGGACACGGCCGTTGTTGGTTGCGCCATGTGCGACTCGTACACGTTGGTTTGAGCGCGCCGTGCGCATCGTCTGACGATTGCTCGCCCGGTAGTGTTAGCCGTTCACGTCGGCGGTGTCATGCGGTGGGGCGGTAGCGGCAAGGGTTAAGCGTTGGGCTGTCGATGCGTGTCGGTCGCCGCCGCCGACCACATCGCTGCTGATCGACGATGCACTCCTCGCCATGCGGCGCAAGTGCAGTGGCATGTCGCAATGCTGCCAACCGCACCCATTGCGCGCTGCCATGGTGGTATTTCAAGGCACGTCCGTCGCAGTGATCGTCTGCCGCTGAATGCCTGTCTGTCGCCTTGGCGGGTGGCGTCTTGCATGCCGATGCTTGCCCAGGGTGCGAGGCCGCCCCGACTGCGGGTCACTTTCGGTCTCGTCTACCGTACTGCACCGCTGGTTACGCAGACAGCGACTTACGCACGGGCGGAGGTCATGCGGCACAATCGGGCTTCCTCATTGCCGATCGCTGATATGCGCTATCCCGCCCTGGACCTGCTGCGTGGTATCGCGATCGTCTGGGTGATGCTGTTCCACGCATTCGTGGTCGGTGGCCTGGGGCCGGACTGGGCATGGCTGTCGCGCTATGGCTGGATGGGGGTGGACCTGTTCTTCGTGCTCAGCGGGTTTTTGATCGGCAGCCAGGTGCTGACGCCGTTGGCGCGCGGGCAGCGCCTGGACTTCAAGGATTTTTATCTGCGGCGCGCGTTGCGCATCCTGCCGGCGTTTGCAGTGGTGTTGCTGGTGTACATCGCGTGGCCGGGCGTGCGCGAAGCGCCCGGCCTGGCGCCGTGGTGGATGTTCGCCACCTTCACCTTGAATCTGTTGGTCGATTACGGCCAGCAGGCCGCGTTTTCGCATGCCTGGTCGCTGTGCGTGGAAGAGCATTTCTATCTGGTCTTTCCCTTGCTGGCCATGCTGTTGTTACGGCGGCCGTCGGCCGGGCGCTTCATTGCGTTGTGCGTGGCGGTGGTGCTGGCCGGCATCGCATTGCGCACCAGCGTGTGGCTGCACAACACGGCGCTGGATCAGGTGGGCGGCGGGCAGCAGCGCAACTGGTTTGTCGAAGATCTCTATTTCCCCACCTGGAACCGTCTCGACGGCCTGCTGGCCGGCGTGGTGCTGGCGGTGCTCAAGGTGTTCCGTCCGCAGCTCTGGCAACGGCTGCAGCAGCGCGGCGGCACCTGGTTGCTTGCCGGCGTTGCGGTCATGGCGCTGGCAATGTGGCTGTTTCGCGAGCGCACCGGGTTGATCGGCAATGCGTTGGGTTGGCCGGTGCTCTCGCTCGGGCTGGCATTGCTGGTGCTGGCAGGCACTGCCACCCACACGCTGTTCGGCCGGCTGCGGGTGCCGGGCGCGGCATGGCTGGCGGCGATCTCCTACAGCCTGTATCTGACCCACAAGGCAATGTTCCATGTGACCCAGACCTGGTTCGGCGCGGCATTGGACGGCCGTGGCGTGCTGGCATTTGCGGTGTATGGCGTGGTTGCGCTGCTGGCGGGCGCATTGCTGCACTACAGCGTGGAGCGTCCTTTCCTGCGGCTGCGCGGTGTGTTGCTGCGTAGCCGTGCGCAATCGGGCGGCATAGCCGAGTCGGCGTAGCGCAGCTTGCGGAATCGCTGAAAAGAAAAGCCGCGCAGTGCGCGGCTTTCGAGAATCGCTGTGCGTGTCTGCAGTGGATCAGCAAGGGGCGATAGAGGGGGCGCTCACCACCCACGAGGCGGGTCGGAACCCCGCTGCCACACCGTGGATGTGGGCAGCGCATCTTCACTGCGGGTCGCCGCAGATGCGGCGTCGTTTCCTCACTGCGCGTCGCGCGCCACCTGAAACCCGGCGAACGACTGCGTCACCGGCATGATCTCAAGACGGTTGATGTTCAAGTGCGCCGGCAGGCTAGCGACATAGAAGATCTGTTCGGCGATGTCCTCGGCCGTCATCGGGGTGGCGCCGCGGTACAGCGTGTCCGATGCGGCTTGGTTGCCGCCGGTGCGCACCAGGGTGAACTCGGTTTCGGCCATGCCCGGTTCGATCGAGGTCACGCGCACGCCGGTACCGTGCAGGTCCGCGCGCAAGCCCAACGAAAACTGCTGCACAAACGCCTTGGTGCCGCCGTAAACGTTGCCGCCGGTGTACGGGTAGGTCGCCGCGACCGAGGCGATGTTGATGATGGCGCCACGACGCGCGATCAGCGCCGGCAGCAGACGGTGGGTGAGGGTGACCAGCGCGGTGACATTGGTGTCGATCATCTGCTGCCACTGCGCAAGGTCGGCCTGCTGCGCGGGCGCGGTGCCCAGTGCCAGACCGGCGTTGTTGACCAGCACATCGATGTCGGCAAATGCGGCTGGCAGCGTGTCGATGGCCGCCGACAAGGCCTGCGCATCGCGCATGTCGAACGCGGCGGTGTGCACCTGGCCGGCGGGCAGTTCGGCCGCCAGTGCATCCAGGCGCTCGGCACGTCGACCGGTGGCGATGACCTTCCAGCCGGCGGCGGCAAAGCGGCGTACCGCTGCGCTGCCGAATCCGGAGGTGGCACCAGTGATCAGGACGGTCTTGGACATGGGAACTCCAGGGGAAGGGGGAGGCTTAGTACAGCTAGAAAACGTAAAAAGCAGTGGTCAGAGGGGGGTGGCTGGCGCGTCCGGAATTAAAGCGTACGAGTGATGCATGCCACACCGAGCAAAGGCCCCGCCCGCCTGGCGGTGAGCGCAGTGGTCGTATCAGCCACTCTCAGGGACCAGGAACCGGGCGTGCAGCTGCGTCCTGACGTGCGCGCAGCATGTCCGCAGTGAGCGGTTCGCGAGCCAATACATGTCCTCGACGCAACCGCAGCAGCACATAGCTGGCGGGCACATCGGACGGTGCGTTGTCTGCAGCCGGCAGAGCGGCAATCACCTCGCCATCCACCCACACCGCCGCGACCGGCGCGCGCTGGTCGGGGAACAGCACTGACAGCGGCAGCTCCGGCGGCGCCTTGGCGCAGGCGCCCAGCACCACGCGATCGAGCACCAGTTGCTGGGCATCCACGCGCCAGAACGCCTGATAGCCGCGCCAGTTGGCGCTGCAGCCGCCCAGCGCACTGCCTGCCTGCGCCACGAAGCGCTTCCAGGTGGCGGGGTCATCCAGCGGCCCGGACAGCGGCTCGGCCAGCAACGTTGCCTGCCGGCCATCGATCTGGATCTGGTCGGGAATCTGCTCGGTGGCCTGCGCCGTGCCGGCCAGCGCAAGCAGCCCTAGCAGCGCAATGGCGAGGCGACGCATCACGGCGCTTACTGCGCCTTGATCGCGATGGCCGGCAAGCCGCTGCCGGTGAGCTTCTGCTTGGCTTCGGCCAGCTCGCTTGCGGTACCGTACGGCCCCATGCGCACGCGATAAACCTTCTTGCCGCTGATGTCGGCCGATTCCACGCGCGCGGCAAGCCCCATCATCGCTAGCTTGGCCTTGGTCGACTCGGCGTCGCCAGAGGCGCCGAACGAGCCGGCCTGCAGGATGTAACGGGTGTTATCGGTGGCGGCCGGTGCTGCCGTCGCCGTCGCCGGAGGCGCAGCGGCCGGCGTGGTGAGGGCCGCTGTGGTGGCCGGTGCTGGCGTGGCTGCCGGACGTGTCTGAGTGGCTTCCGGCAACGGCTTGGGCGCGCTGGTGGCGGTTTCCTTCAACGGCATCGGCACGCTGGCCGCTGGCGTGGCCGCAGCGACACTGGCCGCTGCTCCCGGCGCCGGCGCGATGGGCTTGCCTTCCAATGCAGCGCGCGCACGCGCGGCTTCTTCGGCACGTGCACTGGCAGCCAGCTCGGCGTCGGACATCTGCACTTCCTTGCCGGGCAGCACGGTGTAGAAGTCGTATTGGGTCTGGGCATCGCCCGGCTTGGGCTGCGGCTTGGGCGGTTGTGCCCCGGGCTTGGGCAACTCGGCCGGCGTATCGGTGTCGGCATCGGCCACCGGTTCGGGCTGCGCGTCCGGATTGGCTCGCGGCCCCACCCGCAGGAAGCCGTCGCCGTCCTTCTTGAACAGGTTGGGTGCAGCCAGGAAGATCACTGCCGCAATCGCGGCGCCCGCTACCAACCACACCCAACCGGGCGTGCCATGGCTGGTGTTGCGTCGTGCCTGGCTCTTACCGCGTCGTGCTGCCATCTACCACTTCTCCGAATCGTGTCGTTGCGGGCGGTGCGCCCGGCTTGGTGCGGCAATCGCCGCCGCCGCTGCCGCGCGACGGCGACCGCTGCTGAGTGCGCAAACAGGCGTAGCCCACGCCTGCCTGGCAGCTCCTAAGTGACTTACATTTTTTCTGGGGCGCTGACGCCGAGCAATTCCAGGCCGTTGGCAAGCACCTGCTGGGTCGCGACGGCGAGGGTGAGTTTTGCGTCGCGCTCTGCCGCATCGTCCACCAGCAGCTTGGTGTTGTGATACCACGTGTGGAAGGCATGCGCCAATTCACGCAGGTACTGTGCGATCTGGTACGGCTCCAGCGCCTGGCCGGCGATGTCCACCACTTCCGGGTAGCGCGATAGCTCCAGCATCACGTTGAGCGAATGCTCGTCGTCCAGCCGGGCCAGCTGTGCAAGACCATTGGCCTGCTCGTACTTGAAGCCCTTTTCCTGCGCCTGACGCAGCACGCTGCACACCCGTGCGTGCGCATATTGCACGTAGAACACCGGGTTATCGTTGCTCTGCGCGCGCGCCAGGTCGATGTCGAAGGTGAGCTGCGAATCGGGCTTGCGCGCGATCAGGAACCAGCGCACCGCATCGGCGCTGGTTTCTTCGATGAGGTCGCGCAGGGTGATGTAACCGCCGGCGCGCTTGCCGAGTTTTACTTCTTCACCGTCACGCATCACCGTGACCATCTGGTGCAGCACGTATTCCGGCCATCCTTGCGGGATGCCTAGCTCCATCGCCTGGAGGCCGGCGCGCACGCGGGTCAGCGAGCCGTGGTGGTCGGCCCCCAGCTCGGTGATCGCGCGTTCGTAGCCGCGTTGCCACTTGGTCAGGTGATAGGCCACGTCCGGCACGAAGTAGGTGTAGGTGCCATCGGACTTGCGCATGACACGGTCCTTGTCGTCGCCGAAGTCGGTGGACTTCAGCCACAACGCGCCGCCTTCTTCATAGGTATGGCCGGACGCGATCAGCTTCTGCACCGCCTCTTCGACCTTGCCGTCCTTGTACAGCGAGCTTTCCAGGAAATAGATATCGAAGTCGACGCGAAACGCGGCCAGGTCGTGGTTCTGCTCGTTGCGCAGATAGGCCACCGCAAAGCGACGGATCGATTCGAGATCGGCCGGGTCCTTGCTGCCGGAGACCAGGTGGCCTTCCAGATCGACGGTGTCGCCGGCCAAGTAGGCGTTGGCTACATCGGCGATGTAGTCGCCGCGGTAGCCATTTTCCGGCCAGCCAGCGCTGTCGGGAGTGAGCCCCTGCGCGCGCGCCTGCACCGACAGCGCCAGGTTCTCGATCTGCACGCCGGCATCGTTGTAGTAGAACTCGCGCTTGACGTTCCAGCCATTGGCTTCGAGCACGCGGGCCAGGCTGTCGCCGATCGCCGCAGCGCGGCCGTGGCCCACATGCAGCGGGCCGGTGGGGTTGGCCGAGACATATTCCACGCCGACCGAGCGGCCGTTACCAGCCAGGCCGCGACCGTAGTCGTTGCCCTGCTTGATCACATGGGCAACCTCGCGCTGATACGCGGTGGGCGCCAGATGGAAATTGATGAAGCCGGGCCCGGCGATCTCCACCTTGGCCACGTCGTCGCTGGCCGGCAAGGCCGCGACCAGCGCCTGCGCCAGCGCACGCGGGTTGCTGCGCGCAGCCTTGGCCAGCAGCATCGCGGCATTGGTGGCGAAGTCGCCGTGTTCGCGTGTCTTGGGTCGCTCGACCACAAAATCCGGCGGCAGGGTGTCGGCGGGCAGGGTGCCGTTGGCGCGCAAGGCTTCGATGCCTTGGCCGATCAATGCGCGGAGTAGGGCTTTCACGTGGGATCTGCTTGGAACCAAACCAGCGATTTTACCCGACCGCGCGGCACACGGTCCGGCCGATGGTTCAGGTCGGCGCGGCGGACTCATTCCAGCCAGCCGCGCTCGGCTAACGACACTGGACGTCCATCGCCGATCACGAAATGGTCCAGAAGGCGGATGTCCACCAGGTCCAGGCCCTGCAGCAAACGCCGGGTGACCGCGCGGTCGGCTTCGGACGGCTCCGGGTTGCCGGACGGGTGGTTGTGCCCGACGATCACTGCAGCGGCGTTGTGCAGGAGCGCCCGCCGCACCACTTCGCGCGGATGGATGTCGGCACCGTCGATGGTGCCGGTGAACAGCTCCTCGAAGGCGATCGCGCGGTGGCGGTTATCCAGGAACAGCACCGCGAACACTTCATAGGCCCGCGCGCGCAGCCGCTGCGAGAAGTAGCGGCCCACGCTGGGCGGGTCGCTCAACGCCTCGCCGCGTTCCAGTTCGCTCATCAGGTGGCGATGCGCCAGTTCCATTGCTGCGCTGAGCTTGCACGCCGAGGCGGGGCCCAGCCCGGGCAAATGCGCCAGGGCCTTGGCCGGGCGATCCAGCAACAGGCGCAGCGGGCCGTGGCGATGCAGCAGATCGCGCGCGGTCTGCACCGCATCCTGGCCGCGCAGCCCGGAGCCGACAAAGATCGCCAACAGCTCCGCATCGGAGAGGGCGGCGGCTCCGCGTGCCAGAAGTTTCTCGCGCGGGCGTTCGTTGGTGGGCCAATCGTGGATGTGCATATGGCGAGATTGCCGGTGCTTATCGCCCACGCACATCAGGGCAAGCGGGGGCATCGGCTAATCTAGTTGTCCTTGTAACCGTAGGACGACCCCGACGTGATCGGCTCCACTCAGGCCCGCCCCCTGGACGGACAGCGTTTGCTGCTGTGCGTCGGCGGAGGCATTGCCGCTTACAAATCGCTCGAACTGGTCCGTCGCCTGCGCGACGCCGGCGCACAGGTGCAGGTCGCCATGACCGGCGGCGCGCAACAATTCGTCACCCCGCTGAGCTTTCAGGCACTGTCCGGGCAACCGACCCGTACCACGCTGTGGGACAGCGCCGCCGAGCAGGCGATGGGGCATATCGAACTGGCCCGCTGGGCCGACCGGGTGATCGTGGCGCCGGCCACCGCCGATCTGCTGGCGCGCCTGGCACACGGGTTGGCCGACGACCTGGTCACCACACTGTGCCTGGCCACCACCGCGCCGCTGACCGTGGCCCCGGCCATGAACCACCGCATGTGGCTGCACCCGGCCACCCAGGCCAATATCGCCACCCTGCGCGCGCGCGGCGTGGCAGTGATCGGCCCCGACGACGGCCCGCTGGCCGAAGGCGAGTCCGGACCCGGCCGCCTGGCCGAGCCGGCGGCGATCATTGCCGCACTGGCCGGCACCGCCGCCGCTGTCGACGCGCCCCCGCCCACTGCTACGCCGGCCTTTGTGCCCAGCAGCGCAGAGCTGGATGGCCTGCGCATCGTCATCAGCGCCGGGCCTACCTTCGAGGACCTGGACCCGGTGCGCTACGTCGGCAACCGTAGCAGCGGCAAGATGGGCTACGCGCTGGCCGCCGCCGCCGCGCGCCAGGGCGCCGAGGTGGTACTGGTCAGCGGGCCGGTGCACCAGACTACGCCGGTCGGCGTACAGCGCATCGACGTGCGCTCGGCGGCACAGATGCGCGATGCGGTGCTGGGCGCGTTCCCGGCCGATATCTATATCGGCGCGGCCGCTGTCGCCGACTACACCCCCAAGCGGGTGGTGTCGCAGAAGATCAAAAAGACCGGTGAAACGCTCACCCTGGAACTGGTGCGCACCCCGGACATCCTGTCCGAGGTCGCCGCGCAGACCGGCGCGCTCAAGCTGGTGGTCGGTTTTGCGGCCGAAACGCACGACGTGGAGCACTACGCGCGTGGCAAGCTGGCGGCCAAGCGGCTGGACCTGATCATCGCCAACCAGGTGGGGATCGAAGGCGGCGGGTTCGAAAGCGACAACAACGCCGCCACCGCCTACTGGCAGGGCGGCGAGCGTGTGTTCCCCAGCAGCAGCAAGACGCAGCTGGCCGACCAACTGCTGGCCCTGATCGCGGAGAGATTGCAGGCATGAGTGACACGACCCACTCCTTGCAGGTGAAGTTGCTCGACCCGCGCTTCGGCGACGTATGGCCGCTACCGGCCTACGCCACCGAGGCCAGCGCCGGCATGGACCTGCGCGCCGCACTGGAAGCGCCGATGACGCTGGAACCCGGCGATGCGGCGTTGATCCCTAGCGGCATCGCCATCCACCTGGCAGATCCACAGGTATGCGCCGTGATTTTGCCGCGCTCGGGATTGGGCCACCGCCACGGCATCGTGCTTGGTAATGGCACCGGTCTGATCGACGCCGATTACCAGGGTCCGCTGCTGATCAGTACCTGGAATCGCGGTCGAGCGGCCTTCACCATCGAGCCGGGCGACCGGATTGCCCAACTGGTGATCCTTCCGATCGTGCGCGTAGGCTTGCAAGTGGTGGATACTTTCGTGGACAGCGCACGGGGAGCGGGTGGATTCGGCCACACCGGCGTGCGCTGACGGGGGAGCTTGACGATGAGCAAGGCGAACGAGCGCAGGCAGGGGATGTCGAGCGTGCGTACGAGTGGTCCGGTGTTGGGGGGCGTGTTGTTGCTGCTGGCCGCCTGGTTCGGCTGGAACAGCTACGCGCAATGGCGTGAGGATGCGATCTCCCAGGACCTCGAACAGGCACGCGACCGCGCCGTGCAGGACGTCGGCAAGGCGATGGCTGCGCAGGCCACCCAGCTCGACGCCGTGCTCAAACAGCCACCGGTGGTCGGCGCGTTGGCCGCTGGCGACGCACTGGCGGCCGCTTCGGCAATCCGCGAGCGCTTCAAGGGCGCCGAGGACGTGCAGGTGCTGCCCGGTGATCTGGCCGCCGCCTATGCCAACCCCAAGGATTTCGGCTACGCGCGGCTGAGCCTGCTCGAGTCGGCCTTGGTGGCCGAACGTGCGCAAGTGCGCGTGGTGCGCGATGCCAAACAGGTGCGTCTGGGCGTGGCCGCCGCGGTGCGCCTGGGTGCACAGCCTGCGGTGGCGTATGCACGACTGCCGCTGCTGCGCCTGACAGGCCCGCTGGATGCGATCGCGGTGCCCGGCAGCGCCTATCTGGCATTGCGCCAGGGCAGCTACAACGTCGCCCAGCAGGGCGATGCCGGGCTGGCCGATGCCGCCGAAACCCTGGCGAAACCGCTCGGCACCAGCGGCCTGCGCGTCGCCGCTGCGGTCCCGCAGAACGACAGCGGGCCGTTGGGTCTGGGCGCGCTTGGGTGCGCCATCGTGGCCGCGTTGCTCGCCCTCATCGCGGTGTTGCTGGTGCTGGCCAGCCGTGGCCGGGTGGCGCTGCCGCGCCGCCGCGTTGCCGGCGAGCCAGCGACCGACGAGCCGACCTTCAGCCAAAGCTTGCAGCACGACGCCAGCCTTGCCAGCGAAGTGCGCGCGCTGGACGAGGCGGCAGCGCCTGCGCCGCCGCCGCTGGTACCGGCGGTGCAGATCGCTACCGAGATGTTCCGCGCTTACGACATCCGCGGCGTGGTCGGCAAAGACCTCACTCCCGGCGTTGCCGCGTTGATCGGCCAGGCCATCGGCAGTGTGATGCAGGCGCAGGAGCTGCGTGATGTGGTGGTGGGCCGCGACGGGCGTCTGTCCGGGCCGGAGCTGACCAATGGCCTGATCGAAGGCCTGCGGCGTGCCGGCTGCAATGTCACCGACATCGGCCTGGCGCCGACGCCGGTGGTGTATTTCGGGGCCTATGAACTGCGCGCCGGCAGCTGCGTGGCGGTCACCGGCAGCCACAATCCGCCCGACTACAACGGTTTCAAGATCGTGATCGGCGGTGAGACGCTGTCCGGCACTGCCATCACCGAGCTGCATCAACGCATCAACGAAGGCCGCCTGCATACCGCAGCCACGCCGGGCGAGCTGGACCAGCGCGACATCAGTGACGCCTATATCCAGCGCATCGCCGACGACGTGCAGCTGGACCGCCCGATCAAGGTGGTGGTGGATGCCGGCAACGGTGCGGCCGGCGATATTGCGCCGCGCCTGCTGGAGGCCATTGGTGCCAAGGTCGTGCCGCTGTATTGCGATATCGACGGCACCTTCCCCAACCATCACCCCGACCCCAGCGAGCCGCACAACCTCGCCGATCTGGTGAAGATGGTGCAGCGCTTCGATGCGGATATCGGCGTGGCCTTCGACGGCGATGCCGACCGCCTGGGCGTGGTCACCAAGGAAGGCGCGGTGGTGTTCCCCGACCGCTTGCTGATGCTGTTTGCCGCCGACGTGCTGCAGCGCAATCCCGGCGCCCTGGTGATCTACGACGTGAAGTGCACCGGCAAGCTGTCGGACTACGTGCTGCGCAACGGCGGCAGCCCGCTGATGTGGAAGACCGGGCATTCGCTGATCAAGTCCAAGATGCGCGAAACCGATGCCGAACTGGCCGGCGAGATGAGCGGGCATTTCTTCTTCAAGGAACGCTGGTACGGCTTCGACGACGGCATCTATGCCGCCGCGCGCTTGCTGGAAATCCTGGCCCAGCGCGAGGAAACCCCGTCCGAAGTGCTCGATGCCTTGCCGGAAAGCGTCTCCACGCCGGAAATCAAGGTGCCGGTGGAGGGCGATGCGCATGCGCTGGTGGCGCGCTTTGTCGAGCGCGCACAGGCCGGGGACGAGTCGCCGTTCGAGTCGGCGCGCTTGTCGACGATCGACGGCCTGCGCGCGGATTTTGTCGACCGCTGGGGTCTGGTGCGTGCATCCAATACCACGCCGATCCTGGTGCTGCGGTTTGAAGCCGACAGCGAGGCCGCGCTGGAGCGTATCCGTACGCTGTTCCGCAGCCAGTTGCAGACGCTGCTGCCCGACCACCCACTGACGTTCTGAGCCGCACACGCAAGGGGGAGCGCGGTGACCACCACGTGGGCCGCGCTCATAGCCAGCGGTGTTGCCGGATACGCGGTGCAGGCGCCAGTCTGCAACCTGCGGCTGCTGTGCGGTATCGAGCGAGCAGGTAAGGTCACTCTCGCTTGCCGCCCATGCGTGCCAGGCGCGTTGCATCCTGCGGCGCAGGTTCCCGTGCCGCAACGTGGATGTCTTGCGACAACCACACCGCGTCCCAGTACGGGTAGGCGCCGATCCGTTCCGCCAGGCCGGCACGTAACGGCAAGGCGATCAGGCTGCGGGCGAACTGCCGGTAATCGATGTGCGATGCCACCGCGCTCGCCTCCACGTCCGGCTGCCAGACGATGCCGCCGCGCCCACGCGCCCGATTGATCGCCTCGCTGGCGGCCTGCCGCGCAGCAGTTGCCGTCTGCAGCACGGTGGCTTTATCCGGCGCCTGCAGCAAGGCGCACCACATCTCTGGCAGCAATACCCAGCACAGCACCTGCGCACCTAACCAAGTGCGTGGCATCGCCAAGATAGCGGCCGCTGCACGCGCGCAACGCCAGTCCGCGAACAATGGCACGTGCTGATGCGTGTGCAGCCTCAGGTGCCAATGCAGTGTGGCAGGCGTAGATACGGCAAGCGGGCGGTGGAGCAGGGCGCTGGACATGACCACAGCGTGCCCACGGACTCAGCGTAGCGACATCGGCCGTCGGCGCGGTCTCAGGTCAGTCAATCGCGCAGCGCCATGTCCGGACAAATGCATCGACCTTGGGCGCCGCTGCGGCCGCCGCCAGCTGCCCGGTGACCCAACAGCACCACCCATCGAACCAGCGGCAGTACCTCACAAGCCTGACGCTCCCTGAACCCCGAATCCCAAATCCCCGCCCCTCAATGTTCCGCCCGATCCCGCTTCCAGCCGCGGTGCTTCACATCCAGATACAGGCTGTAAAACGCGGTAAACGCCGGGAACAGGTTCTGCAGCACGCCCACCGAATCCTGCTTGGCCGAAAACACGAAGTAGCTCAGCGTCATCAGGCTGCCCACCACGCTCATGTACCAGAACAGACGCGGGATCACCGGCTTGCCGGCACGCTTGGAGGCGACGAACTGCACCAGCCAGCGGCCGCCGAACATCAACGCGCCCACATACCCGATCAACTTCCAGCCGGTGACATGGATGCCGGTCCAGTACAGCCAGGTCAGTTGCTGGTCCAGCAGGCTCGTTTCCATCAACGTTCCTCCACCACGGTGCGCTTGCTGCGGGTGATCAGCCACGCCACCCCGCGCAGGTCGCGGATGCCCACCAGCGCGCGATTGAGATTGTTGTACTTGGAGACGCCGGCGGTACGATGGCGGTGGTTGACCGGCACGCTCACCGTGCGCCAACCGGCGCGCTGCATCAGTGCCGGCAGGTAACGGTGCATGTGGTCGAAGTAGGGCAGGTCCAGGAACGCCTCGCGCTCGAACAACTTGATGCCACAGCCGGTGTCGGGCGTGTTGTCCTGCAGCATGCGCGAGCGGATCGCGTTGGCCCATTTGCTGGCCCAGCGCTTGGACCCGGAATCCTGTCGGTTGACCCGCCAGCCGGCGAACAACTTGACCTGCGGTTGCGCCTGGCTGCGCGCGATCAGCAGCTTGGGGATGTCGGCCGGATCGTTCTGGCCATCGCCATCGAGCGTGGCGATCCAGCTGGCGCGCGCGGCCTTGACCCCGCTGCGCACCGCGGTGCTCTGCCCGCTCTGGGTGGCGTGGTGCAGGACCCGCAGTTCCGGGGTGGTGGTCTTCAGACCTTGCAGCACCGCCAGGGTGTCGTCGCGCGAATGGTCGTCGACGTACACGATTTCGAAGGCTACCAGGCCACGCAAGGCAGCGACGATTTCGCCGACCAGCGTTGCGACGTTATCGCGCTCGTTGAACACCGGGACGACGACGGAAAGCTGAGGTTGGCTCATGGATTCGTGGTGGCCCGATGATGGCTGTGCAAAAAAGATCGCGCATTGTGCCCTGAGCGTCTGAGCCAGGCATGAAGCCGGCGCGCGTTATGTGCAGTGGAGCGATCGTAAAACGGCCTGTAGCGGATGGCGCAGCCGATCAGCGGCGATTGCCGACTGGTGCATGCCTGCCTCAGCTGCCCCGAACCCTGGCGACATGCCAGTGCACGAACCCGCGCAGCATGCGCGCGGCCTGCCGGCCATTCGACTGCACGGCTCAGGCGCGCTCGCCGAAATAGCTGCGGCACCAGTCCACCACCTGCGGCAAGCCGCGCTCCACTGGCGTGGCCGGATCGAACCCGAACGCGGCCTGCGCGCGCCGCGTGTCGGCCATGGTGCGGATCATGTCGCCCGGTTGCATCGGCCGGTAGAGCTTTTCGGCCGGGCGGCCTGCCGCCTGGGCGATGACGTCGATGAAATACTCCAATTCCACGGGCGTGTGGTTGCCCAGGTTGAACACCCGGTGCGGGATCGCCTCGCCGCTGGGGGTATCCAGCGCGCCGAGCACGCCGGCCACGATGTCGGCCACGAAGGTGAAGTCGCGCTGCATCTTGCCGTGGTTGAACACCTCGATCGGGCGCCCGGCCAGCACCGCGCGGCTGAAGATCAGCGGTGCCATGTCCGGTCGACCCCACGGGCCGTACACGGTGAAAAAGCGCAGTCCGGTGGCGCGCAACCCATACAGCTGCGCATAGGTGTACCCCATCAGCTCGTTGGCAGCCTTGGTCGCGGCATACAACGAGCGTGGCTGGTCCACGCGCTGGTCTTCGGAGAACGGCGGGGTGGCCGAATCGCCGTAGACAGAGCTGCTGGACGCATACACCAGGTGCTGCACGCCGCGGTGCCGGCACAGCTCGAGCATGTTGACGAAGCCGACCAGGTTGCTGTCGACATAGGCAGACGGGTTTTCCAGCGAATAACGCACCCCGGCCTGCGCGGCCAGGTGCACGACGCGGCTGGGCTGGATCTCATCGAACAGCGCCGCCAGGCCATCGCGGTCGGTCAGGTCCAGCGTGCGGATGTCGATCTGCGGGCATAACGCCGCTACCCGGTCGCGCTTGAGCTGCGGGTCGTAGTAGCTGTTGTAATTGTCCAGGCCCACCACGTTCTCGCCACGCGCAGCCAGTGCGCGGCAGGTGTAGGCGCCGATGAAACCGGCGGCGCCGGTGACGAGGATGGTCATGGCAATGGTCCTGAAAACGTCGAAGGGAGGCAGGGAACAGTGCTCAGAACAACCCGAAAAAGCGCTTTTTCGCCACGTTGCGGCGGCGCAGGTCGATGCTGTCCTGAATGTTGCAGGCATCGAAGCGGTCCAGCAGTGCATCGCTGCCCTGGCTCAGCTTCAACGCCATCTCTTCCGGATACAACGGCACCACCGTCATGAAGGCGATGGTCTTGTCGGCATCGATGCGCAGATGGGCGAACTCTGGCGGCGTGCTCAGCGGCGGCAGCACGATCGCGCCGTCGAAGGCGACGCCTGGCGCATACGGCTCGGCTGGGTTGCCATTGGGAAGGGTATGGCCAAACCCCAACCAGGTGTCGAACTTGTGCGGCAGCCGCGCCAGGTTCTTGAGCAGGCGGATGGGCCAGTAGTGGCGCTCGTCGTCGAAATCGCGCTGGTCCATCGACCAGTCGCCCGGCAGGCTCAGCATCAGTTCCATGGAACGCGGCGCCTCCACCCTGTCGGGCAGCGTCATCGGCAGATCGCTCATACCCGAGGTCACCAGACGCAGGCACGGCGAGTGCGCGTTGGGCGGCACGATGTGCACGTCCAGATGCACGGTGTCGGAGACGAGTGCATGAAACACGCTGGCAATCGGTCCCAGGTGCTGCTCGATATGCGCGCTGATCTGCTCGATGCAGTCTTCGCCGCGTACCGGCTCAAAGCCTTTGGCCTGCGCGTGATGCAGGATGGGGCTGCCGGAGGGGCTGGTCGTCTCGTCGGCGTGGCTCATGGGCGGTGCTTGCCGTCCCTACCGGCGCTGGCGCCACTGCCGCTATTGGCGACACGGCGCCCTGGCAGCGGAGCGGTTGCCGGTGTCCCGGCGCGCTCGGCGGCCAGGGTTGCCTTGCGCTCGGCACTGAACTCCCACCAATTGCGCGCCGGCTCGCCCTGCATGAAGCGCACCAGCGAGAGGAACACATCGATCACGCACGGGTCATGGGTGACGCCGGTACGCAGGCAGAGCTGGGCATGCATGTCGTAGGCATCGCGGCCGTGCAGTTGCGCCGGCATGCGGATGCCGATCAGTTGCAGATCCTTTTCGCAAGCCGGCCCGACGTTGGGCAGGTCGGTCAGGCGCAGCAGATGCGCGCGGTCCACTTTGGCGGGATGCATCGCTGATCCTCCTGCGCTGGCCGCATCACCCCTTACGGGTGCGCAGGCGTTCCAGCACGCCTTCCAGGGTATCCAGATCGGTGTAATGGATCACCAGCTTGCCCTTGCCGCCGCGGCCGTGATTGAACACCACCTTGGTGCCCAGCGATTCGGACAGTTCGGTCTGCAGCGAGGCGATGTCTGCCTGCGGCGCCGCGGTCACCGGCTTGCCCTTGCGCAGCGAGCCCGGCACCTTGCCGGCGGCGAACTGCTGCGCGCGGTGTTCGACCTCGCGCACCGACCAACCCTGGTCGGCCGCTTCCTGCGCCAGCTTGCTGGCCAGTTCCGGCGCCAGGGTGAGCAGCGCACGCGCATGGCCCATTTCCAGGCGGCGGGTTTCCAGCAGCACCCGGATCGCCACCGGCAGTTCCAGCAGCCGCAGCAGGTTGGACACCGACGCACGCGAGCGGCCCACCGCTTCGGCGGCCTCGGCATGGGTCAGCGAAAATTCGTCGATCAAGCGCTGCAGTGCCTGCGCTTCTTCCAGCGGGTTGAGGTCTTCGCGCTGGATGTTCTCGATCAGCGCCATCGCGATGACGGTGCGGTCGTCCAGCTCGCGCACCACCACTGGCACTTCGGTCAGCCCGGCCAGTTGCGAGGCGCGCCAGCGGCGTTCGCCGGCCACGATCTCGAACTGCCCCGGTGCCAGCGCGCGCGCCACGATCGGCTGGATCACGCCCTGCGCCTTGATCGACTCCGCCAGCTCGGCCAGCTTGACCTCGTCCATCTCCCGACGCGGCTGGTACTTGCCCGGCTGCAGTTGGTCCACCGGCAACTGGCGCAGGGTATCGCCCGGCTGCAGCGCGTCCTCGCTGGTTGCCCCGGGTGCCGCTGCCGCTGCTGCGCCCTTCGGTCCCAACAGCGCTTCCAGGCCACGGCCCAGACCGCGCTTTTTTGCGGGGATCGGCTTGTTCATCAGGCGGTCTCCACGGGCCGGTAGGCCTTGTTGCGGTCGTTCTGCCGGCGCACGATTTCGCCGGCCAGGCCCAGGTACGCCACGCCACCGCGCGAGGTGCGGTCGTAACCGACGATGCTCTGGCCATGGCTGGGCGCCTCGGCCAGGCGCACGTTGCGCGGCACGATGGTGCGGAACACCTTGTCGCCGAAATGCTCGGTCAGCTCCGCCGACACCGCATTGGCCAGGTTGTTGCGGATATCGAACATCGTGCGCAGCACGCCTTCGATTTCCAGCGCCGGGTTGAGGTTGGCACGCAGCGCTTCGATGGTTTCCAGCAGCGCGGTCAGCCCTTCCAGCGCGTAGTACTCGCACTGCATCGGCACGATGATCGAGTCGGCGGCGGTCAACGCATTGAGCGTCAGCAGCGACAGCGCCGGCGGGCAGTCGATCAGGATGAAGTCGTACTCGTCGCGGATCGGTGCCAGTGCGCGTTTGAGCCGCTGCTCGCGCTCGCCCTGGTCCATCAGCTGGATCTCGGCGGCGGTCAGGTCGATGTTGCCTGGCAGCAGGTCGAAGCCTTCCGGCGCGGTGACTCGGATCTCGGCAGCGGTGTTCTCGCCCAGCAGCAGATCGCAGGTGGAGGCGGCCACATCGCGCTTGTCGATGCCGCTGCCCATCGTGGCATTGCCCTGCGAGTCCAGATCCACCAGCAACACACGCTTGGGCGCGCGCGCCAGGCCGGCCGCCAGATTGACTGCCGTCGTGGTCTTGCCGACGCCGCCCTTCTGGTTGGCAATGGCGATGATCCGGGCCATGCGGGAGAGCCTCGTGGGCAAAGAGTAAGACCGGCCATTATGCGGGCAGGGCGTCGGATCGGGAAATGCCGCACGCAGCGGCGCATCGGGCAGGCGGGAATGACGCCCGTGCGGTTCAGCCGGCAGGCGAGCTGGCGCCGGGCGGTTCCTTCATGGCGCGGTAGCGCTGCAGGATATCGGCGATTTCGCCGTCCAGCGCGGTGCGCTGTTGCTCGAAGCTGGTCTGCAGTCGCAACTGCGCCATCAGTTCGCGATGGCGTTGCTGGATGTCGTCGGCCAGCTTGTCGGCCACTGCCTGGCCGGCAAGTTCGCGGTCTCCGGCGGTGCGCAACATGCTGGCCAGGCCCTCGCGCAGGCTGGTCACATTGAATCGCGCGGTATGGATGTTGTTGTCCACGATGGCGATGCGCTCGTTGAACACCCGGCGCAGGTCGTCTTCGCTTTGATAGGACATCAGCATCGCCTGGTCGGTGCGCTGGCGCATCTGCTCGGCGGCCAGGTCGGCCTGGCGCTGCTGCTCGCTGGCGGCGGCTGCGGCGCGCTCGTCACCGCTCATCGCCCGCTGCACCTCGGCACTGCGCAGCCCGCTCTTGGCGTTGAATTCGTCGCGGGCCTGGTTCACCGCCTCTGGCGGCAGCGTATCGCTGCACACCCGGGCGCCGTTCTGGTTCCAGCAATAGAGTTTCTTTGCGGCCGGCTTGTCCTGCGCAATGCCGGGTGCGGCCACCACGGCGACCGCAACGGCGGCGAGTAACGCCAAACGTGTGTGTTTCGGCATCAGCGCAGCCCCCTGTCGCCTGCTATCAGCCCGTGGTGTCGGTTCCGTAGCGGCCACGATAGGCCAGCAGCGGTTCCCGGAAGCCCACAAGGTCGGCGTTTCCTGCCGCGAATGCAAGCAGGTCGGCGAGGTTGGCCACGGCGATCACCGGAATGCCGGTCTCGGCCGCCACTGCCTGCGCCGCCGAACGGCGATCCTGCTCGGAGGCGATCTCCTGCCGGTCCAGCGCCACCACGATGCCGGACGGTGTGCCGCCAGCGGCGCGGATGATGCCCAGCGCCTCACGAATCGCGGTGCCGGCGGTGATCACGTCATCGACGATCAACACCTTGCGCCCGGCCAGCGGTGCGCCGATCAGGGTGCCGCCCTCGCCATGGTCCTTGGCTTCCTTGCGGTTGAAGGCCAGCGGCAGATCGCGCCCGCGCCCGGCATAGGCACAGGCCAGCGCGGTCGCCAACGGGATGCCCTTGTAGGCCGGCCCGAACAGCAGGTCGAAGTCCACCCCGGCCGCATCGATCGCATCGGCGTAGCATTGCGCCAACTGCGCGGTCTTGACCCCGGAATCGAAACGCCCGGCGTTGAAGAAGTACGGGCTGAGCCGCCCGGACTTGAGCGTGAACTCGCCAAAGCGCAGGGCATCGGCGCCCAGGGCCAGCTGCAGGAAACGGGTGCGGTGGTCGGTCATTGGACGGGAATGGGGAATGGGGAGTCGGGAATGGTAAACGCATCGCGCCTCGGCAGCCTTCGCGGCCGCGCTGGGGTAGGCTTTACGATTCCCCATTCCCGACTCCCCGTTCCCGGCCTATGCGCATCATCAGTTTCAACGCCAACGGCCTGCGCTCGGCCGCCAGCAAAGGCTTCTTCGATTGGTTCGCCACCCAGGACGCGGACGTACTGTGCATCCAGGAGACCAAGGCGCAGGAACATCAGCTGGCCGGGCCGGAATTCCTGCCTGCCGGCTACAAGGCCTGGTTTCGCGATGCCAGCACCAAGAAGGGCTATAGCGGCGTGGCGATCTACGCCAAACAGGCCCCCGACGAAGTGCGCACCGCGCTGGGTTGGCCGGAGTTCGACGAAGAAGGCCGTTATATCGAAGCGCGCTTCGGCAATCTGAGTGTCGTCTCGTTCTATATCCCGTCCGGGTCTTCCGGTGAGCTGCGCCAGGACTACAAGTTCCAGGTGATGGAATGGCTGCGGCCGATCCTGGACGAGTGGCTGGCCAGTGGCCGCCAGTACGTGCTGTGCGGCGACTGGAACATCGTGCGTACCGCGCTGGATATCAAGAACTGGAAGTCCAACCAGAAGAACTCCGGCTGCCTGCCGCCCGAGCGCGACTGGCTCAATGGCCTGTGCGCTGATACGGCAAGCGACGCCAGCCCTGCCGATGGCCGTGGCTGGGTCGACAGCTACCGTGTATTGCATCCGCAGGGCGAGGACTACACCTGGTGGAGCAACCGCGGCGCCGCGCGCGCCAACAATGTCGGTTGGCGCATCGACTACCAGCTGGTCACCCCCGGCCTGCGCGATGCACTGCAGGCTTGCACGATCTATCGTGAGCAGCGTTTCTCTGATCACGCGCCTTATATCGTGGATTACGTGCAGTGAGGCAGGCAGGGGCGATGGTTTTCGTGACATTGCGCCAGTGTCTTGCAGCGCAAGGCGCAGGCCGTGCCGGCGACATCGCCAGCTGGTTGCGCCTTGGGCAGAGCAGCAAGCGCGGTGGCTCTCGGTTGCCATCGCGCGGTCTGCCGATGCCGATCAATGCGTCTGTCTTCGAGACCGCCATGCGTCGTCGCTTGGCCGCGCACGCCGCTGCGGACCTAACTCCAGAGACGATGCCTGTCTTGGGGCGCGCGCTGCATGCGCCGGCGCAGTCCGCCTTGCCCGCCACCGCCGCGCGCGTTCGTTCTCACTGGTTTGACGCATGACCGAGCCCACCCGAACCTATAAAGGCTGGCGCGGCATCCGACACGCCTTCGCCACGCCATCAGCGGCGACCATGGCCCTGCTGGGCTTTGGTAGCGGGTTGCCATTTCTGTTGATCGCCTCACAGACCCTGTCGACCCGGCTCCGCGACGTCGGCCTGGATCTGGGCAGCATCGGCCTGATCAGCCTGGCCAGCTTCTTCTATCTGCTCAAATTCCTGTGGGCGCCACTGATCGACCGCTATGCGTTTCCGCTGACCGCGTTCCTGGGCCGTCGCCGGTCCTGGCTGCTGGTCGCGCAGATCGGTGTCACCGTTGGCCTGGTCGCACTGGCGTTTTCGCGGCCTGACCTGAGTGTGACCGGGCTGGTGAGCTGGGTGCTGTTCGCCTCGTTCTGGGGCGCCACCCAGGATTCGGTCGTGGATGCCTATCGCATCGAAATCGCCCCGGAGACCGCACAGGCCGCGTTGGCTGCGACCTACACGCTGGGGTATCGCGTCGGCTTGATCCTGGGCGGGGCGGGCGCCCTGTATATGGCCGAATACCTCGACTGGACCTGGGCCTACCTGGGGATGTCGGCATTGATGGTGCTGCCGATCATCACCACTCTGGTCTGCCGTGAGCCGGACCGCCCCGAAGCGACCGTGGTGCGCCGTGTCGACGTGGCGGGTGCATTCTGGCAACCCATTTCCAGCTTCTTTTCCAGCAACGGCTTGGCATTGGGGATCGTGCTGCTGCTGTTCGTCGGCCTGTACAAGTTCCCGGACCAGGTGATCGGCGTGATGGCGGGCCCGTTCTATCTGGACTCCGGCTACACCAAGGCAGACATTGCCACCGTCTCCAAGCTGTTCGGTGTCTGGATCGGCATTGCCGGTGCTTTCGCCGGTGGAGCCGCAGTGGCCGCGTTCGGCTTCCGGCGCATGCTGCTGGTCGCCGCCCTGGGCGTGGCGCTGTCCAATCTCGCTTTCCTGCTGATGGCGCACAACCCCGGCAAGCTGTGGGCGTTCTACGCCGCACTCAGCGCCGATAACCTGTTTCAGGGGTTTGCTGGCAGCGTATTAGTGGCCTTCATGTCTTCGTTGACAGACCGCAACTTCACCGCCACCCAGTACGCGTTGCTGGTCTCGCTGGCCAACCTGCCGGGCAAGTTCGCCGGCGGCGTGTCCGGGTTCTTGGTCGAGTCCACCTCGTACAGCACCTTCTTCATCTTTAGCGCGCTCACCGTGATTCCCACCCTGGCGCTGCTGGCCTGGCTATGGCCGCGCTTGCTGGCGCACGACCGGCGGCCGGATTGAAACGTCCCTCAAGGTTGCCGATGATGCCTACGGGGCAATCCGTCGCACGAGGAAGGGCATGACCGATCTGGTGTTGCGTGACATCGATCCGCTGCTGGTGGACCGCATCCGCCGCATTTCCGTCGCACGCGGCTGGACCCAGCACCAGACCGTCATGCATCTGCTCGAACAGGGACTGTTCGCCAGCGAGTACGAAGTCACCGGTGGCCTGCAGCACCCGGAAGTCGATGCCCTGGCCGAAGCGATCGCCGCGCTGAAGGCACTGCCGGCCGGCAACATGCCTTAGGGTCTCAGATAACACGGCGTGAACGGTCGTCGGATGGGTGTAGAAGGCGCGCTCAGAATCGCAGTCGGGAGTGGGAAGCGAGGCTCGCCCGCACTGCCTACGCCGGCATGGCGGTGAGCGCACTCGTCTTGCTAGCCGCTCTGGCGGCCACGCCCTCTACCTGCGCGTCTTGCAAGGCGTCCGTCGTAAAGCCTCAGCCCTATCTAGGCATCCAATGGGCCAGGCAGAGCAGTCGCCGTGCATTCATCGGCATTGCGTTGCCGACCATGCATCACTCGCCGAGCGCTACGGCGCGATGGCGGCCGGCACGCTTGAGTGTGTTTCCAAACCACTTTGCCGCGTTGGCCCGCACACCTGGCGCATGGCGCATGGCGCCAGCGCAGGCCGGGTGACGCGTCACGCCGGATAGATCGCCCCTAACAGCCGTAGCCCCGCAGCGCCGGTAACCGACGGCAGATTTGCCGGGCGCCCGGCCAGCAGTTCGGCCGCCAGCCACGCAAACCCCATCGCCTCGAGATAATCCGGGTCCAGCCCGTATCGCGCGCTGGATTCCACTACCACGCCCGGCAGCCGCGCCGCCAGCCGCGCCATCAGCACCGGATTGCGTACGCCGCCGCCGCACACCAGCACGCGGCGGGTCTGCGGCTGCAGGCGCAGCAGAGCATCGGCCACGGTGGCTGCGGTGAGTTCGAGCAGGGTCGACTGCACATCGGCGGCATCCAGCGGCGCGCCGCCCATCGCCTGCAGCACCCAATCCAGATGGAACTGCTCGCGACCGGTGCTCTTGGGCGGCGCCAACGCAAACCACGGCTCGGCCAGCAACGCCTGCAGCAGCGCGGAGTCGACCCTCCCGCTCGCAGCAAACGCACCCTCAGCGTCGAATGCCGCACCACGCTGTTGCAGGCACCAGCTGTCCAGCAACGCATTGGCCGGGCCGGTATCGAAGCCCAGCACCGTGCCGTCGCGCGGAATCAAGGTCAGATTGCCGATGCCGCCCAGATTGAGCACCGCGCGATCTTCATCGCCTGCCCCCAGCATTGCCAGATGAAACGCCGGCATCAGCGGCGCACCCTGGCCCCCGGCTGCCACGTCGCGGCGGCGGAAGTCGGCTGCCGTGGTGATCCCGGTGTGCTCGGCAATCCGGCTCGCATCGCCGATCTGCCAGGTAAACGCCGGGTCGCCGGTCGGCCGATGGCGAATGGTCTGCCCATGCGAGCCGATCGCGCGGATGCGCTGCCGCGCAACGCCACTGGCATCGATCAATTGATTGGCCGCGTCTGCAAAGGCCAGGCCCACCTGCGCATCCAGCCGGCCCAGCGCATCGATGGCGATGGTCTCGGCGCCCTGGCCCAGCGCCACCAGGGTCTCGCGCAGCTGCGGTGCCCACGGCACCGTCATGCCTGCAACCAGCTCGCAGCGCCGGTGGCTGTCATCGGCAAAACGCACCAGCGCGGCATCGATGCCATCGGCGCTGGTGCCCGACATCAGGCCCAGATACAGCGGGGAGTTTTCGTGTTCCAGAACGGTCATGCCAGAGCCAGATGCGCAGCGGTCATGCAGCTTGTGCAGCCGGGGCGATGCCGTCAACTGGCGGTCTATGGATGCGGCCCGAAGGACAGCGACCTTTGCAAACAAAGGCCGCCAGTAGCCGGGAATCCGCGTGACCATCCGAGAGCGGTTAACAAGACGTAGCCAGCAATAGACCGGTGTGCGGATGACATGGAGATACCGGAGTGTACGAAAGGTACCTGCCGCACCGAGTAGGGACCCGCCCGCCTGGTGGCTGCATCGCAAGTTGTTAGTGGCTGTAATGCATCACTTACGTCTTGCTCCGCGCTGATCGCGAAAGTTTGCTGACGTGCTGGCTGGTGCGGACCATGTTGTCGGCCACGGGCACTGCCAAGGCGACGCGCAGGTCTCACGTCAACTCGCCCAACTTACGACCGCTTGGCGCTGCGGCACCCTGACCAGTGCGATCCGCACCGGTCAGGCCCGCCGCAGCCTTCAACCGCGCGGCTTGCTCTTGGCAGGCTTGCCGGCATCGGCGTAGATCATCTTTTCCATGCCTTCGATGCGTGCCATGGCCGGCGCGGTCTGCGCACGGAAGGCCGCCAACTCGGCGCCCTGCAGCGGCTCCGGCGGCGGCATCGTCACCGACATCGGGTTGCGCTGCTGGCCTGCGACGCGGAATTCGTAGTGCAGATGCGGGCCGGTGGCCAGGCCGGTCATGCCGACATAGCCGATCACCGTGCCCTGGTTAATGCGCTGGCCGGCCTTGATCTTGCCGAAGCGCGACATATGCCCGTACAGCGTGCTGTAGTTCTTGCCGTGATCCAGGATCACCACATTGCCATAGCCACGCTGGGTGCCGACGAACACCACCCGCGCGTCGCCTGCGGCCATGATCGGCGTGCCCGACGCGGCCGCGTAATCCACACCTTTATGCATGCGCATCGTGCCCAGCACCGGATGCTTGCGCGCACCGAAGGTGGAGCTGATGCGGCTGTAGGCCACCGGCATGCGGATGAAGCTCTTCTTCAACGGCCGGCCGGTGATGTCGTAATACTCGGCTGGCTTGCCGACACGCTCGAAGCGGAATCCGGTATAGGTCTTGCCGCCGGTGGTGAAGGTCGCCGCCAGGATGTCGCCGGTGCTGATCCGCTCGCCTTCGCGCCAGGTTTCGTCCATCACCACACTGAAGCGGTCGCCTGGCTGCAGATCCTTGTCGAAGTCGATGTCGTACTTGAAGATCTCGTCGGTCATGATCGCCACCGCGGCCGGCGACAACCCCGACTTGCCGGCCGATGCGTACAGCGAACTACTGATTTCGCCGCTGGCCACCACGGTGCGCGTGGTCGTCGCGCGCTCGGTCACCTTCTCGCGCACGCTATCGCCGAGCAGGCGCAATTCCACCCGATGGCTGTCGTCGCGATCGAAGCGCAATGCCCGCAACTCACCCGGCGTCGGCAGGTCGAACGCGATCTCGGTACCCGGACGCAGTTTGGTCAGCGCCTCCTTGGTGCCCGGATGCGCTAGCACCTGGTACATCACCGCGGTCGGGATTCCCAACTCCCCGAACAGCGTGCTCAGCGTCTGTCCCGGCTTGACCTGCAGGATCTCCCACTCGGTGCCCGGCGCCAGCTGCTTGCGGCTAGGCACCAGCGGCGGCAACGGCAAAGCCAGCGTGGAATGGCTGGAAAGCGGCGTGTCGATGGCATTGGAGAAACCCGGCACGATCGTCGCAACCAGTGCGCCGATGGTGGCGAACAGGCTGGCGTGGATCCAGTGGCGGCGCGTCCAGCGGTCGTTGAATGCCGCCGGAAGGTGCTGCTTGAGCTTGCGATGCAGTGCAGTGTCGTGGAGGACGTGGAGGCGTTCTTGAAAGCGCCGCTTGCGTGCACGGCCCTGCTCTGAGTTCTGCATCGTTAGATTTCCTCGCTGGCTCGAAGTGCGAGCCCAATCGCCGGTACCATAGACAGCCTGTAACAGCGCGTCAAACCATTGAGCCTGTTCATTATTTTCAGTTGGCGCGGAATTAACCCGCGTTTAACATCATTCACGTTGTTGACGGCAAACGCCGCTGGAGTCCGTGGTTGGCCACTATTGAAGAATCCCTCGCACTCATCGGCCGTGGCGCCGACGAGATTCTCAAGCTCGATCAGCTCGAAGCCCGCCTGAAGTCGGGCGTCCCACAGCGGGTGAAGGCCGGCTTCGATCCCACCGCGCCGGACCTGCATCTGGGCCACACCGTGTTGCTCAACAAGATGCGGCAGTTTCAGGAGTTGGGTCACCAGGTCATCTTCCTGATCGGCGACTTCACCGGCATGATCGGCGACCCGAGCGGCAAGAACGTAACCCGCAAGCCGCTCAGTCGCGACGATGTGCTGGCGAACGCCCGCACCTATGAAGAGCAGGTCTTCAAGATCCTGGATCGAGAACGCACCGAAGTGCGCTTCAACTCCGAGTGGTTCGGCCAGATGAGCGCCGCCGACATGATCAAGCTGTCCGCCCAGCACACCGTGGCGCGCATGCTCGAGCGCGACGATTTTGCCAAGCGCTTTGCCGGTCAGCAGCCGATCGCCATTCATGAGTTCCTCTATCCATTGGTGCAGGGCTACG